>NZ_AOHN01000016.1:0-327653 GCF_000510915.2 Pseudomonas sp. FH4 | reverse complement strand
GTCCAACTTCTTGGGGGCAGTCCAAAATGTGGGAGCGGGCTTGCTCGCGAAGGCGGTGGTTCAGCACCCTATTCAGTGACTGACACGCCGCCTTCGCGAGCAAGCCCGCTCCCACAGTTTTGACCGAGTGGTGTCAGGTCAGGCCTGGGCGGTTTCTGCGGGCGACACAATACTGGTCTTGCCACCACGGGACTTGCCGGAGCTCAGGTACTCGGCAATCGACTCCTGGGTCACTTCCCCCAAAAACACCCGCTCGGCATCCATCACCGGCAGCCACGAACGGTTGAACTCGTACATCCGTGACAGCAGGATGCGCAAGTGCTCGTCAAACGCCGCCGTGGCGTTGAATTCGCGCAGGTACTGGGCGCAGGTGCCGGTCTGACGATGCAGGTCGCGACGTCGCACATACCCCAGCGCCTTGTTCTCGGCGCAAGTGACCACCACATAGCGCCGGTCATGCTCGTCCATCAATTCCAGGGCATCGGCTACCGGGGTTTCCGGGCTGACCGACGGGGCGTTGTCCGCCGCGTCTTCGGCCTTGACCAGCAGCAGGCGCTTGAGGGTGCTGTCCTGGCCGACAAAGTTGCTGACAAATTCGTCGGCAGGATGGGCCAGCAGAGTGTCCGGGTGGTCGATCTGCAACAGCTTGCCGGCGCGGAAGATTGCGATCTTGTCGCCGAGCTTGATCGCCTCGTCGATGTCATGGCTGACCATGATCACGGTCTTGTTCAACGCACGCTGCATCTCGAAGAACTCGTTCTGGATCATCTCGCGGTTGATCGGGTCGACCGCGCCGAACGGTTCGTCCATCAACAGCAACGGCGCATCGGCCGCCAGGGCGCGGATCACGCCGATTCGTTGCTGCTGGCCGCCGGACAACTCGCGCGGGTAGCGGTGCAGATACTGCTTGGGTTCGAGCTTGATCATGCTCATCAATTCGCGGGCACGGTCATGGCATTTCTGCTTGTCCCAGCCCAGCAGCTTGGGCACCACCACGATGTTTTCCTCGATGGTCATGTTGGGGAACAGGCCGATCTGCTGGATCACATAGCCGATGTTGCGGCGCAGGGTCACTTCATCGAGGTCGGTGGTGTCTTCGCCGTTGATCAGGATCTTGCCCGAGGTCGGGCGGATCAGGCGGTTGATCATCTTCAGCGTGGTGCTCTTGCCGCAACCCGATGGGCCGAGGAACACACAAATTTCGCCTTCGTTGACGGTCAGGCTCACATCGTTAACGGCAGTAATGGTCTTGCCGTTGCTTTGGAAGGTCTTGGACAGGTTTTGAAGTTCGATCATTTGAGCAATCCTTTTGGAGTCAGCGAGCGTTGCAGCCATTGCAGAAGCAGGTCGGCGAAGATGGCCAGGAGACTGACCAGCACGGCGCCAACGATCAGCATCGACATGTCGCTGCGGCTGATGGAAGCCAGAATAAGTACACCCAGGCCACCGGCGCCGATGGTGGCGGCAATGGTCATCACACCGATATTCATCACCACGGCAGTGCGCACGCCGGCGAGGATCACCGGCACCGCGATGGGCAACTCGACCATGCGCAGGCGCTGGCCGAAGGTCATGCCGATGCCTTTGGCGGCTTCGCGAATCCCAGGCTCCACGCCGGTCAGGGCCAGGTAGGTGTTACGCATGATCGGCAACAGCGAGTAGAGGAACACAGCGGTGATCGCCGGCATCGGCCCCAGGCCCTGGCCGAACTTGGAGTAGAACGGCAGCAGCAGGCCGAACAGGGCGATGGACGGCACGGTCAGCAACACCGTGGCACTGGCCTGCAACGGGCCAGCGAGGGTCGGGAAACGGGTCATCAGCACGCCCAGGGGCACGCCGACGACAATTGCGAGGATCACGGCGATACCGACCAGGGTGATGTGCTGCCAGGTCAGGTGCAGGACTTGGGCCCAATCAAGATGGGAAAAGGCGTTCAAAAATTCCATGTCTTCTCCTCTTTAGTTGAGTGGGTGCTGGCGCAGGAAATCAGCGGCAACTGCGGACGGGCTTTCATGGTCGACGTCGACCCGCGCGTTCAACTGGCGCATGGTTTCATCGTCGAACAGCGCCGCCAGTGGCTTGAGCTCGGCGGCCAGTTGCGGGTGGGCATCCAGATAAACCTGACGCACCACGGGCGCGGCGGTGTAGTCCGGGAAGTAATGCAGGTCATCTTCCAGCAGCTTCAACTTGAAGGCGTTGAGGCGCCCGTCAGTGGTGTACACCAACCCTGCAAACACCTGGCCGTTACGCAGCGCGGTGTAGACCAGGCCGGCGTCCATCTGGCGCGTGTTTTCGCGGGTCAGGTTCATCTCATACAGCTTGACCATGCCGGCCATGCCGTCGGAACGGTTGGCGAACTCGGTGTCCAGAGCCACCAGGCGGTGCTCCTTGGTGTCCTCTCGCATGGCGTTGTTCAGGTCGCTGATCGTATTGATCTGCGGGTGCTCGGCGGCCACTTTTTCTGGCAGTGCCAGGGCGTAGGTGTTGCTGAACTTCGATGGCGAGAGCCAGACCAGGCCTTTTTTCGCGTCGAGTTCTTTGACCCGTGCGTAGGACTGTTCGCTGTCGAGTTTTTCGTCCACATGGTTGTAGGCCACCAGGGACACGCCGGTGTATTCCCAGATCAGGTCCAGTTGCCCGCTTTCCTGGGCACTGCGCGCCAGGTTGCTGCCCAGGCCACCGGTCACGCGGGTGTCGTAACCCTTGGTGCGCAGATACTGGGAGGTGATTTCCGCGAGCAGGGTCTGCTCGGTGAACACTCGGGCGCCGATGCGGATCACCGGTTTTTCAGCGGCTTGCGCAATGCCTGCAAACAGCAGGACGCAGCCTAATATCAAGCTTATTTTTTTCATGTCGATTCCTTTACCCAGCCTTAAGACGCACGCACTCCGCGTTCCAGCCAGAGGCGGCTGGCCATGGTCACCAGGCCGTCAAGCAGCAAGGCCAGCAGCGCGGTACACGCGGCGCCGAGCAGTAATTGCGGCTGATTGTTCAGGGCGATGCCGGGGAAGATCAGGCTGCCCAGGCTGTTGGCACCAATCAGGAACGCCAGCGGTGCGGTGCCGACGTTGATCGCCAGGGCCACACGCACGCCACCGATGATGATCGGCACGGCGTTGGGCAGTTCGACGCGAAACAACACCTGGCGCGGGGTCATGCCGATGCCGACGGCCGCTTCCTTCAGGGAGCCCTGCACGTTTTTCAGGCCTTCATAGGTGTTGCGCACGATTGGCAGCAAGGAGGCGAGGAACAGGGCGAAGATCGCAGGGCCCATGCCGATGCCGAGGACGCCGAGGGCGATGGCCAGTACGGCCAGGGGAGGGACGGTGTTGCCGATGTTGAAGATCTGCATGAAACGTTCTGCGCGCCCGACCATATTCGGTCGGCTGAGCAGGATACCGGCGGGAATCCCTACAACGAGGGCGGCCAGCATGGAGACTAGAACGAGGATCAGGTGTGCTTGCAGGTAAAACAACAAATCGTCGCGGTACATCTCGATCGTGTTGATGCCGATCCAGTGGATCAGCAGGGCCAGGAGAGCGACGACAACCGCTCCTCCTATCAGCCCTTTGCCATAGCGAATAGCCACAGGCGGACTCCTTTATTTCAGTCGGCGAGCACATTCCCGTGTGGCATTGCCATTCCTGGCTGCCGGTCAATGTGGTCGCGAAAAGCAGCTCGCCAATGCCGGCAATACGGCGTTTGGTCGAACCATGAGCGCAGCCCCGTCAGGCTAACTTGCTGATATTTCAGCCTCTGTTACCAATGCGATAACAGGGGAGTGGACGTCTCCGCCTTTTAAAAGGTTCCATAATTGGCAGCATTTAGCCACCCCCAATCGGGTGAGCGGTGGTCTGGGTGCCTTGATTTACGCTATACTCGCCGCCCTTTTTTGACTCACCTGCCAGGCGATTTCCCATGACCCACCAGGCCGCCGAAGTCGCGAAACGCCGCACTTTCGCCATTATTTCCCACCCCGATGCCGGTAAAACCACCATCACCGAAAAGCTCCTGCTGATGGGCAAGGCGATCGCTGTGGCCGGCACGGTGAAATCCCGCAAGTCTGATCGCCATGCCACTTCCGACTGGATGGAGATGGAGAAGCAACGGGGTATTTCCATTACCACGTCGGTCATGCAGTTCCCTTACCGCGAACACATGATCAACCTGCTCGACACCCCGGGCCACGAAGACTTCTCCGAAGATACCTATCGCACCCTGACCGCAGTGGACTCGGCCTTGATGGTCCTCGACGGTGGTAAGGGCGTTGAGCCACGTACCATCGCGCTGATGGATGTCTGCCGCCTGCGTGACACGCCGATCGTCAGCTTTATCAACAAACTCGACCGTGATATCCGTGATCCGATCGAACTGCTCGATGAAATCGAAGCCGTCCTGAAAATCAAGGCTGCGCCGATTACCTGGCCGATTGGTTGCTACCGCGACTTCAAGGGCGTGTACCACCTGGCCGACGACTACATCATTGTCTACACCGCCGGCCACGGTCATGAACGCACCGACGTGAAAATCATCGAGAAACTCGATTCCGACGAAGCCCGCGCCCACCTGGGTGACGAGTACGACCGGTTTGTCGACCAACTTGAGCTGGTGCAGGGCGCCTGCCACGAATTCAACCAGCAGGAATTCCTCGACGGCCAGTTGACCCCGGTGTTCTTCGGTACGGCATTGGGCAACTTCGGTGTCGATCACGTGCTTGATGCGGTCGTGAACTGGGCGCCCAAGCCTCTGGCGCGGGTTGCCAACGAGCGCACGGTTGAGCCAGTCGAAGAAAAATTCACCGGTTTCGTGTTCAAGATCCAGGCGAACATGGACCCCAAGCACCGCGACCGTATCGCCTTTATGCGTATCTGCTCCGGCAAATACGAAAAGGGCATGAAGATGCGTCACGTGCGTACCGGCAAGGACGTGCGCATCGGCGACGCCCTGACGTTCTTCTCCTCCGAGCGTGAACAACTGGAAGAAGCGTTTGCCGGCGACATCATCGGCCTGCACAACCACGGCACCATCCAGATCGGCGACACCTTCACCGAAGGCGAGGCACTGGGCTTCACCGGTATCCCGCACTTCGCCCCGGAACTGTTCCGCCGCGTACGCCTGCGCGACCCGCTCAAGTCCAAGCAACTGCGCCAGGGTTTGCAGCAATTGGCCGAAGAGGGCGCGACCCAGGTGTTCTTCCCCGAGCGCAGCAACGACATCATCCTCGGCGCCGTCGGTGTGCTGCAGTTCGATGTGGTGGCCAGCCGCTTGAAAGAGGAATACAAGGTCGAGTGCTCCTACGAGCCAATCACCGTGTACTCCGCGCGCTGGATCGATTGCAGTGACAAGAAGAAACTGGAGGAGTTTTCCAACAAGGCGGTGGAAAACCTCGCCATCGACGGCGGCGGTCACCTGACCTACCTGGCCCCGACCCGGGTCAACCTGGCGCTGATGGAAGAGCGCTGGCCGGATGTGAAGTTCCGCGCGACGCGTGAGCATCATTAATTTAGTCATTTCATAGTACGAAACTAAAAAACCCTAAAGATTTTATCTTTAGGGTTTTTTATCGCCTTGAGAATAGCTGGAAAGTCAACTGTGAAGCTTGACAGTAGGTTTTATAGGGCGCGGCTGTTAAATAGACATGAAGACCAATGTAAAAGGTGTTTTGCTTTTTGGGCAAAAAACGAGGTCGTGAGGCCTACTATCAATGTTGACAGTAGACGCTCAACAGCATGTTTTTGGTTTGGAGCTTGAAAGCACAGGTCTTTCTATCAAATTACATAGCATGGAGAGTGAGTCATGGTCAGTCATGAAGAAAGTATGGTAGCGGATGCCATCGGGCACTTTGAATATCGTTTTGAAGACGGAGGGCTTGTAACCCCTCGTTATAAGTACGTATATCTTGAGACGGGGCAGTTTCCTGTCCTGCCGATTTTTCAAGGTCGGGATACAGATAACCCTATACATGAAACGGGCTTTATTTTTAGATTCGATACGTTTGATTTTTGGGGGGGCAATGTTCCTGTTAATCAGGGATATCGTGTGGAACATTTTCTGTCAGGGGGGGTGACTAGACTTACGTCCGGTTTTATTACCGGAATGATTAACCCTTCAGAAAAATCTGGATTTTTTACGTTTAATCTCGATGTGCCTATTGGGGATACGGTTAGACGTGTCGAAGGGTACTTCATATTGAAGCAGGCCGGTGCTGTATTGTAGGTGTTGAGAGGTTCTGGGTTGCCAACTGTTAATGTTAGCAGTTGGCGCTGAACTTTGTGCCTTCTACGTTAGAAGTGGGAGGCATGTGACTTTGATGGGTGAATGTGGAGATCGATATCATGTTAGATAGTCAAGGTGTCGGGCGAAAGATGGCGTGGTATGAAAGTGTTGTGCTTTCATGACGTGAATTGATGAAAGGGCGAAGCCACCATGCCGTCGCCCTTTTCATTGGAGGGTCGTAAAAATTACAGCGTATTCGATCCAACTCTCAGCTGTTTCAAGGAAAGCTCCGCCCCCACCCGCACCGCTTCAACCTGTGCAATCACCGCATCTTTTACAAGCGCTTCGCCAAAGTCGGTCAACTCCTGGTTTTTTATGTGCTCGACACTGAGGTAGAGCAAGTGCAGGGCAACATCCATGGCGCTTTGGAAAGAGATTAGCGTGTTGTTCTTGCCAAGCTCTTCCATGACCGCCTCCCAACGGCGATCCGATTATTTCTGGAGGGTTTTGAATTCTTCAAAGGTGACGTCGCCATCTTTATAGATGGTGTTTAGTAAGTTTTCGAGTGAACGGGATATGTCGCGATACTTCATAAAGGTCTACCTGTTGATGAGGGTTTGGACGGCAGACTTTAATCGTGGATTTTCTGTGGGGCAATATTAATGGAGGAGATGTTACATGTTTCAGATTTTGCGAGGTAAGGTCGGGGGTTAACGAGTGTTGGTTGTAGTTATTTTCTTTATTAGTTGCCTTTTCTGGGCGGGGATTACAGATAAGTTCGAATCAAACTTGATCAACGATATTTCAACATCGTCGGAAAAAGCACCGCCCGGCAGGCCGGGCGGTGCAGGTGTTTTCGTTGAGGTGTAGCGTCAGAAGGAAGCAGTCACCGACGCAAAGTAAGCACGCCCCGGCTCGTTATAGGTCTGCGCGCCCGCGTCATCCGCATTGCCTTTGCGATACAGGCGCTTGTCCAGCAGGTTTTCGATACCCACGCGTACGCTCAGGTTCTTGGTGAACTCGTAGCCACTGCTCAGGCCCATCAGGCCGTACGGGTCGACATCCTGCTGCGCGCTGCTGTCGTAATTATTGGCACTGCGTGAATTGAGGGTCGGCGCTTCCTGTTTGCCGTAGTAGGTGCCGCTGACCTGGAACGACAGTTTGTCGGTGGCCTGCCAGTCCAGCGTGGTGTTGACCGTGTACTTGGGAATGATGCTCAGTGGCTCGCCAGTGTCCTTGTCCTTGGAGTCGATCATGTAGGTCAGGTTGGTGTTCCAGGCCAGGTCGTCGCGCAGGTCCATGAACAGGTTGCCCTCGATCCCCTGGACCAGTGCCGCGCCGCTGTTTTCCCACTGCAGTACACGGCGGCCGCCGTCCAGGCGGAAAGCGGCCTGGTTGCTGGCATTGATTTTGTTCTTGTAGTCATTACGGAAGTAGGTCGCGCTGGTGCGCCAGGTGCCTTTGTCGAAGGCCAGGCCAATTTCCTTGTTGACGCTGATTTCCGGTTTCAGGTTCGGGTTGCCGATCAGGTAGCAACCGCCCGAGTTGGCTTCGCTGGCGTTGCAACCATTGCCGCGGCTGTACAGCAGGTAGTTGGGATTGGATTGATACAGGTTCGGCGTCTTGTAGGCCCGGGCGATACCACCCTTGAGGCTCAGTTCATCGGTCAACTGGTGCGAGGCGTTAAGGCTCGGGCTCCAGTTGCCGCCGTACTCTTCATGATTGTCGTAGCGCAGGCCGGGGGTGATGATGGTCTTGCTGCCGACTTCGATGTTGTCCTCGGCGAACAACGCATAGCTCGACGCGGTGGTCTTGGTGCTGCTGCGGCTGACGCCTGGGATGCCTGGGACAGCACCGGTGCCTGGGTCGTAGCTTTGTGGGCGCAGCGAGCCTGGATCGTTCATCGATTCGTAGAGGTATTCGCTGCCCAGGGTCAGTACCTGCTCAGTGCCGAAGCTCAGGGGCAGGTTGACTTCGGCAGTCGCTCGGGTATTGCGCAGGCGCGACTCAAAAGCACCCGCAGTGGCAGAAGGTGCACCTTCGCCGGAGCCTGCCAGGCCTTCGTTGAGACGCGCGTTGCGGGTCAGGTCGTGGCTCAGCGACGCCAGGGTCGAACCCCAGTCAAACTCGCCGCGATGGGTGGCGGAGAAACTGCTGCGCTGGATCACGCTGGTTTCCTTGCCCACCAGGCTGTTAACGAAGGTGCCGCCGCCGTTGAGCATGGTGTCGCCGGCAAAGATATTGCCCTGGCGGCTGTAGCTGGCTTCCAGGTCCAGGGTTTGCTCGGGGGTGAACTGCCAGCTGAGCAAGCCGTTGACGTCCTTGTTGCGCACACCTTCTCGGCCGGCTACCAACGAGTCGGCGCTGGCCTGCTCGGCCTGGTTGATGTTGGAGTCATCGGCGTCGGTCTTGTTCAGGCCACCGTAGACGCGGAACGCCAAGGTATCGCTCAACGGGCCGCTGAGGTTGAAGTTGGTGCGCTTGCTCATGCCTTCGGCATCGTCTTCGGGCAGCGACACGTAGGTGGTCAGCGAGCCGTGCAACTGGTCGGTCGGGCGCTTGGTGATGATGTTGATCACCCCGCCCATGGCGCCGGAGCCATAACGCGCGGCCGCCGGGCCACGGAGGATTTCGATGCGTTCGACTTCCTCGGCCGGTACCCAGTTGGTTTCGCCACGGGTATCACGGTCGCCGCTCCAGCCGTAGCGCACGGCGTTGCGCGAGGTCGACGGCTTGCCATCGATCAGGATCAGGGTATTTTCCGGGCCCATGCCGCGCAGGTCGATCTGGCGATTGTTGCCACGGCTGCCGCTGGAGCTGTTGCCGGTCAGGTTGACGCCTGGCTCACGGCGGATGATGTCCGACAGATCGTTGGTCGGTGGGCGCTTCTTGATGTCTTCGGCGGTGATGATCGACACGCCGGGGGCTTGTTTGAGCTCTTCGGCGGCGGTGCCCAGGATTCGTGTTTCGCTCAGTTCCAAGGCTTGGGAGGTGCCGTCGACGGGCAGGTCGGTCGTCTCTATCGGGACTTTGCCGTGTTCTTTCTCCTGGGTATCTGCCAGCAGTGTGGGAGACGAAAGGGCGGCGATAAGCGCCAGGGAAAAACGGCTGAGCCTGAATCGAGGGGACATGTGAGTAAAATCCTTTAAGGAAGGTGGTAACTGGGCGAGATGCACCAGAACTGCCTTCCAGCAGGATTCGGCGCTCTCTATGCGCCGGAATGCTATTCATTATCAAATGTAAGCAAATGTCATTTACAACTTTTACACTTTGGCCGGGCCTCGATGCGGCCCCAAAAAACAAAAAAGCCCCTCCTGCCAGACTGATGCGCAATCTGGCGGGAGAGGCTGTACAACTCGGTATCACCACGATCCCCTGTGGGAGCGGGCTTGCTCGCGAAGGCGGCGTATCAGTCACTGAATGGGGGGCTGACCCACCGCTTTCGCGAGCAAGCCCGCTCCCACACAAGCCCGTTCCCACAGGCTTTAGGCCACGAACTGCTCCGCGTGATGGCAAGCCACCTGGCGGTTGTCCAGTTCGCGCAACAGCGGCTCTTCACTGCTGCAGCGCTCGGTCGCGTACGGGCAGCGCTTGTGGAAGGCGCAGCCAGGTGGCGGGTTCAACGGGTTGGGCAGTTCGCCGACGATCTTGATTTTCGGTTTGTTCGGGTCCGGGTGAATGGTCGGGGTGGCCGACAACAGCGCCTGGGTGTACGGGTGCAGGGGGCGTGCGTAGATGTCTTCCTTGGGACCCACTTCCACCGGGCGGCCGAGATACATCACCATCACGTCATCCGCCACGTGCTGGACGACCGCCAGGTTGTGGGAGATGAACACATAGGCCGTGTTGTACTGCTGCTGCAAATCCATGAACAGGTTGAGCACCTGGGCCTGGATCGACACGTCCAGCGCCGAGGTCGGTTCGTCCGCCACCAGCACTTTGGGTTGCAGCATCATCGCCCGGGCCAGGGCGATCCGCTGGCGCTGGCCACCGGAGAACATATGCGGGTAGCGCTGGTAATGCTCAGGGCGCAGGCCCACTTGCTTCATCATCGCCTGGACTTTTTCCCGGCGCTCGGCGGCGGACAGGTTGGTGTTGATCAGCAGCGGCTCGCCCAGTTGATCACCGACTTTCTGCCGTGGGTTCAACGACGCGTAAGGGCTCTGGAACACCATCTGCACGTCTTTGCGCAGTTGCTTGCGCTGGGCCTTGTTGGCGCCGGCGACTTCCTGGCCGGCGATTTTCAAGGCGCCGGACGATGGCTCTTCAATCAGCGTCAGCGCCCGGGCCAGGGTGGATTTGCCGCAACCGGACTCACCCACGACAGCCAGGGTCTTGCCGGCTTCCAGCTCGAACGACACGCCATTGAGGGCGCGCACGGTGGCGTGGCCCTTGAACAGGCCACGGGACACTTCGTAGTGACGGGTCAGGTCGCGGGCGGTAAGAACGACGGCCATTACGCCACCTCCTGGTTCAAGGGGTAGAAGCAGCGCACAAGGCTGTGGGCTTGCGGGTCCAGGCTCGGACGGGTCTGGCGGCAGCTGTCCTGCACGTAGGGGCAGCGTGGCGACAACAGGCAGCCTTGCGGGCGGTCATAACGGCCGGGGACGATGCCCGGCAAGGTTGCCAGGCGCTCGGCGCCCATGCTGTGTTCCGGGATCGCCGCCAGCAATGCCTCGCTGTAAGGATGCGCGGGTACGTCGAACAAGCCCGGCACCTGGCCGACTTCCACGGCTTGGCCGGCATACATCACGCACACCCGCTGGGCGGTTTCTGCTACCACCGCGAGGTCGTGGGTGATCAGTACCAGGCCCATGTTCTGTTCTTTCTGCAGGGCCAGCAGCAGCTCCATGATCTGCGCCTGGATGGTCACGTCCAACGCCGTGGTCGGCTCATCCGCGATCAGCAGCTTGGGCTCGCCGGCAATGGCCATGGCAATCGCCACACGCTGGCTCATGCCGCCCGACAACTGGTGCGGGTAGGCGTCCATGCGGCTGGCAGCGCCGGGGATTTCGACTTTTTCCAGCAACTCGATGGCACGCTTGCGCGCTTGCTTGCCGGACATTTTCAGGTGCAGGCGCAGCACTTCTTCAATCTGGAACCCCACGGTATAGCTGGGGTTCAGCGCGGTCATCGGGTCCTGGAAGACCATCGCCAGGTCTTTGCCGACGATCTGCCGGCGCTGGCGATTGCTCAGCTTGAGCATGTCCTTGCCGTCGAAGGTCAGCGAGTCGGCGCTGACGATGCCGGGATGCTCGATCAGGCCCATCAGCGCCATCATGGTCACGGATTTACCCGAGCCCGACTCGCCAACGATGGCCAGTACTTCGCCTTTGTCCACGGATAGGTCGAGCCCGTCGACCACTGGCACGGCAGTCTTGTCGCCGAAGCGCACATTGAGATTCTTGATTTCTAGCAGTGACATGGGAATCTCCTCACGCGGCATTCTTGAGTTTCGGATCCAGCGCATCGCGCAGTCCGTCGCCCATCAGGTTGATTGCCAGCACGCTGAGCAAAATGGTCAAGCCAGGCAGGCTCACGACCCACCAGGCACGTTCGATGTAGTCACGGGCCGAGGCCAGCATGGTGCCCCACTCGGGGGTTGGCGGTTGCACGCCAAGGCCGAGGAAACCCAGGGCCGCAGCATCGAGAATCGCCGAGGAAAAGCTCAAGGTCGCCTGCACGATCAGGGGGGCCATGCAGTTGGGCAGCACTGTGACGAACATCAGGCGTGGCAGACCGGCACCGGCCAGGCGCGCGGCCGTCACGTAGTCACGGTTGAGCTCGCCCATCACTGCTGCGCGGGTCAGGCGCACGTAGGATGGCAGTGACACGATCGCAATCGCGATCACGGTGTTGATCAGGCCAGGGCCGAGGATGGCGACAATCGCCACGGCCAGCAGCAGCGACGGCAGGGCCAGCATGATGTCCATCAGACGCATGATGGTCGGGCCGAGCAGGCGCGGGAAGAACCCGGCGAACAGGCCCAGCAGGATCCCCGGGATCAGCGACATCACCACCGACGACAAGCCGATCAGCAACGACAGGCGCGAGCCCTGGATCAGGCGCGACAGCAGGTCGCGGCCCAGTTCGTCGGTGCCCAGCAGGAACTGTATCTGCCCGCCTTCAAGCCACGACGGCGGGGTCAGCAGGAAGTCGCGGTATTGCTCGCTCGGGTTATGGGGGGCAACCCACGGGGCGAAGATCGCACAGAACACGATCAGCAACATGAACAGCAGGCCGGCAACCGCGCCCTTGTTCTTGGAGAAGGCTTGCCAGAATTCTTTGTACGGCGACGGGTACAGCAGGCTTTGATCGACTGCTGACACTTGAGTAGGTGTGGTCATGGTCATGATCTCAGCGCTGGTGACGGATGCGTGGGTTGGCGAAGCCGTAGAGGATATCCACCACGAAGTTCACCAGGATCACCAGGCAGGCGATCAGCAGGATGCCGTTTTGCACCACCGGGTAGTCCCGTGCGCCAATGGCTTCGATCAGCCATTTGCCGATGCCGGGCCAGGAGAAGATGGTTTCGGTCAGGACTGCACCGGCCAGCAACGTGCCGACTTGCAGGCCGACCACGGTCAACACCGGAATCAGCGCATTACGCAGGCCGTGTACGAATACCACGCGCGCCGGCGACAGGCCTTTGGCCTTGGCGGTGCGGATGTAGTCTTCGCGCAGGACTTCGAGCATCGAGGAGCGGGTCATCCGCGCAATCACCGCCAGCGGGATGGTGCCGAGCACGATGGCTGGCAGGATCAGGTGGTGCAGGGCATCCCAGAACGCGTCCGGCTCGTCGGCCAGCAAGGTGTCGATCAGCATGAAGCCGGTGCGTGGCTCGATGTCGTAGAGCAGGTCGATACGCCCGGAAACCGGGGTCCAGCCCAGGCTCACGGAGAAGAACATGATCAGGATCAGGCCCCACCAGAAGATCGGCATCGAATATCCCGCCAGGGAGATGCCCATCACCCCATGGTCGAACAGGGATCCTCGCTTCAAGGCCGCGATCACCCCGGCCAATAGCCCGAGGATGCCGGCGAACAACAGGGCGGCCATGGACAGTTCCAGGGTCGCGGGGAACAGGGCGCTGAACTCGGTCCAAACGCTGGTGCGGGTCCGCAGGGATTCGCCGAGGTCGCCCTGGGCGAGCTTGCCGACGTAATCCAGGTATTGCGCATACAAGGGTTTGTTCAAGCCAAGGCGTTCCATTGCCTGGGCGTGCATCTCGGGGTCAACCCGCCTCTCGCCCATCATGACTTCTACGGGGTCGCCAGGGATCATGCGAATCAACGCAAAAGTCAGCAACGTGATGCCGAAAAACGTTGGGATCAATAATCCCAATCGGCGGGCAATAAAACTAAACATCGTGGTATCTACCTCAATCAGCCGGTTAGGCAGGTCCGGCACCGTCAATGTCGACGGCGCCGGGCGTCTCTTATTACTTCACCTGGGTGGTGGCGAAGTTATTGTTGGTCAGGGGGCTTTGGGTATAACCCTCGACGTTTTTACGCATGGCGGTGAACATTTTCGGGTAGGCCATGGGGATCCACGGTTGGTCCTTGTCGAAAACGTCCAGCGCTTGTTCATAGAGTGCGGCGCGCTGTGTGGGTTCAGCGATGGCGCGGGCCTTGTCGATCAAGCCCTGAAACTCCTGGTTACACCAACGGGCGTAGTTTTCGCCGTTTTTCGCTGCATCGCAACTCAGGTTCGGCGTGAGGAAGTTGTCTGGATCGCCGTTATCCCCGGCCCAGCCGGCAGAGACCATGTCGTGCTCGCCAGCCTTGGCGCGCTTGAGCATTTCGCCCCACTCCATGACCCTGATATTGACCTTCAGGCCAATCTGCGCCAGATCCGCCTGCATACGCTGGGCGCCAAGCATCGGGTTGGGGTTGGTCGGGCCGCCGCCGTTGCGGGTGAACAGGGTGAACTCAGTGCCTTCTGGCACGCCGGCTTCCTTGAGCAAGGCGCGAGCCTTGTCCAGGTCGCGGGCCGGGTTTTTCAGTTTGTCGTTGAAGCCTAGCAGGGTCGGCGGGTACGGACCGGTGGCGTCGACGGCATTGCCTTTGCCGTACAGGGATTCGTTATAGCCTTGTTTGTCGAACGCGATGTTGATCGCGTGGCGCACCCGCGCGTCGCTCATGTACTTGTGGGTGGTGTTCATGGCGGTGTAGGCGGTGGTCATTGCCGCCAGTTCCGCGACCTTCAGGTTTGGATCGGCCTTGATGCTCGGCAGGTCATCGGGTTTGGGATACAGGGCGATCTGGCACTCATTGGCCTTGAGTTTTTGCAGGCGCACGTTGTTATCCACCGCGATCGCCAGGATCAGCGGGTCGGCGGGCGGCTTGCCACGGAAGTACTCCGGGTTGGCCTTGAAGCGCACCTGGGCGTCTTTCTGGTAGCGGGTGAAAATGAACGGGCCGGTGCCGATTGGCTTGCTGTTGAGCTCGCCGGTCTTGTTGGCGGCCAGCAGCTTGTCGGCGTATTCGGCGGAATGGATGGCGGTGAACGGCATCGCGACATCGGCCAGGAACGGCGCTTCGGGGCGGGTCAGGGTGAAGATCACGGTGTGGTCATCGGTCTTCTCGACGCTTTTGAGCAGTTCCTTGAAACCCATGCTTTCGAAATAGGGGAAGCCGGTGGTGGACTTGTCGTGCCATGGGTGTTTCGGGTCCAGTTGACGCTGGAAGCTCCAGAGCACGTCGTCGGCATTCAGGTTACGCGTGGGCTTGAAGTAGTCGGTGGTATGGAACTTGACGTCATCGCGCAGGTGGAACGTATAGGTCAGGCCGTCTTCACTGATGTCCCAGGACTTGGCGAGCGCGGGCACGATTTGGGTCGTG
The DNA here is from genome assembly GCF_000510915.2 of Pseudomonas sp. FH4. NCBI lineage: Bacteria > Pseudomonadati > Pseudomonadota > Gammaproteobacteria > Pseudomonadales > Pseudomonadaceae > Pseudomonas > Pseudomonas sp. FH4. The sequence continues at coordinate 312,594 of NZ_AOHN01000016.1, read as the reverse complement.
CCAGGCTTGAAGTCCACCAGGCGGTTGAACATGGTTTCGGCGGCGGCGTCGGCGGTGACGGCCGTGGTGTACAGGACCGGGTCGAAGCCTTCCGGGCTGGCTTCGGTGCAGACCACCAGCGGCTTGGCTGAAATGCCGACGGCCACACTCAACAGCGCAGCAGCGATGGCTGCTTGTAACGGGAGCATTTTCATCTAGGAGTCCTCCACGATTGTTTCAACCAGACAAGCATGCACCGCGAACTCGTCCTGAGCCCGCGGTGCACCTGGCGCTAATTAAAGAATGTTGAATGGAATGGTGGTGACCAGGCGGAATTCCTTGATGCTGCCGTCAGACTGGAACTTGCTGCCACGGTGCTCGACGTAGGTTGCACGGATAGCCGTGGCCTTGAGCGGGCCGCTCTGGATCGCGTAGCCGGCGCCTACACCGTATTCCTGGTGTTTCTCGCCGTCTTGTTTCTGGATGCCGTCGTAGGCGAATTTGGCCCGGCCACCGTTACCGGTGTAGTGGGTGCCGTCGATGTCCCAGCCGCGTGCCGAGTAGGCGTTGAACTTCAGGCCTGGCACGCCGTATTCGGCCATGTTGATGGCGTAGGCGATCTGGAACGATTTCTCGTTCGGGCCGTTAAAGTCCGACGTCAGGGAGTTGGCCAGGTAGATGCCGTTGGTTTCGTGCAGGTAGTCGAAGTATTCGTTACCGTTCACATGCTGATAAGAGAAGGTCAGGCTGTGAGCCTGGTGAGCCAGGCCCAGGGACAGGGAGTAGGTATCGTTGTCGATTTCCCCCATTTCCTTTTTGCCTTCGTCAACGGTCTTGTAGTAGTTGAAACCGGTGGTCAGTGCCAGTTGCTGGCTATCACCCAATTCGTGGGTTGCGCCAAAGTAGTACTGGTTCCAGAAGTCCTTGACGTTGGCGGCGAAGAAGCTGGTCTTCAAGCTCTTGAGTGGCTGGTAGTTCACACCGGCGGTGTAGACCTTGTCGGTCTCGGCACCATTGCCGTACTCGGTACGGAATTTTGACAGGCTTTGCTCGCTACGCGGCGATACGCGGTCAAAAATACCGCCTTGGAACGACAGGTTGCTGAACTCCTGGCTGTCGATGCTCACGCCCTGGAAGCTCGAAGGCAGGGCACGGTTGCCGATGGTGTCGACGATTGCGCTGCTGAAGTTCTGGCGACCGGCGGTCAGGGTGGTGTTCGACACACGGAATTGCACGTTGGCCAGGCCCAGCTTGCTCCACTGATCTACGGCGTCGCCGCTGGAATCAGCCAGGGTACGGTTGGAGCCGCCCTTGATGTCACGCTTGCTGCGGTCCAGGACCAGAGCGTTGTACACCGCAACTTCGGTCTTGACGCCTACGGTACCTTCGGTGAAACCCGAGCTGGCGTTGAGGATGGTGCCCTGTACCCAGTTGGTACGGTTGCGGTCGGTCAGGGTTTTACCGTGCTTTTGGTATTCGAAGGTGCCACCACGGTACTTGCTTTCATGGGAGTACCAGTTACGCGTCTGGCCGCCCAGGCTGAAGTCTTCGACAAAGCCTTTGGCCTCGCTTTGGGCGCTGGTACCGGCCAGTGTGGTTGGAACGAAGTCCTGGCTCACTGATTCCGCGTAGGCGGTGGCGGTGATGCTGCTGATGGCCATGGCCAGTAGCACTTTGCTGCTCAATTTCATGGGTGGAGCTCCTTTGGTTCTCTTTTTTTAATACCGGTCTCATTAGGTGAACCGGTTATTGGGTGTGTAACTCTTCAAGCCTTTGCAAACGTTTGCTGTAGGGCATTTCGCGAATTACAGCTACACGTTTGCCGCAGAGCCAACTTCGCTCTGCGTATCCGGTTATTTTCTTATGGGGTGATACTGACGCCCGAGAACACGTTGCGGCCGAAGGGGCTCACTTTGAAACCTTCGACCTTGGTGCTTAACGGTTGGTTGACCGTCGAGTGGGCGACAGGCGTGATCGGCACCTGCTGCTTGAGCAGTTGCTGCGCCTGTTTGTACAGAACAGTCCGTTGTTCTCGGTCGGTGACGACCTTGGCTTGCTTGATCAGCTTGTCGTACGCCGGGTCACACCACATCGAGTAGTTGTTCCCGCCGATGGCGTCGCAGCTGTAGAGGGTACCCAGCCAGTTGTCCGGGTCACCGTTGTCGCCGGTCCAGCCAATCAGGCTGATGTCGTGTTCGCCGTTCTTGGTGCGCTTGATGTACTCGCCCCACTCATAGCTGACGATCTTGACCTTGAGGCCGATCTTGGCCCAGTCGCTTTGCAGCATTTCGGCCATCAGTTTGGCGTTGGGGTTGTACGGGCGCTGCACCGGCATGGCCCACAAGGTGATTTCGGTGCCTTCCTTGACGCCGGCGGCCTTGAGCAATTCCTTGGCTTTTTCCGGGTTGTAGGCGGCGTCCTTGATGGTGTCGTCGTAGGACCACTGGGTCGGTGGCATGGCGTTGACCGCCAGTTGGCCCGCGCCCTGGTACACGGCATTGAGGATGCTCTGCTTGTTCACCGCCATGTCCAGCGCCTGGCGCACTTCGAGCTGGTCGAAGGGTTTATGCCGCACGTTATAGGCAATGTAGCCGAGGTTGAAGCCAGGCTTGGTCAGCAGTTGCAGGTTCGGGTCGGCCTTGAGGGCGTCGACATCGGCGGGGCGTGGATGCAGGGTGACCTGGCATTCATTGGCCTTGAGCTTCTGTACCCGCACCGAAGCGTCGGTGTTGATGGCGAAAATCAGTTGGTCGAGCTTGACCTTGCTTGGGTCCCAATATTGCTTGTTGCCGGCAAAACGGATCTGCGAGTCCTTCTGGTAACGCTGGAACACGAACGGCCCGGTGCCGATTGGCTTCTGGTTGATATCGCTGGGTTTGCCGGCCTTGAGCAGTTGCTCGGCATATTCGGCCGAGAGGATCGCAGCGAAGCTCATGGCGATGTTCTGGATAAACGCGGCGTCGACCGTGTTCAGGGTCATCACCACGGTGTGCGGGTCGGTTTTCTCGACCTTGGCGATGTTCTTGTTCAGGCTCATCCCGTTGAAGTATGGGAACTCGGTGGGGTAGGCCTTGCGAAACGGGTGGTCGGGGTCAAGCATGCGGTTGAAGGTGAACAGCACGTCATCGGCGTTGAAATCCCGTGTCGGCTTGAACTCCTTGTTGCTGTGGAATTTCACCCCTTCGCGCAGATGGAAGGTGTAGGTCAGGCCATCGGGTGAAATATCCCACTTGGTAGCCAGCCCAGGTACGACGCTGGTTTCACCCTTTTCGAACTCGACCAGGCGGTTGTAGATCGGCTCGGCCGCATCGTTGTCGGTGGCGGTGGTGTATTGCGCGGTGTCGAACCCTGCCGGGCTGCCTTCGGAGCAGAACACCAGGCTTTTCTTCTCGGCCGCCTGGCCCATTGAAGCGACGGCCAACAGGCTGGTGCCCAATATTGCGGATAGAACGGTGGTATGGCGCATGACGGTCCCCAATCCATGTTTATCATTTTCGTCAGTGAACAATCGCCACGCCTTACCTGGCATGGAGAAAGCACTGCTCTCATCCACAGCAAATACCGTATCGGAACTGCGTGTTTGCCTACCTCGACGTTAGGGAACGAGGGTGGGGCAGTAAATGCGCAGAACCGGACAGACCTTGTAGGTATTGGACGGAACATCGGCAGTTAGCTGCTGTAGGACGGCAGCCTCTGTTTATGTAGTCCGATTCCTAGGATCTTGGCGGATGCAATAACGGCGACGTTATGAAACGTCGCCGCCAGAGATCACTACTTGCTGACGCTCACCCCGTAGAAGGAATTCAAGCCAAATGGGCTGATCTTGAAGTCCTGCACGTTGTTGCGCATGGGTTGATACACCGTCGAGTGCGCGATAGGTGTCATAGGGACTGCATCTTTGAGGACGTGTTGCGCCTGTTTGTACAGTTCGGTGCGTTTGGCGACATCCGAGGTGGCCTTGGCTTCTTTCACAATGCCGTCGAATTTCTTGTCACACCATTTGGAGAAGTTGTTGCCGGCCAGGGAATCGCAGCCGAACAGCACGTTCAGCCAGTTGTCCGGGTCACCATTGTCACCGCTCCAGCCGATGATCATGGCCTGGTTCTCGCCGCCCTTGGAACGCTTGATGTACTCGCCCCACTCGTAGCTGACGATGTTGACCTTCAAGCCGATCTGCTTCCAGTCGTTCTGCAGCATTTCGGCCATCAGCTTGGCGTTGGGGTTGTACGGGCGTTGTACTGGCATGGCCCACAAGGTGATCTCGGTGCCTTCCTTGACGCCGGCTTCCTTGAGCAGCTCTTTGGCCTTGGCTACGTCGTGCGGGACGTCCTTGATGGTCTCGTCATAGGACCACTGAGTCGGCGGCATGGCGTTGACTGCCAGCTGGCCTGCGCCCTGGTACACCGAGTCGATGATCTGCTGCTTGTTGACCGACATGTCCAGGGCCTGGCGTACGCGCAGGTCGGCCAGCGGGTTGGCCGCTGTCTGGCCCTTGAGGACCGGCATGACGTTGTAGGCGATATAACCCAGGTTGAAACCGGCCTGGTGCGGCAGTTTCAGGGTCTTGTCCTCGCCCAGGGCCTTGAGGTCGGCCGGACGCGGGAAGAGGGTGACCTGGCATTCGTTCTTCTTGAGTTTCTGCACACGCACCGACGGGTCGGTGGTGATGGCGAAGATCAGGTTGTCGATCTTCACGTCTTCAGGCTTCCAGTAATCCTTGTTGCCGGTGAAGCGGATGTTGGAGTCTTTCTGGTAGCTCTTGAACACGAACGGGCCAGTGCCGACCGGTTTCTGGTTGATGTCCTGGGGCTTGCCGTCCTTCAACAGTTGGGCGGCGTATTCAGCCGACTGTACCGAGGCGAAGCTCATGGCCAGGTTCTGGATAAACGCGGCGTCCACGGTGCCAAGGGTGAACTTGACGGTGTGGTCGTCGATTTTCTCGATGTTCTTGATGTTGGTGTCCATCCCCATGTCCGTGAAGTACGGGAACTCGGTGGGGTAGGCCTTACGGAATGGATCGTCTTTATTGATCATCCGGTTGAAGGTGAAGAGCACGTCGTCAGCGTTGAATTCGCGCGTCGGCTTGAAGTATGGGGTGGTATGGAACTTGACGCCTTCGCGCAGGTGGAAGGTGTAGGTCAGGCCATCTTCGGAAACGTCCCACTTGGTGGCCAGGCCAGGAATCACGGCGGTGCCGCCGCGCTCGAACTGGCTAAGACGGTTGAACATGGTTTCGGCCGAAGCATCGAAGTCTGTTCCGGTGGTGTACTGGCCTGGGTCGAAACCGGCCGGGCTCCCTTCGGAGCAGAACACCAGATTAGTCGCCGCTTGGGCGAAAGGTGCAGCGGCCATTAAACCGGCGCTGACTAAAAACGGAATGACTGCGTGTTTAAGCATGTTGGCCTCATGATTTGTTGTCATTTTTGGAATTGAGGGCGACCTCGTGAGTCGGCCTGCGGATACTTATGCAGGCCCCATACCCAATGCAAGATGTTGAGAGGCTACAAGCGTCAAAGAGTGGTACGAACGTACAGGAATGTCGCATTCATGTAATTTTCGACACAAAACTGCATCTTTGAGGGTTTTTTTCGGTGCGCGACATGCACCGTATCGGCCCAATCAAGGTGTCTGGCGCACTCGGTTGGGGCGTTGTTGTTACTTATTCAGACTTGCGCCGTAGAGCGGTGTCAGCCGAAACGGGCTGATCTTGAAGTCCTGGACTTCCTTGCGCAGTGGCTGAAAAACCGTCGAGTTCGCAGTAGGCGTTATAGGTGCCTGATCCTTAAGTATTTTTTGCGCCTGTTGATACCACTTGATGCGTTCGTCACGGTCACTGCTGAGCTTGGCCTTCGGCACCCGTTGGTCGTACTGCGGGTTACACCATTTTGCATAGTTGCTGCCCTTGACTGCGGCACAATTGTAGAGCACGCCGAGCCAGTTATCCGGGTCACCGTTGTCGCCGGTCCAGCCGTAAATCATCACATCGTGCTCGCCGTTTTTTGCGCGCTTGATGTGTTCGCCCCACTTATAGCTGATGATATTGGCGGTGATCCCGACTTTGGCCCAGTCGTGCTGGAACACCTGCGCCGACATTCGCGCGTTGGGATTGGAGGCACGCTGCACGGTCATAGCCCACAGGTTGATGGTGGTACCTGGTGCAACCCCTGCTTCTTTTAGTAGCGCCCGGGACTTGACCGGATCGTGCGGCGTATCCTTGATGTTGGGGTCATAAGACCACTGGGCCGCAGGCTATGCGTTCTGCGCCAATTGCCCGGCACTTTGATACACCGCCTGGATAATCGCCGGTTTATCGATGGCCATGTCCAGGGCTTGGCGTACCTTGAGCAGGTGAATCCAGTAGAGGGACGTTACCTGGTCACTTCATTCCGGGGGGCGACGGAGACCTCAATATTGGTTGGGGCGTCTTTGTCGATCGGATATGGGCTGCCCAACTCATTGCCCTTGCGTATTGTGAAGGTCCTGCGGATCGTTACCTCCACACCTGGAATATTGCGGATATCTTTGTCCGGGTAGGAGAGATGTCCCTTAGAAGTAATCTGAACCTTGGTCAGGTCCTTGGCTGGGTCGTACACGATATAAAACTGAGTATCGTCAGCGGCGAAGTAATAGCCATCTTGTAGCATCGATCCCGGGCTCAGATCCGTGACGGCAGGAGCCAGAGAGCCTTGATGAGCGACCTCGGAAATACTGGCACGCAGATCAGCGTCAGGAATAAGTTGCTCAAATTGCTGCAATCTTCCTTGTCTGATGCCTTCGGCCGAGCCTGAGCCAGCCCCTGCATTCAGTGGCTTAGACACGGGAAGCCCATTTTCTGTCGTGACAACGGTATAAGTATTACGATTTAAATCCAAAACAAAGTTGGGTGAATATTTGTTCGAACTGTGTTCCGTGAGTTGTGCTTTTTCTCCGGGTGCAACGGCGAAGTTATTGTCTTCGATGCTCCAGTCCACCTGGAATTTTGTTTTGATGACTCCGTTCTCTTCATAGTTGCTACCGGCGAAGTCATATTGGGTTCCCTCTCTGACTTTCAGGAACTCATCAATCCTGTCAGATGAGGGAAGCTTTTTGCCATCGAGATCGAGAAAGTTATTGGCAAAGGTGGTGGGGGACTTCGGATCATCACTTGGCGTGGGCGAGGGGGTGCGCTCCCAAGGCCATTTGATGCCGCCCTTTCCACTGGCCGGTGCCCACTCGCCGTGACCGGATGAGTGGACGGTCATTATCGGTGTTCTGGTTTTGGGGTCAATGATCTGCACATAACCGTTGCTCAGTTTGAAATCGCTTTTGATCTCATACACCCCAGGGATACCCTGCGCATCGGTATAGCGAATGAACCAGCTGTCTGCACCGGTTAGTGGATCCTTTACCTGATAAATACCCTTGGCGTTGCGCACGGCATATTCGATGACTTTCTCGCCGTCTGGCACTGCGTGCTGGCTGATATGCCCCGATTGGCTGGGGCGCAATGGATTGATCGTTTCAGGTTGTTTTGGTCGAATGTCACCCGCCTCGCTACTTGTTTCTGTCCTTCCCTGTCTGGATGTCTCCACTTCATTGGTACCGCTCTCAGCTTCTGACGCTCGCACCAATTCAAAGTCATTATTTTGCGAGTTATATCTCCAACTGTAATCTTCGGCTTTTAGCGCGTTAAAAGAGAGGGGGACTTCACTTAAACTTGCCTCTGCTGCAAACGGCGCAGCATCGTGAGCCAATTGCAGGGCTGATATTACCGCAGCAGCATTGCCACCAACGCGGTCAGAGGCCGTCATGCCATAGATGCCATCGTGGGTGCCAAATACAATATTGCCCTGGTTGCCAAGGCCGGGGATGTAAGCGAACGTGTTACCCCAAAACTCCTTCGCGGCCTTCCAGGTTTGTTGCGAGGAGCCAAACACCTCGGTTTGGTCGGCCCATGCCGCATTTTTTGTGTTTACGGCCTGGTATTTTTCGGCAATGCCGTCATTCAGATTGCCATATTTCAAATTATAATCTGAACCGCGTGAGCTGGTGTAATTGAATGTCTGCGAAACCGGTATGGATTGATCTGACAATTTACTGTAATACCCGGGGTAGTGGGCGTTGGCACCGGAAATCAAATTGTCGAGCACTTCACCTGCCATGGGCCAGTGAGCATCTTTGCCGCCTTGCTTGTCGCGGGCGTTGAAACTCTGCAGTAAGTTGTCACGGTTGTCTTTGGCCCATGTCGCAAACTCTTTGTCGCCATGTATTTCACGGAGGCTGCCGTTCTTCAAATCAATCATTAAACCCTGAGTGGGTCTGCTCTTGTAATCACCATCATATGGCGTATAGGGAATAAAAGCATATCCGGACAATGGGTAGCCATATATGTTGGGGATAATGACTTGCCCATTTTTATCCAGGGTACGAATTATTGTTTCTTTACCTTCGGGGCTTAAGATTTCAAAGCTGTCCTGGTTATTTCGGAAATTCTGCAAGGTTCCCCGTACCAGATAGGCGTCGGCTTTCCCCGAGCGGAGCGCTATTTCTTTCGTGACGCCACTGTCTCCAAGGAGTTGCGAGCCTATTGAGGCTCCTGGGAATCCCAGTTCTCCCAGAAGGTTAAAGCCGCTTTTTATGGGGCTGGTAAAATCATTTTCCCAATGATCCTGGAGTTTCTTGCCGACCGATGTCAGGTCGGCAACCAGGCTTTTGTCCTTCTCCGGGATTTCCATAAAGTTGAAGTTTATCGGGCCTCCCCGTTGAACCTCATCGTGCGCAAGGGCGCCCGCTGCAATTTCCCACGCATAATAGGTACGTTGGAAGGTATTGTTCAGTGTTTCGGGTTTTCCCTTCCCGACGTAGGAGGTGAACGTCGCCGTGATTTTTTCATGCGGGTCGTATCCTGCGGCCAACAAACCGCCACTGAAATAACCCGAAGGTTCGAGGAACTGGCGAACGTTCTGGAACTTGACGTTTCTCTCGTTTTCACTACCGGTTTCCACATTTTTTATCTGATTTTTTACGCGATGAGCATAGCTATCAATATGATTTTTTCGCTCTTCCAGCGTAAAGTTTTTATTTGGTGGAGGTGCCGAATTTTCGCCATAAATAGTTGCACTATAGATGCTGGTTTCGGGGTTGGAAGGAGCGCCCGAAATATGCTTTTGTTTATCGTCAGTTTTTTTGTCTTCTGAATCGGTTATACGGTCCTTGATTTGGTTTTCTGGGGCGGGTGAACTGTCAATGCTTCGAGTATGGCGATGATGTATTGGGGGCTGAGGTATGGCCGTAAGAGGGGGCGCAGAAGGTTGGCTTATATTCATGGTTGACTCGTTTTTAGTAAGTAGATTTATATTGGTCGTTAATGTAATAACAGCGTCCTTGTTGTGGTTTTTTGTATGCTATTTTTGGTGGTGGTATGAGTGTGATAAGTTCCGGTTTTGCGATTTGGTTTGCTTTGTAAGTTGGGTTTAAGCCGATGGCTACAGCTTTCAGGAAAAATCATGCGCTGTTGTACAGGCAAAAAAAACGCCGCCCGAAGGCAGCGTTATTACAACTAAGGTATTGCTCAATCAGGGCATCTGAACTTCGATTACCCCGTCCGCCGACATACTGACCTGGCTGGTACCGGCCTCGACCTCAGGCGTGGGCGCCGAATCCATCGCAGCGGCCTTCATCATCATGCCGCCACGGGCGTAGGGCTGTGGATAACCATTGGTATTGAAGTTCAGGTTGACGATCTTGTAGCCCTTGCCGCCCAGCGCATCGGTGGCCAGTTGGGCACGGGCCTTGAACGCGCTGACCGCTTCCTTGAGCAGCGCATCTTCGCTGGCTTTGCGGGTCGGGTTGGCGATGGCGAAGTCCATGCTGTCCATTTTCAGGTGGGTCAGCATCTCGCCGGTGAGCTTGGACAGCGCCGCGAAGTCCGAGCTTTCCATGCGCAGTTCGGCGCGTTCACGCCAGCCGGTGATCTTCTGGTTCTTGTTGTCGTAGATCGGGTAGCTGTTACGGCTGCCCTGGCGCAGGGTCACGCTTTTGACTTCGCGGGCCTGGGCCAGCGCCTTGTTCATGGTGGTGGTGATTTCTGCGGCCAGCTTGGCCGGGTCGGTGTTCTGGGACTCGGTGTACAGGGTGACGATCATCTGGTCGCGGGCCACTTCCTGGCTGACTTCGGCACGCAGGGAAATCTGGTTGTAGTGCAGTTGATCGGCAGCCAGCACGGGCAGGCTGGCGACGGTGCCAACGCTGAGGGCAATAAGGGCGGCACTGCGAGTGAAACGTGACATGGAAGCTCCTTGAGGGTGATCGTGTTCGATAAGACTGTAGACGGGCGATTTGGGTTCGTCGGGTTACAAATTCTCTACACCTTGGCGCGATGCCGACGAACGGTCAATTTGCGTCCGGCGTTCCTGATTATGTGACCTGCGTCAAAGGGCCACACACACGCTGTCGATACCCTGGCTTCGTTTATACTCCTTGCGATCCGCCTGGAGCGCTCATCAGGAGAGCTCATGCTCGCCCCCGTACAACTGACTTCCGCCACTCGCCAGAACCTCTGGCGCCTGACGTTTATCCGCACCCTGGTCCTGGCCGCACAAGCCGGTTCCGTGGGGCTTGCCTATTGGTTTGACCTGCTGCCGTTGCCCTGGCTGCAACTGTGGGTGACCTTGGCTTTTTCCACGGTGCTGTGTGTGTTCACGGCCATCCGCCTGCGCACCACGTGGCCGGTGACGGAGCTGGAGTATGCCCTGCAACTGGCCTGTGACTTGTTTATCCACAGTGTGTTGCTGTATTTCTCCGGTGGTTCCACCAACCCGTTCGTTTCCTATTACCTGGTGCCACTGACCATTGCTGCCGTGACGTTGCCGTGGCGCTACTCGGTGATCCTGTCGGGTATTGCCCTGGCGCTCTACACCTTGCTGCTGGCGCAGTTCTATCCCCTGGAAACCTTCCCGATCGCCCGGGAAAACCTGCAGATCTACGGGATGTGGCTGAGCTTCGCGCTGTCGGCGGCGGTGATCACCTTTTTTGCCGCGCGCATGGCCGAAGAGCTGCGGCGCCAGGAAGAACTGCGCGCTATTCGCCGCGAAGAGGGCCTGCGCGACCAGCAACTGTTGGCAGTGGCGACCCAGGCCGCCGGCGCAGCCCATGAGCTGGGCACGCCGTTGGCGACCATGAGCGTGCTGATCAAGGAAATGCGCCAGGACCATCACGACCCGGCGCTACAGGACGACCTCAGCGTGCTGCAGGAGCAGGTCAAGCAGTGCAAGCAAACCTTGCAGCAACTGGTGCGCGCCGCCGAAGCCAACCGGCGCCTGGCGGTGGACATGCAAGACGTCACCCAGTGGCTGCACGAAGCACTGAACCGCTGGCACCTGATGCGCCCCGAAGCCAGTTATCGCTTCCATCTGTTGGGGCAGGGCGCGGTACCGCGCATGGCGCCACCGCCGGACTTGACCCAGGCATTGCTGAATCTGTTGAACAATGCCGCCGACGCCTGTCCGGAAGGGCTGGAAGTGCAATTGGACTGGGATTCGGAAACCCTCACCATCAGCATTCGTGACCACGGCGCCGGTGTGCCGCTGGCCATCGCCGAACAAATCGGCAAGCCATTCTTTACCACCAAGGGCAAAGGCTTCGGCCTGGGCCTGTTCTTGAGCAAGGCCAGCGTGACCCGCGCTGGCGGCTCGGTGAAACTTTACCCCCATGAGGAAGGCGGCACGCTCACCGAGCTGCGCCTGCCCCGTGCTGCACGAGGAGACATCGATGAGTGACGAGATCCAAGTCGAAGGCGAAGAACTGCCGCACCTGTTGCTGGTAGATGACGATGCCACCTTTACCCGCGTGATGGCGCGCGCCATGAGCCGGCGCGGTTTTCGCGTCAGCACGGCGGGGTCGGCAGAAGAGGGCCTGACCATCGCCCAGGCCGACCTGCCGGACTACGCGGCACTGGACCTGAAAATGGATGGCGACTCCGGCCTGGTGCTATTGCCCAAGCTGCTGGAGCTGGACCCGGAAATGCGCGTGCTGATCCTCACCGGCTACTCCAGCATTGCCACCGCCGTCGAGGCGATCAAGCGCGGTGCCTGCAACTACCTGTGCAAGCCGGCCGATGCGGATGACGTACTGGCTGCGCTGCTCTCCGAGCACGCCGACCTCGACACCCTGGTGCCGGAAAACCCGATGTCGGTGGACCGCCTGCAGTGGGAGCACATCCAACGTGTGTTGACCGAGCATGAAGGCAATATCTCGGCGACTGCCCGAGCGTTGGGCATGCATCGCCGGACCTTGCAGCGCAAGTTGCAGAAGCGCCCGGTACGCCGCTGAGCGCTGTACTTGGTCAATGTGGGAGCGAGCAAGCCCGCTCCCACATTTGGTTTGTGTAGATTTAACAAAAAGCCCGGCTGATCATCGATCAGCCGGGCTTTTTGTTGTGGCTTGAAAGCGACTTACTTCTTCAGGCCGTAATGCTCATCCAGCATGCCGGGGGCGTTCGGCGTTTTGGGTGCGTAGTCCCGTGGTGGCTCCTGGTTTTCCCGAGGTGGGGTCAGGCGTTCCCGTGGGGCTTGCGCGGCATCGGAGTGCAGTGCTGCCAGCAGACGCTGACGGGTGATGTCGTCCAGGGCCAGGCGGTTGGCGCCATCGGCGAGGTGATCCTGTACTTCCTGGTAGCTCTGGGTGAGCTTCTTGACCAGGGTCGCGGTGCTGTTGAAGTGGGTAACAACCTCGTTCTGATAACTGTCAAAACGTTCCTGGATGTCATCCAGCTGACGCTGCGTGCGGTTAGGCGCGGCATTCGGCAGCAGGCGAGCAATCAGGAATCCAATGGCGACACCGGCAACCAGGGCAAGAGTCGGCAACAACCAAACTAAGAGCGAGTGTTCCACGAGTCCTTCCTCTATAAACGGCTTTGCTTTACGTTAACGGCTCAAACCTGCGCTGTATACCGCGATTAAGCTCGCAATGATGCCATGCACAGACTTTTAGCTAGACGAGTCGACCCCTTGAGAGGTCACGGAGTTCATTCCTTGCTCATGCGTGAAACCCCCGTTTTGATCGATGGCCCGGTAGGCCAATTGGAAGCCCTGTATCTGGATCACCCCGAGCCACGTGGCCTGGCGCTGATCTGCCACCCCAACCCGGTGCAGGGCGGCACCATGCTTAATAAAGTCGTATCGACCTTGCAACGCACCGCTCGCGATGCCGGTTTGATCACATTGCGTTTCAATTACCGTGGCGTGGGTGCCAGTGCCGGTACCCATGACATGAGCACCGGTGAAGTGGACGATGCGCAAGCGGCGGCCGGTTGGCTGCGTGAAAAGCACCCGGACCTGCCCATCACCTTGTTGGGTTTCTCGTTCGGTGGATTTGTTGCCGCAAGCCTCGGCGGACGCCTGGAAGCCAAGGGCGAAAAACTCGCGCACCTGTTCATGGTGGCAGCGGCGGTCATGCGTTTGCGTGATGAGGACGTGCTGCCACAGGACTGCCCGTTGACCCTGATCCAGCCGGAAACCGACGAAGTGGTCGACCCGCAGGCCGTCTACGACTGGTCCGCGGCCCTCAAACGCCCCCATGAACTGCTGAAAGTGGCAGAATGTGGACACTTTTTCCATGGCAAGCTGACTGATCTCAAGGATCTGGTCCTGCCGCGCCTTTCGAATTGATAGCAGTCTGATAAGCGATTACCCATGACGACTCGTACCCGTATCCTCACCGGCATCACCACCACCGGCACACCGCACCTGGGCAACTACGCCGGTGCCATCCGCCCGGCGATCCTCGCCAGCCAGGATGCCAATGCCGATTCGTTCTACTTCCTGGCCGACTACCACGCCCTGATCAAGTGCGATGACCCGCAGCGCATCCAGCGCTCGCGTATGGAAATCGCCGCGACCTGGCTGGCCGGTGGCCTGGATGTGAACCGGGTGACGTTCTATCGTCAGTCCGATATCCCGGAAATTCCCGAGCTGACCTGGCTGCTGACCTGCGTCGCGGCCAAGGGCCTGCTCAACCGCGCCCACGCCTACAAGGCCTCGGTGGACAAGAACCTGGAAAACGGCGAAGACCCGGATGCCGGGATCAGCATGGGCCTGTACAGCTACCCGGTGCTGATGGCGGCGGACATCCTGATGTTCAACGCGCACAAGGTGCCGGTCGGCCGCGACCAGATCCAGCACGTGGAAATGGCCCGTGATATCGGCCAGCGTTTCAACCACCTGTTTGGCAAGGGCCGTGAGTTCTTCACCATGCCCGAGGCGTTGATCGAAGAAAGCGTCGCCACCTTGCCGGGCCTGGATGGACGCAAGATGTCGAAAAGCTACGACAACACCATCCCGTTGTTCACCAGCGCCAAGGACATGAAGGACGCGATCTCGCGGATCGTCACCGACTCCCGCGCGCCGGGTGAGGCCAAGGATCCGGATAACTCGCACCTGTTCACCTTGTACCAGGCGTTTGCCACTGCGGAACAGGAGCGGCAACTGCGCAGCGAACTGCTCGACGGCCTGGGCTGGGGCGAGGCGAAGAACCGCCTGTTCCAGTTGCTGGACGATCAGTTGGGTGAAGCCCGCGAGCGTTACCATCAATTGATGTCGCGCCCCTCGGACATGGAAGACCTGCTGCTGGTCGGCGCCAAGAAAGCCCGTGCCGTTGCCGGTCCGTTCCTGCAAGAGCTGCGTGAAGCCGTGGGCCTGCGCTCGTTCGTCAACCAGGCCGCCGAGGCAGTCAGCACCAAGAAGAAGGCGGTGAAGGCCGCACGCTTTGTGAGCTTTCGTGAAGACGACGGCAGCTTCCGCTTCCGCCTGCTGGCGGCTGATGGCGAGCAGTTGCTGCTGTCGCGCAACTTCGCCGACGGCAAGGCGGCGGGTGCTGCCACCAAGCAGTTGCAGTCCGGCCAGGCGCTGGATGTGCGCAGTGAAGCCTCAAGCTTCAGTGTGTGGCTCGACGGCGCGTGTGTCGCCGACAGCCCGGCCTTCGCCGACGCCGCTGCGCGGGATGCCGCCATCGAAGCCGTGCGCTTGGCGTTGACGCCCATCGAGGACTGACCCGACCAAGGGTTGATTGCCATTATCCGGGGCCGTCGTTACAGTGACGGCCCGTTTTTGTTGCCTTGCTAACGAAATTATGACGCCCCTAGAACGATATCAAGCTGATCTGAAGCGCCCCGACTTCTTCCATGATGCGGCCCAGGAAACGGCGGTGCGCCATTTGCAGCGCCTGTACGAAGACCTGGTCGCGGCCTCGCAGAGCAAACCCGGGATGCTCAGCAAGTTGTTTGGCAAGAAAGACCTGGTGCCGGTCAAGGGCCTGTATTTCTGGGGGGGCGTGGGCCGGGGCAAGACATACCTGGTCGATACCTTCTTCGAAGCGCTGCCGTTCAAGGAAAAATCGCGCACGCACTTCCACCGCTTTATGAAGCGTGTGCATGAAGAGATGAAGACCCTGCATGGCGAGAAAAACCCGCTGACCATCATCGCCAAGCGTTTCTCCCAGGAAGCCCGGGTGATCTGCTTCGATGAGTTCTTCGTGTCCGATATTACCGACGCGATGATCCTTGGCACCTTGATGGAAGAGCTGTTCCGCAACGGCGTAACCCTGGTCGCCACCTCGAACATCGTGCCCGACGGCCTCTACAAGGACGGCCTGCAACGCGCGCGCTTCCTGCCGGCCATCGCGCTGATCAAGCAGCACACCGATATCGTCAACGTCGACAGCGGCGTCGACTACCGCCTGCGTCACCTTGAGCAAGCCGAGCTGTTCCACTTCCCCCTCGACGAAGCGGCCCACGAAAGCCTGCGCAAGAGCTTTCGCGCGCTGACGCCGGAATGCACCCAGGCGGTGGAAAACGATAAGTTGATGATCGAAAATCGCCAGATCATTGCCCTGCGTACCTGTGACGACGTGGCCTGGTTCGACTTTCGCGAACTGTGCGACGGCCCGCGCAGCCAGAACGACTACATCGAACTGGGCAAGATCTTCCATGCGGTGATCTTGAGCGGCGTCGAGCAAATGAGCGTGACCACCGACGACATCGCCCGGCGCTTTATCAACATGGTCGATGAGTTCTACGACCGTAACGTCAAGCTGATCATCTCGGCCGAAGTCGAACTCAAGGACCTCTACACTGGCGGTCGCTTGAACTTCGAATTCCAGCGGACCTTGAGCCGCTTGCTGGAAATGCAATCCCACGAGTTCCTGGCGCGGGCGCACAAGCCTTAGGCAAACACCGAACCAAAATGTGGGAGCGGGCTTGCTCCCACATTTGATTGTGCCCGGCTTTAGTCAGGCGGCCTGCTGGAACTGCTGGCGATACTGGTTCGGCGACAACTCCGTGTGCTGCCTGAACAGTCGCGCAAAGAAGCTCGCGTCGTCATAACCCACTTCATAGCTGATGGTCTTGATGCTCTTGCGGCTGCCCGACAACAAGCCCTTGGCCGTCTCGATCCGCAGGCGTTGCAGGTAGTGCAGCGGCTTGTCGCCGGTCGCGGTCTGGAACCTTCGCATGAAGTTGCGGATGCTCATGCCGTGTTCGCGGGCGACGTCTTCAAAGCGGAACTTGTCGGCGAAGTGCTCTTCAAGCCAGTGCTGGATCTGCAGGATGATCACGTCCTGGTGCAGCTTCTGCCCGCCAAAACCGATGCGTCCCGGCGCGTAGCTGCGCTGCACTTCGTAGAGAATGTCGCGGGCCACGGCCTGGGCGATGTTGGCGCCGCAGAAACGCTCGATCAGATAGATGTAGAGGTCGCAGGCCGAGGTGGTGCCGCCGGCGCAGTACAGGTTGTCGGCGTCGGTCAGGTGCTTGTCCTGATTGAGCTGGACCTTGGGGAAACGCTCGCTGAAGGCATTGAAGAAGCGCCAGTAGGTGGTCGCCTCCTTGCCATCGAGCAGGCCGGCTTCGGCGAGCCAGAAGACTCCGGTGGCCTCGCCACAGAGCACTGCACCCCGGGCATGCTGCTCGCGCAGCCATGGCAGGATCTGCGGGTAGCGTTTGCTCAGGGCGTCGAAGTCATCCCAGAAGGCCGGCAACACAATGATGTCGGCGTTTTCCAGGCCGCCGTCCACCGGCATGATCACATCGCTGAAGCTGCGCACCGATTGCCCGTCGGGGCTCACCAGACGGGTTTCAAAGGCTGGGGTGAGGCCCTGGCCTAGTTGTTTGCCGTAACGCAGGCTGGCGAGGTGGAAGAAATCCTTGGCTTGCATGAGGGTTGAAGCAAACACCCGATCAATGGCCAAAATGCTGACGCGCCGCAGGGGCGTGGAGACGAGGCTAGACATAATTTCGATTATTCTTATAGGGGAAAGTGGTCAACTAACGGCTGGATCGTCTTATTTTTTGTCGCATGTGTCCAGTGTCCTGTGACGGCCGTGCAGCTTAGGCTCTGTGATCTTGTTTTTGTCTGACAATCGACGCAGGTGACCCATGATTCCCAGAACCTTGTTCAGCTCGGAGCACGAACTCTTTCGCCAGAGCGTGCGCACCTTCCTCGAAAAAGACGCGGTGCCGTTCCACTCGCAATGGGAGAAGCAGGGGCATATTGATCGCAACCTGTGGAGCAAGGCGGGGGAGGCGGGCATGCTCTGTTCCCATCTGCCGGAAGAGTACGGCGGCCTGGGCGCGGACTTTCTCTACAGCACCGTGGTGATTGAAGAAGTTGGCCGGCTGGGCCTGACCGGGATCGGTTTTTCTCTGCATTCGGACATTGTTGCGCCGTATATCCTGCATTACGGCAGCGAGGTGCTCAAACACAAGTATTTGCCCAAGCTGGTCTCCGGGGAGATGGTCACGGCGATTGCCATGACCGAGCCGGGCGCCGGGTCCGACCTGCAAGGGGTCAAGACCACCGCGGTGCTGGATGGCGACGAATATGTGATCAATGGCTCCAAGACCTTTATTACCAACGGTTTCCTGGCGGACCTGGTGATTGTGGTGGCCAAGACCGACCCCAAGGCGGGCGCCAAGGGCACCAGCCTGTTCCTGGTCGAGGCCAATACGCCGGGCTTCGACAAGGGCAAGCGCCTGGAGAAGGTCGGGATGAAGGCCCAGGACACCTCCGAGCTGTTCTTCCAGGATGTACGCGTACCCAAGGAGAACCTGTTGGGCCAGGCCGGGATGGGCTTTGCCTACCTGATGCAGGAGCTGCCCCAGGAGCGCCTGACCGTGGCCATCGGCGCCCTGGCCTCGGCCGAAGCTGCATTGCAGTGGACGTTGGACTACACCCGCGAGCGCAAGGCGTTTGGCAAGGCGATTGCGGACTTCCAGAACACCCGTTTCAAACTGGCGGAGATTGCCACCGAGGTGCAGATCGGCCGGGTGTTTGTCGACAAGTGTCTGGAGTTGCATCTGCAAGGCAAGCTGGATGTGCCCACGGCGGCGATGGCCAAGTATTGGACCACCGACCTGCAATGCAAGGTGCTCGATGAGTGTGTGCAGTTGCACGGCGGCTACGGCTATATGTGGGAATACCCGATTGCCCGGGCCTGGGCGGATGCGCGGGTGCAGCGCATTTATGCGGGGACCAACGAGATCATGAAGGAGATCATTGCGCGGGCGCTTTGAATCTGTAGTGTTTTTGAGGGCCTCTTCGCGAGCAAGCCCGCTCCCACATTCGACCGAGTTCCATCTTTGGAATGCAGTCGAATGTGGGAGCGGGCTTGCTCGCGAAGGCGGCTTAAAGATCAATCAAGGCGCAGGGTTGGGATGATCCTTCTGAATCGCCTCAATCCCCTCCAACACCTCTTTCGACAGCTTCAGCTCGGCACTCGCGATATTGCTATCCAATTGCGCAAGCGTCGTCGCACCAATGATATTGCTGGTCACAAACGGCTGTTGCGTCACAAACGCCAGGGCCATCTGCGCCGGGTCCAGGCCGTGCTCGCGGGCCAGGGCCACATAACGGCTGCACGCCGCTTCCGACTGCGGGTTGAAGTAGCGACTGAAGCGGCTGTACAGGCTCAAGCGCCCCTTGGCCGGCCGTGCACCGCCTTCGTATTTGCCGCTGAGCATGCCGAAGGCCAACGGCGAATACGCCAGCAAGCCACATTGTTCACGGATGGCAATCTCCGCCAGGCCTACTTCAAAGCTACGGTTGAGCAGGTTGTAGGGGTTCTGGATCGACACCGCGCGGGTCCAGCCACGGGCCTCGGCCAGGGCCAGGAACTTCATGGTGCCCCACGGCGTTTCGTTGGATAGGCCGATATGCCGGATCTTGCCGGCCTTGACCTGTTCATCGAGCGCTTCAAGGGTTTCTTCCAGCGGCGTCAGGTCGGGCTCATCCTTGTGCTTGTAGCTCAATTGCCCGAAGAAGTTGGTGCTGCGCTCCGGCCAGTGCAGTTGGTACAGGTCGATCCAGTCGGTCTGCAGGCGCTTGAGGCTGGCATCCAGGGCCTCGACGATATGTTTGCGGTTGTGCTTGAGCTGGCCATCGCGGATGTAGTCGATGGTATTGCCGGGGCCGGCGATCTTGCTGGCGAGGATCCAGTCGGCGCGGTCGCCTCGGCTCTTGAAGTAATTGCCAATGTAGCGCTCGGTGGTGGCATAGGTGTCGGCCTTGGGCGGCACCGGGTACATTTCGGCGGTATCGAGGAAGTTGATCCCCGCGCCTTTGGCCCGTTCGATCTGGGCGAAGGCCTCTGCCTCGGTATTCTGCTCACCCCAGGTCATGGTCCCGAGGCAGATCTCGCTCACGTTCAGATCGGTCCGGCCCAGCTGTCGATACTTCATTGGGTGCTCCTTCGGCAAAACAATCATAAAAGCAGGTTGAATTTTTTTTCGCAATCTGCATAATTGCCCACCTCTTTCTGCAGTGGAAGTGATGCGCCGCCTGCCGAAGAATCTTGCCGTTGAACGGACGCGCTGACCCGAGCCCCCGATAGCGTCTGTATCCGGCTGCCTTTGACTTGTCAAAGTACGCACTATTCAGTAAGATCCGCCGTCTAATTTACAGGGCGGCCCCTGAGGCTATTAAAGAATGACAACTTTTACTGCAAAACCGGAAACAGTTCAGCGCGACTGGTTTGTCGTCGACGCCGCTGGTCAGACCCTGGGTCGTCTGGCCACTGAAGTCGCCAGCCGTCTGCGTGGCAAGCACAAGCCTGAGTACACCCCTCACGTTGATACCGGTGACTACATCGTGATCATCAACGCTGAGCAGGTTCGTGTAACCGGCAACAAAGCAAGCGACAAAATGTACTACCGTCACTCCGGTTTCCCAGGCGGTATCAAGTCTTCGAACTTCGAAGGCCTGATTGCCAAGAAGCCTGAAGCCCCGATCGAGATCGCGGTTAAAGGTATGCTGCCGAAGGGCCCACTGGGTCGCGACATGTATCGCAAGCTGAAAGTCTATGCGGGCGCTGCTCACCCTCATGCTGCTCAGCAGCCCCAAGAACTGAAGTTTTAACGGAATAGTTCATTATGTCGGCGACTCAAAATTACGGCACTGGCCGTCGCAAAACCGCAACCGCACGCGTTTTCCTGCGTCCGGGCACTGGTAACATCTCGATCAACAACCGCACTCTGGAAAATTTCTTCGGTCGCGAAACTGCCCGCATGGTAGTTCGTCAGCCGCTGGAACTGACCGAGACCGTTGAAAAGTTCGACATCTACGTCACCGTTATCGGTGGCGGTGTAAGTGGTCAAGCTGGCGCAATCCGCCACGGTATCACTCGCGCTCTGATGCAGTACGACGAAACCCTGCGCGGCGCTCTGCGCAAAGCTGGCTTCGTGACTCGCGATGCCCGTGAAGTTGAACGTAAGAAAGTCGGTCTGCGTAAAGCGCGTAAGCGTCCGCAGTACTCGAAGCGTTAATTCGCTTTACGTTCCACAAAAACGCCCAGCCTCCTCACGGAGCTGGGCGTTTTTTATTGCCCGCGTTTTATGCAGGTTTTTTCTGTGTGACAACTTGCCACATCCGTAGACCCCCTATACTACAAGGCTTGGAGCTTGGGCTTCGGGTAATTACCTTGTCAGAGGTGGGGCTTTTCATTACCATTCGGCAAAATTTTTATAAGTTCAGATTTAATACTTAGTAGACGCCTGATTTAACAGGCCAAAAAGCTGATGGGAGAGGACTGAATGAGCAATGACGGCGTGAATGCAGGCCGGCGTCGCTTCTTGGTAGCAGCCACATCCGTGGTGGGTGCTGCAGGAGCGGTGGGGGCTGCGGTCCCGTTCGTGGGGTCATGGTTTCCCAGTGCCAAGGCGAAAGCCGCAGGTGCACCGGTGAAGGTGAATGTCAGCAAGATCGAGCCAGGCCAGCAGATGATTGCTGAATGGCGCGGCCAGCCAGTATTCATCGTTCGTCGTACCGAGGAAATCCTGGGGAATCTGAAGAAGATCGAGGGCCAGCTGTCTGACCCCGAGTCCAAGAATTCCGAGCAACCCGCCTACGCCCAAAACGAAGCGCGTTCGATCAAGCCAGAAATTCTGCTGCTGGTCGGTCTTTGCACGCACCTGGGTTGCTCGCCGACCTTCCGCCCGGAAGTCGCGCCTGTGGATCTGGGCAAGGACTGGGTTGGCGGTTATTTCTGCCCTTGCCACGGTTCCCACTACGACCTGGCCGGTCGCGTCTACAAGTCCCAGCCTGCCCCGTTGAACCTGCCGGTTCCGCCGCACAACTACGAATCTGACGACGTTATTGTCATTGGTGTCGATAAGGAGAGCGCGTAATGAGCAAGTTCATGGATTGGGTGGATGCGCGCTTCCCCGCCACCAAAATGTGGGAAGACCATCTCAGCAAGTATTACGCGCCGAAGAACTTTAACTTCTTCTACTTCTTTGGCTCCCTGGCACTGCTGGTGCTGGTCAACCAGATCGTTACCGGTGTCTGGCTGACCATGAGCTACACCCCGTCGGCAGAAGAGGCGTTTGCTTCCGTCGAATACATCATGCGTGACGTCGAGTACGGCTCGATCCTGCGTCTGCTGCACTCCACTGGCGCTTCGGCGTTCTTCATCGTGGTCTATCTGCACATGTTCCGTGGCTTGCTCTACGGCTCGTACCAGAAGCCACGTGAGCTGGTGTGGGTGTTCGGCATGCTGATCTACCTGGCGCTGATGGCAGAGGCCTTCATGGGCTACCTGCTGCCTTGGGGCCAGATGTCCTACTGGGGTGCCCAGGTGATCATCTCGCTGTTTGGCGCGATTCCGGTCATCGGCAACGACCTGACCCAGTGGATCCGTGGTGATTACCTGATCTCCGGCATCACCCTGAACCGCTTCTTTGCCTTGCATGTGGTGGCCTTGCCGATCGTGATTCTCGGCCTGGTGGTACTGCACATCCTGGCGCTGCACGAAGTGGGCTCGAACAACCCGGATGGCGTGGACATCAAGAAGCACAAGGACGAGAACGGCATTCCGCTGGACGGCATTCCTTTCCACCCTTACTACACCGTCAAAGATATCGTCGGCGTAGTGGTGTTCCTGTTTGTGTTCTGCTCGATTGTGTTCTTCTTCCCGGAAATGGGCGGCTATTTCCTCGAAAAACCGAACTTCGAACAGGCGAACGCCTTCAAGACCCCGGAACACATTGCCCCGGTCTGGTACTTCACCCCGTTCTACGCCATTTTGCGGGCGATTCCCGACAAGCTCATGGGCGTGATTGCCATGGGTGCAGCCATTGCCGTGCTGTTCGTGTTGCCGTGGCTCGACCGTAGCCCGGTCAAGTCCATGCGCTACAAAGGCTGGCTGAGCAAGATCTGGCTGTGGGTGTTCTGCATCTCGTTCGTGATCCTGGGCGTGCTGGGCGTACTGGCGCCAACCCCTGAGCGTACGTTGCTGTCGCAGGTCTGCACCTTCCTGTACTTCGCCTACTTCATTCTGATGCCGTTCTACACCCGGCTTGAGAAGACAAAACCGGTTCCGGAAAGGGTGACTGGCTGATGAAAAAATTATTCGCTGCATTGATTCTTGCTGCCCTGCCGGCCCTGTCCTTTGCTTCCGGTGCAGGTGTTGAACTGGAAAAAGTCGACATCGACGTTTCTGACAAGGCGGCCATGCAAGACGGCGCCCGTACGTTCGCCAACTACTGCATGGGCTGCCACAGCGCCAAGTTCCAGCGTTACGAGCGCGTTGCCGATGACCTGGGCATCCCGCATGACCTGATGCTCAGCAACCTGGTGTTTACGGGCGCCAAGATTGGCGACCATATGAACATCGGCATGCAACCGGCTGATGCCAAGGCCTGGTTCGGTGCTGCTCCGCCTGACCTGACCCTGGTCGCTCGCGTACGTGGCACAGACTGGCTGTATGGCTACCTGAAGTCGTTCTACGAAGACCCGACACGTCCTTGGGGCGTGAACAACAAGGTCTTTCCGAACGTCGGCATGCCTAACGTGCTGGTCGGCCTGCAAGGTCGCCAGGTGGTAGGATGCAAGCAGGTTCAAGTCGTTGAAAACGGCAAGAAGCAATATGACCCGCTGACCGGCACGCCGTTGACCCATGAAGCCTGTGATCAACTGACCATCGTGCCCAAGAGCGGTGCGCTGAACGAGGAGCAGTTCGACGAGAAGGTCAAGAACCTGGTGACCTTCCTGGCGTACTCCGCCAACCCGGTCAAACTGGAGCATCAACGCATCGGTACCTATGTGTTGCTGTACCTGGCGTTCTTCTTCGTATTCGCTTATTTGCTCAAGCGTGAATACTGGAAGGATGTGCATTGATCCAACCTTAGGCAATTGCTGTTAATCTTGCGCGCCCAGCGACGTCTCTGAACGGGTAACGCTCTGGTTGATCCAGGTGTTACGGGAGATGCTTTCTGGGCGCGCTCGTTTTTGAGCTTTCGATAATTTCAACAAGCGAGGAGGACCGCCATGGGCGTGACCAATCGGTTGGCCTGTTACTCCGACCCCGCCGACCACTATTCCCACCGAGTACGCATCGTGCTCGCAGAGAAGGGTGTCAGCGCCGAGATCATCAGTGTGGAGGTGGGACGTCATCCGCCGAAACTGATCGAAGTGAACCCTTACGGCAGCTTGCCCACCCTGGTCGATCGTGACCTGGCGCTGTGGGAGTCAACCGTGGTGATGGAATATCTGGATGAGCGTTACCCCCATCCACCTTTGCTGCCGGTTTATCCCGTGGCACGTGCCAACAGCCGCCTGCTGATCCATCGGATCCAGCGTGACTGGTGTGGGCTGGTGGATCTGATTCTGGATACACGCAGCAAAGAAGCGGCCCGTGTGCAGGCGCGCAAGGAATTGCGCGAGAGCCTGACCGGCGTTTCACCGTTATTTGCCGACAAACCTTTTTTCCTCAGTGAGGAACAAAGCCTGGTCGATTGCTGCCTATTACCCATACTCTGGCGTTTGCCGATTCTGGGCATTGAATTGCCGCGGCCTGCCAAGCCGCTGCTTGATTACATGGAGCGCCAGTTTGCGCGTGAGGCTTTCCAGGCAAGTCTGTCTGGCGTCGAACGCGATATGCGCTAAGGCTTAAGGAGCCGTTGATGAACTCCAGTCGACCTTATCTGGTCCGCGCGCTCTATGAGTGGATTGTGGATAACGATTGCACCCCGCACATGCTGGTCAATTCCGAGTTTCCTGCGGTGCAGGTGCCACAAGGTTTTGCCAGTGATGGACAGATTGTCCTGAACGTTTCGCCCAGTGCCGTACGTCAACTGCACATGGACAATGAAGCGGTCAGCTTTGAAGGGCGTTTTGGCGGGGTACCGCATACGCTCTATGTGCCTATCGGCGCGATCCTGGGGATTTATGCCCGGGAGAATGGCCAGGGCATGGTGTTTGATCTGGAGTCGTCTCTTGAAGGCGACGAAGCGATCGAAGTTGAAGATGATGACCTGCCGCCACCGGACTCCGAGCCGCCGCGCCCTACTGGCCGGCCGAGCTTGAAAGTGGTGAAGTGACGGAGCATGAGCCTGCGGGCGCGTGCTGAATAAAATGCCCCGGCTTTGGCCGGGGCATTTTTTTGCCCGGTACAAAGTCATGGTGAGCGGTGATCGTACAACTCGCTTGGGCTATGATGCGCCTTTGGATCATCGAGATAATTGGCTACCCATGGAAAACCTCAGCCCCGCCCCGCGTCTTCCCCGCAAGCGCCGCAGCCTTGCCCAGGAATTGGTCACGGTGTTGTCCGAGCAGATCCGCGACGGCCAGCTCAAGCGTGGCGACAAGTTGCCCACCGAGTCGGCGATCATGGATGCCCATGGGGTCAGTCGCACGGTGGTGCGCGAGGCGATCTCGCGCTTGCAGGCGGCCGGGCAGGTGGAGACCCGGCATGGTATCGGCACTTTTGTGTTGGATACGCCGAGCCCCAGCGGCTTTCGCATTGATCCCGCCACGGTGGTGACGTTACGTGATGTGTTGGCGGTCCTGGAGCTGCGCATTAGCCTGGAAGTAGAGTCCGCCGGTCTCGCGGCCCAGCGCCGCAGTGACGAGCAACTGGCGGCGATGCGCGCGGCCCTCGATGCCTTGAATGAAAGTGCGGCGCACGCCAGCGATGCGGTGGCCTCGGATTTCCAGTTCCACCTGCAGATTGCCTTGTCCACCGGCAACCGCTACTTCACCGACATCATGACGCACCTGGGCACCAGCATTATCCCGCGGACCCGCCTGAATTCAGCGCGCCTGGCCCATGATGACCAGCAGCACTACATGAGCCGCCTGAGTCGTGAACACGAGGAGATTTATGAGGCGATTGCCCGCCAGGATTCGGATGCGGCGCGGGCGGCGATGCGCTTGCATTTGACTAACAGTCGGGAGCGGCTGCGCCAGGCTCATGAAGAGGCGCAGGCGCAGCGGGGGTGATTCTGTGTTTGTCGGGGGAGGTGTATCACGCCAGGGTAAAGTCGATTTGGGTAACTTCGCCATTGTCGATATGGAAGTTTTTGGCCAGGATCAATGCAGGCGGATCACCATCAAGTTGAACGGTGTCACCGATATTGGGTAGGTCCGCAGCATCGATATTCTGTGTTCCGGGTTTGGATTTATTGGATTTGGATGTGAACGTGCATTTTTTTTTAGTTGCCATGGTGTGCCTCACTATTCTGGATTAGTAAAGGGCCTCCAAGGTGACTGCACCTCTTGCTGTTGAGGTAGCTTGGTGGTGGCATCCAATCTAGGGGCAGCAAGCATATCGCTGATACTGTCAGAATTCACAGTGACGACGAACGGTCCCCTGTGTGCGAGTCATCCGTACACAGGGGAACTATGGCTACCTCAAGGCAGCGGGTTATTCGGCTTGTAGTCCTTAAGCAACAAATACGTACTCCACCCCCACCAATCATTGGTCCACTGCTTGTCATTCAGGTTGTTGACGTCCTTGCGCCGCAGCACCTTGTCGCCTTCGGCCTTGAACAATGGCGAAAAGTTATTTGCCGGGTTGTTCGCCGCATTCAGGTCCGGCACATGCAGCGGTGCCTTGAACGTGGCTGGGGAGGGCGCGATACCGCTGATGTACGCGTCGAATATCTCGTCGGCCGAAGCCTGCACGGCACGCTTGACCTGGGTGCGGTTGGCGGCATCGTTGCTATCGAAATAGCGCTTGTCACCATAGGCATGCCACTCATCGCCCAGGGCGTTGCGCACGTTAAGCCCGAACTTGCTGTCTTCATCGTGCATAAAACGACTGATCAGCGAACCCAATTCACCTGGTGTGACCACCGCCGCCAGTTGCTTGCGCGGGACGCGCAGGTGGCCCGCAGAAAACAGATCGGTCAAAAAGTGATCGGCAAAGCTGTTCATGGCGTAGGCCAATTCCAATTGCTGATCACTGCCGTTCTGGTGAGCCACTACCGCTTGTTGCAGGGCGGCGGTATGCCCGGCCAGGTAGGCTGACAGCGCCCATTCACCGAAATGGTCGGCATTGTCGGCCGCCAGCTTCAGATAGCGACCCAGTGGCACCATCGCTGATACGACGCTGCCGCCGCCAGTGATACGGTTCCACTCTTCAGACAACGTATCTCCTAATGCATCATAGGCCTCGTGTGGTTGTTTGCCGTCCTTGATGGCCTGCTTGACTGCATTGATCTCTTTTTGCATGACCGCGAGGATTTGGCCCGCTTCGGCCCGCGATGCCGGCAACGTTGCCAGCGAGTTGAAGGCCGCGCTAAAGCGTTGCACGCGGTCGGCTGCCGACGCGCCATCGCTGATGGGTTGACCGGGAATGCCGTAGAAATCACCCCCCAGGGAGATGATCTGGCCATAGGTCAGGGCCAGGCCGTTGGGCAGGTGCAACTCGACGTTAGCACCCGGAATAGAGGGTTCTCCCTGCACAAAACGCAGTTGGGTGTCATCGCCAATGGCGGTGTGCTCGCCGCCCTCGAAGCGCAGGGAAGGGATAGGTTTTTTGATGTTGATCGATTTAAGTTCTGACATGTTAGCTCCTTGCTATGTCGTAGGACTCTTCCTTGTTAACTGTATGTATATACAGTTGTTACGAGGATAGAGGAATAATTTCCTACGTCAAGGCGCTCTCTATAAACGAACGCAAAATCCTGGCAAGCGACGAAATAATATTGACGAACGATTTTATAGTTGTACGATGACGTACGACATTAACAATAACTGTTCATTGATAGTCTTTACCCAGGGTGTTCGAATAATGAATCCACAAGAACTGAAGTCCATCCTCTCCCACGGTCTGCTGTCTTTCCCAGTGACCGATTTCAACGCCCAGGGTGATTTCAACCAGGCGGGCTATATCAAGCGCCTGGAGTGGCTGGCCCCTTACGGCGCCACCGCTCTGTTTGCAGCCGGCGGTACCGGTGAGTTTTTCTCCCTGGCAGCCAGTGAATATTCCCAAGTGGTGAAAACCGCTGTTGATACCTGCGCCACCAGCGTACCGATTCTCGCCGGTGTTGGCGGCTCCACGCGCCAGGCCATCGAATACGCCCAGGAGGCCGAGCGCCTGGGGGCCAAGGGCCTGTTGCTGCTGCCGCATTATCTGACCGAAGCCAGCCAGGACGGTGTCGCCGCCCATGTCGAGGCGGTGTGCAAATCGGTGAAGATTGGCGTGGTGGTCTACAACCGCAACGTCTGCCGCCTGACCGCACCGCTGCTGGAGCGCCTGGCCGAACGTTGCCCGAACCTGATCGGCTACAAGGATGGCCTGGGTGATATCGAGCTGATGGTGTCGATCCGTCGCCGTCTGGGTGACCGTTTCAGCTACCTGGGCGGCTTGCCGACCGCAGAGGTCTACGCCGCTGCCTACAAGGCCCTCGGCGTGCCGGTGTATTCCTCGGCTGTGTTCAACTTCATTCCGAAAACCGCGATGGACTTCTACCATGCAGTTGCCCGGGAAGATCACGCCACCGTCGACAAGATCATCGATGACTTCTTCCTGCCTTACCTGGACATCCGTAATCGCAAGGCCGGTTATGCCGTGAGCATCGTCAAGGCGGGCGCAAAAATCGCCGGCTATGACGCAGGCCCGGTGCGTACCCCGCTGACCGATCTGCTGCCGGAAGAGTACGAAGCCCTGGCTGCGCTGATCGATAAGCAAGGCGCGCAGTAACCCAATAACAAAGCCGCTGAGTCATCAGCGGCTTTTTGCGTCAGGAGAAGATTCGTGTCCCAAGCCAAGCGTTTTGACAACTACATCGGTGGCCAGTGGGTGGCCGGTGCTGACTACTCAAGCAATATCAACCCGTCGGATCTGTCGGATGTCATCGGCGATTTCGCCAAGGCCGATCTGGCCCAGGTCAACGCCGCCATCGACGCCGCCCGCGCGGCGTTCCCGGCATGGTCGACTTCCGGCATCCAGGCCCGGCATGACGCCCTGGATAAAGTCGGCAGCGAGATCCTCGCGCGCCGTGAAGAACTCGGCACGCTGCTGGCCCGCGAAGAGGGCAAGACCCTGCCCGAAGCCATTGGCGAAGTGACCCGCGCCGGCAATATCTTCAAGTTTTTCGCCGGCGAATGCCTGCGTCTGTCCGGTGATTACCTGCCGTCGGTGCGCCCTGGGGTCAATGTCGAAGTCACTCGTGAAGCCTTGGGCGTGGTGGGCCTGATCACCCCGTGGAACTTCCCGATTGCCATCCCCGCCTGGAAAATCGCCCCGGCCCTGGCCTACGGCAACTGCGTGGTGCTCAAACCGGCAGACCTGGTGCCCGGCTGTGCCTGGGCCCTGGCAGAAATCATCTCCCGCGCCGGCTTCCCCAGTGGCGTGTTCAACCTGGTGATGGGCAGTGGCCGAGTGGTCGGTGATGCGCTGGTCAACAGCCCGAAGGTCGATGGCATCAGCTTCACCGGCTCCGTGGGCGTAGGGCGGCAGATCGCGGTCAGTTGCGTGTCGCGCCAGGCCAAGGTGCAGTTGGAAATGGGCGGCAAGAACCCGCAAATCATCCTCGATGATGCCGACCTCAAGCAGGCCGTCGAGTTGTCGGCGCAGAGCGCGTTCTACTCCACCGGCCAGCGTTGCACGGCGTCCAGTCGCTTTATCGTGACGGCCGGGATTCATGACCGGTTCGTCGCGGCCATGGCCGAGCGCATGCAGTCGATCAAGGTCGGGCATGCCCTGCATGCCGGGACCGATATTGGCCCAGTGGTGTCCCAGGCTCAATTGGACCAGGACTTGAAATACATCGACATCGGCCAGGGCGAAGGCGCGCGGCTGGTCAGCGGTGGTGGCCTGGTGACCTGCGACACCGAAGGTTACTTCCTGGCGCCGACGCTGTTTGCCGACAGCGAAGCCGCCATGCGCATCAGTCGTGAAGAAATCTTCGGCCCCGTGGCCAATGTGGTGCGCGTGGCGGACTACGAGGCGGCGCTGGCCATGGCCAATGACACCGAGTTCGGCTTGTCGGCGGGCATTGCCACCAGCTCGCTCAAATACGCCAACCACTTCAAGCGCCACTCCCAGGCCGGGATGGTGATGGTCAACCTGCCGACGGCGGGTGTGGATTATCACGTTCCCTTCGGTGGCCGGAAGGGTTCATCCTACGGTTCGCGTGAGCAAGGTCGCTATGCGCAAGAGTTCTACACCGTGGTGAAAACCAGCTACATCGGCTCATAAACCCACCCCCCGTAAAGAGGGGGTTTCTGTAGGAGCGAGCTTGCTCGCGAAAAACTTCAGGGCGACACGACCTACCTGGATGTACGCGTTATCGTTGACGTTTTTCGCGAGCAAGCTCGCTCCTACAAGAGCCAGCGTTACGCAACACACAACCATTACCCGCAAAAAAAATAATTAGTGGGAGTACATCTACATGCAAGCGACCAAGCCGACGCACGTCCGTTATTTGATCTTGCTCATGCTGTTCCTGGTGACCACGATCAACTACGCCGACCGTGCCACCATCGCCATCGCAGGTTCCAGCCTGCAAAAAGACCTCGGCATCGACGCGGTCACCCTCGGTTACATCTTCTCTGCATTCGGTTGGGCCTATGTGGCCGGGCAAATCCCCGGCGGCTGGCTGCTGGACCGGTTCGGCTCGAAAAAAATCTATGCCCTGAGCATCTTCACCTGGTCGCTGTTCACCGTGCTGCAAGGCTATGTCGGTGAGTTCGGGGTCTCCACCGCCGTGGTTGCGCTGTTCATGCTGCGCTTTTTGGTCGGCCTGGCAGAAGCGCCTTCCTTTCCCGGTAATGCGCGGATTGTCGCGGCCTGGTTCCCCACCGCCGAACGCGGTACGGCCTCGGCGATCTTCAACTCGGCGCAGTACTTCGCCACGGTGTTGTTTGCACCGCTGATGGGCTGGATCGTCTACAGCTTCGGCTGGCAGCATGTGTTTATCGTGATGGGTCTGATCGGTATCGTGTTCTCGCTGATCTGGCTCAAAGTGATCTACAGCCCGCGCCAGCACCCGTTGATCAACGAGGCCGAGTTCAATCACATCGCCGCCAACGGGGCGATGGTCGATATGGATCAGGACAAGGCCAAGGGTAAGAAAACCGACGGGCCGAAGTGGGATTACATCCGCCAGTTGCTGACCAATCGCATGATGCTCGGTGTGTACCTGGGCCAGTACTGCATCAACGGCATTACCTACTTCTTCCTGACCTGGTTCCCGGTGTATCTGGTGCAGGACCGTGGCATGACCATCCTCAAGGCCGGCTTTATCGCCTCGCTGCCAGCGATCTGCGGGTTTATTGGCGGTGTCTTGGGTGGGGTTATTTCCGACTACTTGCTGCGCAAGGGCCATTCCCTGACCTTCGCACGCAAGGCGCCGATCATTGCCGGCCTGCTGGTCTCCAGCAGCATCATTGCCTGCAACTATGTGGACGTGGAATGGATGGTCGTCGGCTTCATGGCCCTGGCCTTCTTCGGCAAAGGCGTTGGCGCACTGGGTTGGGCGGTGGTGTCCGACACCTCGCCGAAACAGATCGCCGGCCTCAGCGGTGGCTTGTTCAACACCTTTGGCAACCTGGCTTCGATCACCACGCCGATCGTGATTGGCTACATCATCAGCACCACCGGCTCGTTCAAGTGGGCCCTGGTGTTCGTCGGCGCCAACGCGCTGGTGGCGGTGTTCAGCTATCTGGTGATCGTCGGTCCGATCAAGCGCGTGGTGCTCAACGAACCACCGAGCAAAGGCCCCGAGTTGACTAACCTTACCCAAGCGCAATCCTGAGGGGGCCGTGCGATGCAGTTGATTGAACATGCCGACTCGCCGCGCTCCATTCGTTTGCACGAGCGCGACAATGTAGTGATTGTGGTCAATGACCAGGGCGTGCCGGCCGGGACCGAGTTCCCGGACGGCTTGGTGACCGTGGAGTTCATTCCCCAGAGCCACAAGGTGACCCTGGAAGATATCCCCGAAGGCGGTCAGATTATTCGCTATGGCCAGACCATCGGTTACGCCTTGCAGCCGATACCGCGAGGCAGTTGGGTCCAGGAAGATCAGTTGCGCATGCCAACGGCGCCGCCGCTGGACAGCTTGCCGCTGTCCACCGAAGTGCCCGAGGCCCAGGCGCCATTGGAAGGTTTTACCTTCGAAGGCTATCGCAACGCGGATGGCACCGTGGGCACGCGCAATATCCTCGGCATCACCACCACCGTGCAGTGCGTGACCGGCGTGCTGGACCACGCGGTCAAGCGCATCAAGGACGAGTTGCTGCCCAAGTACCCGCATGTCGATGACGTGGTGGCCCTGACCCACAGCTACGGGTGTGGCGTGGCCATTACCGCCACCGACGCCTATATCCCGATCCGTACCGTGCGTAACCTGGCGCGCAACCCGAACCTGGGTGGCGAAGCGCTGGTGATCAGCCTGGGCTGCGAGAAACTGCAGGCCGGGCAGGTGATGCACGACAACGACAGCTCGGTGGACCTCAGTGAACCGTGGTTGTATCGCCTGCAGGACGCAAGCCATGGTTTCACCGAAATGATCGAGCAGATCATGGAATTGGCCGAAACCCGCCTGAAGAAACTCGACCTGCGCCGCCGCGAAACCGTACCGGCGTCGGAGCTGATCCTCGGTATGCAATGTGGTGGCAGTGACGCTTTTTCCGGGATCACGGCCAACCCGGCGCTGGGTTACGCCTCGGACTTGTTGTTACGGGCGGGGGCGACGGTGATGTTTTCCGAAGTCACCGAAGTGCGCGATGCCATTTACCTGCTGACTTCCCGCGCGGAAAACCAGGATGTTGCCCGGGAACTGGTGCGGGAAATGGACTGGTACGACCGCTACCTGGCCAAGGGCGAGGCCGACCGCAGCGCCAATACCACGCCGGGCAACAAGAAGGGCGGGTTGTCGAATATTGTCGAGAAGTCCCTGGGCTCCATCGTCAAATCCGGCAGCAGCGCGATCAATGGCGTGCTTGGGCCTGGCGAACGGTTCAAGGGCAAAGGCCTGATCTTCTGCGCGACACCGGCCAGCGATTTTGTCTGCGGCACCTTGCAACTGGCGGCGGGGATGAACCTGCATGTGTTCACCACCGGTCGCGGCACTCCCTATGGGCTGGCGATGGCGCCGGTGGTGAAGGTCTCGACCCGTACGGAACTGGCGCAGCGCTGGCCGGACCTGATCGATATCGATGCCGGGCGGATCGCCACTGGCCGTGCAACCATCGAAGAGTTGGGATGGGAGTTGTTCCACTTCTATCTGGATGTGGCCAGCGGCAAGAAGCAGACCTGGGCTGAGAGGCACAAACTGCACAATGACATTACCTTGTTCAATCCGGCGCCGATCACCTAGGCCTTGGGGTTAGGGCAACGCGCTGATCAATGCCTGCAGATGGGGGTAGACCTGTTGCGGGCTGGTCGCGCGAAGGATGTGCCCGGACATTGCAGGCATGGGGTGGCGCGTGTAGTAGTCCGCACAGACAAAGCCGTCTACCCAGCCATCGACATACACCTGATGGTCAGAGCGGGCATCTCCGACGATCACGGCCCGGCCCTTGAGCTTGCCGCTCTGGCGCCATTGCCCGACGATTCTGCTCTTGCCGCGCCCGGGATTTATCAGCGGTGAGGGCCAGGGGCATAGGGCCCGCGAACCGGCCCAGAACAGACGGTTGGCGATCACGTTGTGTGTGTCGATATCCAGCGAGCGGGCGATGGGGGCGATCCACTCGATGTAGCCGCCGGACAGGATATGCACTTGTGTGCCCTCGCGTTGCAGGTTACGCAGCATCAGCATCAGGTCCGGGTCGAGGCTGCCAATGATCGCGTCGACATAGTGGTTGATATGGCGCTTGCGGATGCGCGGGATCACCTTGATCAAGGACAGCAGCTCCCAGGTACTGGCCCGGCCGGCCAACGCCTTGGGCGCCAGCCGTTGCAGTTGCTCCAGCGTAGCCTGGGCGCCGGGGCCGTCGCCAAGCGCCGACTTGATGACTTCCAGGGTGCTTTCGTGGTTCACCAGAGTCTGGTCAAAGTCGAAGATTACATGGGTTGTGTCAGCTGTGGTCACGGGCGTACCTGCTTATCTAGCTGGCGATACTGGTGTTTATCCTCGCGGGTCCACAGGGTCGCAGCGATACCCAGGTGTTGGGCAATGCGTGCCTGGACCTGGTCGGCAAACGCCTGGCCACTTTGCTGCTCCTGGCGTTCGAGGCGCTCCAGGTAGGTCATTTCGCAGATGGCCCAGGGCATCATCAGCACACGTAGGAAGCTCGCCAGGCCAGAAACATGCAGCGGGCTGGCGACTAGGCCGAAGGGTAAAATCAGGCGTCCGGCCAGCGGCACCACGGGCAAGCCGCGGCTCAACAGCCCCGCGCGAAAGCGATACAAGCCCCGGCCATTGTTAATGGTCGCTTCGGGGGTGGTGTAAAGCGCGGTGCCTTGTGGGTGGGTGCGCAGTTTATGCAGGTTGCGGGAGAAGGCCTTCTTATCTGCACCGTTCCAGAACTGCCCACCCGAGCATTTGAGCAGCAGGAAGGCCGTGAAGGCGATAAAACGGTTGTAACCGCTGGACGCCACCAGCGTCG
Organism: Pseudomonas sp. FH4; assembly: GCF_000510915.2. Classification (NCBI taxonomy): domain Bacteria; kingdom Pseudomonadati; phylum Pseudomonadota; class Gammaproteobacteria; order Pseudomonadales; family Pseudomonadaceae; genus Pseudomonas; species Pseudomonas sp. FH4. The sequence goes on along the minus strand of NZ_AOHN01000016.1, from coordinate 278,311 downwards.
CGCCAGGCATCGCCAGGATGGCGAACGGGTCAATCACGCTGACGTGATTGGCGGCCACCACGCAGCCGTCGGTGAGAAGGGCGATTTGCCGTGATGAGTGTGTGCAGCGGATCCGGATACCCATTATCCCTAGAAGGCCTCGATACATGATGCGTCTGACAGCCAGAGGTAACGGCCAGGCGATCAGACTCACCATGACCATTGATAGCAGGCGCAGGCCTGCCAGCACGCAGCCAAAGGGCAGGTACAGTGGGCGTAGCCAGCAGGGATAGGCCCAGACTTCCCGGGTGCATAGGCCCGCTACAGAATGAAGGGGGGCTGGTGGAGGTAGATTGTCTTTCAAGGGGGCCTACTCAAGTGATGATGGTCGTCAGGCCAGCTTGGTTTGCTCGGCGGTTTTCATCCGGCGCGAAAACCGCTCGATGCGCGCCAGGTTGGCAGGGCTGATTTCCTTGAACCGCTCGCAGGTAAGATCAATTTTCACGTGCGGGCCATAAGGGGTTTCAATCACTTGCCCCGCGATGTGTGGTGCGTGCAAAAAGGCCCTGTTCATTTCCAGTGCACGGTGATGTTGGATATTGGTCAGGGTGTAAATCTTCTCGAAACCCAAGTGTTTAAACCCGTATTCAAGTGCCAGGTGAATGGCGATAAAGGGGTAGGGTGTTCCCCAGTATTTCCTCAGGAAACGGTTGCCGAAGTTGATCCCGTATTCTTTCTTTGCGAACCCGGCATAACCGATAAATGAACCCTCCAGGCCAATGCTCACTGCCCAGCGTGACCAGTTCTGGTCGGCCATTTCTTTTTTGAAGGTCGAGATTTCGTTTGTGGCAGCGGCCATGTCCCGGGTGGTGCCGGCTGAAATGAACTTCATCGCTTCGGGGTCACTGAGCAGCTCGGTATACCCCTTGATGTCCTGATCGTCCCAGCTTCTGATATGCACGTTGTATAAATGGCTGACGGATCTACGCATGAGTCCCCCCTGGAGTTATTCAGTTGTTACAGGAGGGGATTTTCAGGGGCAGCGTTGATGAAACAGAGGTGTGGATTCTCGTTAGTGCGTGGGAGCCTGTGTAGTGGTTTGTGGGACAGTCGACTCTCAAGCGAGAGCTTGGTATTACCTCCTACAAAATAGGCACAGTTCCCTGTTTTTATTTTTTAGTTAGTGCTCATGTTTAGAAATGAAATGTGAACAGTCGGTGCCACTGCTTTATCATTGCAACTCCCTGAAAACAGGACTTAAGGCTGATACAGCATGCTCGCCATTTTCCTTGCGACGCTCACCATCACCGCACCGGTGTTTGCCATGCTGTTCCTGGGGGCGTTGCTCAAGCGCATCAGTTGGATCAACGACAACTTTATCCACACCGCATCGGCCCTGGTGTTCAACGTCACCATGCCGGCGTTGCTGTTTCTGGGGATTCTGCACGCCGACCTGCATTCGGCGCTCAAGCCAGAACTGCTGATCTATTTCTCCTTGGCCACGGTCGTCAGCTTTGCCCTGGCCTGGGGCTGGGCGATCTTTCGTTGCCCGCGTGAGGATCGGGGCATCTATGCCCAAGGGGCATTTCGCGGCAATAACGGAGTGATCGGCCTGGCACTGGCGGCCAGCATGTATGGGGACTACGGGATCTCCCTCGGGGCGATCCTCGCGGGGCTGGTGATCCTGTTCTACAACACCCTGTCGACCATCGTGCTGGCAGTCTATAGCCCGGTGATCAAGTCTGACCCGTGGAGCATCTGCAAGAGCGTACTGGCCAACCCGTTGATTCTCAGCGTGATTGCCGCCACACCGTTTGCCTATTTCCAGATTGGCCTGCCCGGTTGGCTGCAAACCTCCGGTCAGTACCTGGCGGACATGACGCTGCCCCTGGCCCTGATCTGCATTGGCGGCACTTTGTCACTGGCTGCATTGCGCCAAAGCGGCAACATGGCGTTGAGCGCCAGCCTGGTGAAGATGATTGGCTTGCCGGTCGTGGCAACGCTGGGGGCTTGGTTGTATGGCTTCCGGGGGCCGGAGTTGGGGATTCTGTTCCTGTATTTCGGCGCGCCGACGGCCGCTGCCAGTTTTGTCATGGCCCGTGCGGCCCAGGGTAATCATGAACTGGCGGCGGCGATTATTGTGATCACCACCTTGATGGCGGCGGTGACCACCAATATCGGGATCTTTGTGTTGCAGGCGGGTGGCTGGGTGTAGGAGACAAACTCGCTCCTACAAAGGGGGTTGCTGATAACTGTCGATCACTTCCTGGGCCGCCCGAAACGCATCAATCGCCGCCGGCACGCCGGCATACACCGCGCAATGCAGCAGCGCCTCGCGAATTTCTTCAACAGTACAGCCATTGTTCAGCGCACCGCGTACATGGCCCTTGAGTTCTTGCGGGCACTTCAAGGCGGTCAGCGCCGCGAGGGTAATCAGGCTGCGGGTCTTCAGCGGCAGGCCTTCACGGTTCCACACCCCACCCCAGGCATGTTCGTTGACGAAGTCCTGCAACGGCTGAGTGAACTCGGTGGCATTGCCCAGGGCGCGATCGACAAACGCATCGCCCATTACCTGGCGACGCATTTCTACGCCGGATTTCGCTTGATCGGTCATTGCGACTCCCTCTTGTGTTGACGGCGCCAGGCTCGCAGCGAGGTGAATAACAGGAACGCCACCAGCGCTGGCAGGACGTAATACAGCATCAATTGTTCAAGTTTGTTGGCCAGCGGCATGCCCGTGGTGAATGACACCACGTGCAGCCCATAAGCCAGGTACAACCCCAGCAGCAGCAAACCTTCGGCGCGGGTGATGCGGTAGCCGGTGTAAAACACCGGCAGGCACAACACCACGACGCCGAGCATCACCGGCAAGTCGAAATCCAGGGCGTTGGGCGACACCGACAAGGGCAACGGCGCCACCAGCGCGGTAAAGCCCAGCACTCCCAACAGATTGAACAGGTTGCTGCCGATCACGTTCCCCACCGCAATCTCCCGTTCGCCGCGCAGGGCGGCGATCAGTGAGGTTGCGAGGCACGGCAGGGACGTGCTGACGGCAACGATGGTCAGGCCGATCACCCGCTCGGACAGGCCCAGGTCGCTGGCCACTTCCACCGCCGCTCCCAACACCAGATGCCCGGCGAACATCAGCAACACGAGCCCGCCGATCATCCACAGCAAACTGCTCAGCCACGGCGCCTGTACCACCGTGTCGCGGGTCCGTGGGCGGCGCGAGTGGCGGGTCTGGTACAGCAACAGACCCAGGTAGGCGAGCAGGGCGGCAAGCAAGGCCAGGCCGTCAAGCGGTGTCAGTTCTTCATCACTGGCGAGAATAAACAGCAGCATGCTGGCGCCGATCATCACCGGGATATCCAGGCGCACCAATTGCCGCGACACGCGCAGGGGAATGATCAGCGCCGAGAGGCCAAGCGTCACGAGGATATTGAAGATGCTGCTGCCAATCACACTGCCCACCGCAATATCGGTGTTACCGGCGAGGGTGGCTTGCAGGCTGACGGCGATTTGTGGCGCACTGCTGCCAAAGGCGACGATGCTCAAGCCTATGATCAGCGGCCTGACCTTGAGGCTGGCGGCCAGGCGCACGGCGGCGCGCACCAGCATTTCGGCACCGGCAATCAGCAGCAGCAGGCCGCTGATCAGTTCAATCAGGCTCATGGGCGAGAGGGCGCTTAATCCGAAAATGGCCAGGGCTCCGTCAGTCAGTTGTTCAGGGCTTGCACGCGCACGCGCGCGGTGCCGCTGCGCAGCATACCCAACTGCTCGGCGGCCTGGCGTGAAAGATCGATCAACCGGCCACGGATGTGCGGGCCGCGATCATTGATGCGCACCACCACGGATTTGTCGTTGGCAAGATTGGTAACCTTGACCCGCGTGCCGAACGGCAGGCGCCGGTGAGCGGCGGTCAGGGCGTGTTGGTTGAAGGGTTCACCGCTGGCGGTTTTCTTGCCGTGGTGCTTGGCGCCGTAGTAGGACGCGGTGCCGGTTTCGTCGTAGCCGTTGGGGTCGATCATGCCGCTGGCGCAGCCGGTGAGCAGGGAGAACAGGGCCAGGAGGCCGAGCAGACGCTTCATTTTCAAGGTGTCCCCAAAATTGATGTGGGGACCGACCCCTGTAGGAGCTGGCTTGCCTGCGATGCGGGCGCCTCGGTGTTTCAGATACACCGAGGTGATGCTATCGCAGGCAAGCCAGCTCCTACAGAAGCCGGTTCCTACAGGGCGGCAACCGTTATCAGCCTTCGAGCTTGCTCTTGAGCAATTCGTTCACCTGTTGCGGGTTGGCCTTGCCTTTGGAGGCCTTCATCGCCTGGCCCACAAAGAAGCCGAACATCTTGCCGCGCTTGGCTTCATCCGCCGCGCGATACTGCTCGACCTGCTCGGCGTTGGCCGCGAGCATTTCATCAAGAACGGCCGAGATGGCGCCGCTGTCGGTGACTTGCTTGAGGCCGCGCTTCTCGATGATCTCGTCGGCACTGCCTTCACCGCTGGCCATGGCTTCAAACACGGTCTTGGCGATTTTGCCGGAGATGGTGTTGTCCTTGATGCGCAGCAACATGCCGCCCAACTGCTCGGCCGAGACCGGTGCTTCGTCGATTTCCAGCCCCTGCTTGTTCAACAGGCTGCCCAACTCGACCATGACCCAGTTGGCCGCCAGTTTGGCGTCGCCGGCGATGCTCACGACTTTTTCGAAGTAGTCCGCTTGCTCGCGGCTCGACGCCAGGACGCTGGCGTCGTACACCGAAAGACCGAACTGCGCCTGGAAGCGTTCGCGTTTTTGCGGTGGCAATTCCGGCAGGGTGGCGCGCACGTCATTGAGGAACGAATCCTCGATGACCACCGGCAACAGGTCCGGATCGGGGAAGTAACGGTAGTCGTTGGCTTCCTCCTTGCTGCGCATGGCGCGGGTTTCGTCTTTGTTCGGGTCGTACAGGCGCGTCTGCTGGATCACCTTGCCGCCGTCTTCGATCAGCTCGATCTGGCGACGGACTTCGGTGTTGATCGCCTTCTCGATGAAGCGGAACGAGTTGACGTTCTTGATCTCGCAGCGGGTGCCGTACTCGGCCTGGCCTTTTGGCCGCACCGACACGTTGCAGTCGCAACGCAGGGAGCCTTCGGCCATGTTGCCGTCGCAGATGCCCAGGTAACGCACCAGCGCGTGGATCGTCTTGACGTAGGCCACGGCTTCCTTGGCACTGCGCATGTCCGGCTCGGATACGATTTCCAGCAGCGGCGTGCCGGCGCGGTTCAGGTCGATGCCGCTGGCGCCGTTGAATTCTTCATGCAGGCTCTTGCCGGCATCTTCTTCCAGGTGCGCACGGGTCACACCGACACGTTTGATCGTGCCGTCTTCCAGCGGGATGTCCAGGTAGCCCTTGCCGACGATCGGCAACTCCATCTGGCTGATCTGGTAGCCCTTGGGCAGGTCCGGGTAGAAGTAGTTCTTGCGCGCAAACACGTTGTGCTGGCCGATCTCGGCGTCAATCGCCAGGCCGAACATCACCGCCATGCGCACCGCTTCCTGGTTCAGCACTGGCAATACGCCAGGCATGCCCAGGTCTACCAGGCTGGCCTGGGTGTTGGGCTCAGAGCCGAACGTGGTGGCGCTACCGGAGAAAATCTTCGATTGGGTGGCGAGCTGGGTATGAATCTCCAGCCCGATCACAACTTCCCATTGCATAGTGTTCTCCTCAGAAGCCGGTTGGGGTGCGAGTGTGCCAGTCAGTGTTCAACTGGTACTGGTGCGCCACATTGAGCAAGCGGCCTTCCTGGAAATACGGGGCGAGCAACTGCACGCCCACCGGCAGCCCGTCGACGAAACCGGCTGGCATGGACAAGCCTGGCAAGCCCGCGAGGTTGGCGGTGATGGTGTACAGGTCTTCCAGGTACTCGGCGATCGGGTCGCCGGTCTTGGCACCGATCTTCCAGGCCGGGTTCGGCGTGGTCGGGCCGATGATCACGTCGACTTCATTAAAGGCCGCCATGAAGTCGTTCTTGATCAGGCGTCGGATTTTCTGCGCCTTGAGGTAGTACGCATCGTAGTAGCCAGCCGACAGGGCGTAGGCACCGACCATGATTCGGCGCTGTACTTCCACGCCGAAGCCTTCGCCACGGGAGCGCTTGTACAGGTCGGTGAGGTCTTTCGGGTCTTCACAGCGGTAGCCGAAACGTACGCCGTCGAAACGCGACAGGTTGGACGAGGCTTCAGCCGGGGCGATCACGTAATAAGCCGCAATTGCGTGCTGGTTGTTCGGCAGGCTGATTTCCTTGATCACCGCGCCGAGCTTTTCCAGCTCCTTGATGCTGTTGTGCACCAGTTCGGCGATACGCGGGTCGAGACCGGCGCTGAAGTACTCTTTCGGCACGCCGATGCGTAGGCCCTTGAGCGAGGTATTGAGGCTGGCGCTGTAGTCCGGCACCGGCTCATCGATGCTGGTGGAGTCCTTTGTATCGAACCCAGCCATGCCTTGTAACAATATCGCGCAGTCTTCGGCAGTGCGAGCCAGAGGGCCGCCTTGGTCGAGGCTGGACGCGTAGGCAATCATGCCCCAGCGGGAAACGCGACCGTACGTCGGTTTCAAACCGGTGAGGTTGGTGAATGCCGCAGGCTGGCGGATCGAGCCGCCGGTATCGGTGGCCGTGGCGGCCGGCAGGAAGCGCGCAGCAACGGCTGCGGCCGAACCACCGGACGAACCGCCAGGCACGTGCTCCAGGTTCCACGGGTTTTTCACCGCACCGTAGTAGCTCGATTCGTTGGCCGAGCCCATGGCGAACTCGTCCATGTTGGTCTTGCCCAGGGTCACAGCCCCGGCCTCGGCCAGCTTGGCGACGACAGTGGCGTCGTAGGGCGCCTTGAAGTTGTCGAGCATCTTCGAGCCGCAACTGGTGCGGATGCCCTGGGTGCAGAACAGGTCCTTGTGACCGATTGGCGCACCCAGCAGCGCGCCGTTTTCACCGTTGGCGCGACGGGCGTCGGCGGCCTTGGCCTGGCCTAGGGCCAGCTCCTCGGTGAGGCTGATGAAGCTGTTGACCTTCGGATCCAGTGCGGCGATACGTGCCAGCAGGGTCTGGGTCAGCTCTTCGGAAGAAAACTTTTTGTCGGCGAGACCGCGGGCGATCTCGGCCAGAGTCATTTGATGCATTGCAGGCTCTTTCCCTTTAGTCGATGACTTTCGGAACCAGGTACAGGCCGTTTTCGACCGCTGGTGCGATGGACTGGTAGGCCTCGCGGTGATTGCGCTCGGTCACGACGTCTGCGCGCAGGCGCTGGCTGGCTTCCAGTGGGTGAGCCAGGGGCTCGATGCCGTCGGTATTGACGGCCTGCATTTGGTCGACCAGCCCGAGAATGCTGTTCAGGGCTGCGGTGGTCTGTGGAAGATCGGCTTCATTGAGGCCCAGGCAGGCCAGATGAGCGATTTTTTCCACGTCGGAGCGTTCAAGCGCCATGGGATTCTCCAGTGGAAAACAGAACGGAAGCTATCCGTGTGTTAGATTGTCGGAACACTACCGCATTTCTACGGTCATATGGCCGCGATTGTGGGGTTAGGTGCACAGAAAGTCGGTCAATTTAGCACATTGGCGCCTTGCCCAAAATCCCTGTCGTTGTTAGAGTTTGCCGCACTTTTTTACCCACGCGTTGCCTAGGGTCCCTTTCCCATGTTCAAGAAACTGCGTGGCATGTTTTCCAGCGATCTTTCCATTGACCTGGGCACTGCCAACACCCTTATTTACGTGCGCGAGCGCGGTATCGTCCTGAATGAGCCATCGGTTGTGGCCATTCGGACCCATGGTAATCAGAAAAGTGTCGTTGCCGTGGGCACCGAGGCCAAGCGGATGCTCGGCCGTACACCTGGCAACATTGCCGCCATTCGTCCGATGAAAGACGGCGTGATCGCCGACTTCAGCGTCTGCGAGAAGATGCTGCAGTACTTCATCAACAAGGTTCACGAAAACAGTTTCCTGCAGCCCAGCCCTCGTGTGCTGATCTGCGTGCCCTGCAAGTCCACCCAGGTGGAGCGTCGTGCCATCCGTGAATCGGCCCTTGGCGCCGGTGCTCGTGAAGTGTTCCTGATCGAGGAGCCAATGGCTGCTGCGATCGGTGCCGGCCTGCCGGTTGAAGAGGCGCGCGGTTCGATGGTGGTGGATATCGGTGGTGGTACCACCGAGATCGCCCTGATTTCCCTCAATGGTGTGGTGTATGCCGAATCCGTACGCGTAGGCGGCGACCGCTTCGACGAAGCGATCATCACTTATGTGCGTCGTAACTACGGCAGCCTGATCGGCGAATCCACCGCCGAGCGCATCAAGCAGGAAATCGGCACCGCTTACCCGGGTGGCGAAGTGCGCGAAGTTGATGTGCGCGGTCGCAACCTGGCCGAAGGCGTGCCACGTGCCTTTACCCTGAACTCCAATGAAGTGCTGGAAGCTCTGCAAGAGTCCCTGGCCACCATCGTTCAGGCTGTGAAGAGCGCCCTGGAGCAATCGCCGCCGGAACTGGCTTCCGATATCGCCGAGCGTGGCCTGGTACTGACCGGTGGTGGCGCCTTGCTGCGCGACCTCGACAAGTTGCTGGCCCAGGAAACCGGTCTGCCGGTGATCGTCGCCGAAGACCCGCTGACCTGTGTGGCTCGTGGCGGTGGTCGTGCACTGGAAATGATGGATAAACACACCATGGACCTGCTCTCCAGCGAATAAGATCGTTGGTTGCGCCATGTTTCGCCAACAGGCAGCACTTTGCAGTGCTGCCTGTTGGCGTTTATCTTCTTCAATCTGCATCCAGGCCGGTTTGATGCCGTATGAATAAAGAGAATATCTGCCCGGGAGGAGCGGCCTATTAAACCGCTCTTCACTAAAGGCCCCTCATTGGGCGTGCGCTTGTTGGTGCTGGTCGTGCTATCGGTCGCGCTGATGGTGGTCGATGCCCGCTTCACACTGCTCAAACCAGTGCGTAGCCAGATGTCGCTGGTATTGATGCAGTCCTACTGGATCACTGACCTGCCACAACGGCTATGGCAAGGTGTGGCCAGCCAATTTGGCAGCCGTACCGAACTGGTGGCCGAGAACGAAAAACTCAAGACCGAAAACCTGCTGTTGCAGGGGCGCATGCAAAAGCTGGCGGCCCTGACCGAGCAGAACGTTCGACTGCGCGAGTTGCTCAATTCTTCCGCGCTGGTTAACGAAAAGGTCGAAGTGGCCGAGTTGATCGGCATGGACCCCAACCCTTTCACCCACCGCATCATCATCAACAAGGGTGAGCGCGATGGCGTGGTTCTTGGCCAGCCGGTGCTCGATGCCCGTGGCCTGATGGGGCAGGTGGTGGAGTTGATGCCCTATACCTCCCGCGTGCTGCTGCTGACCGACACCACCCATAGCATTCCGGTGCAGGTCAACCGCAACGGCCTGCGGGCTATTGCCAGCGGCACGGGCAACCCGGAGCGCCTGGAACTGCGGCATGTGGCGGACACCGCCGACATCAAGGAAGGTGACCTGCTGGTCAGCTCCGGCCTTGGCCAGCGGTTCCCGGCAGGCTACCCCGTGGCGACGGTCAAGGAAGTGATCCACGATTCCGGCCAGCCCTTTGCGATTGTCCGCGCGGTGCCGACGGCTGCGCTGAACCGCAGCCGCTACCTGTTGCTGGTGTTCAGTGACACCCGCACGCCGGAAGAGCGCGCCAACGAAGCCGCCCAGGCCCAGGAAGCGCAGGACCGGCAAGAAGGCAGCACGACGCCGATTATTCCGGCAACCGTACCCAAGCCTGCAGCGCCAGCTGCAACCGTTACGACACCGCCTGCAACCACCACGCCTGCCGTGGCGACGCCAGCCCAGCCTGCTCGCCCTGTGAAACCCGCGGCAACGACACCAGCGGCACCTGCGGCTGCGCCGGCAACCACCCGACAGAGGGCGCAATAATGGCCGGTACTCATTCGCGCAATGGCTGGATAGTCTGGCTGACCTTCGCCATCGGCATGCTGCTCAGCGTCTCGCCGATGCCGCAGTTCATGGAAATCCTGCGCCCGCTGTGGCTCGCATTGCTGCTGGCCTTCTGGTCGCTGGCTTTGCCGCACAAGGTCGGGATGGTCACGGCCATGTGCCTGGGGCTGGCCGAAGACGTCATGTATGGCACGTTGCTGGGCCAGAACGCGTTGATCCTCACCCTGATTACCTTTCTGGTGTTGTCGTTGCAGCAACGCTTACGCATGTTTCCGATGTGGCAGCAGAGCCTGGTGATTCTGGTGATCTTCGGCCTGGCCCAGTTGGTGCAACTGTGGCTCAGTGCCTTGACCGGCAACCGTCAGCCGACCCTGGCGCTGGTCTTGCCGGCCCTGGTCAGTGCGCTGTTGTGGCCATGGATCAGCTTTGGCCTGCGTGGTTTGTGTCGTCGCTATAAAATCAATTGAGTGGGGTGCGAGGCTCTGCCTGGTTATCGAACCCACAGGGAGAGTCTGCAATGCATGCACTTTATCTGGCCTCCGGCTCTCCTCGGCGGCGTGAACTGCTGACCCAGATCGGCGTGCCGTTCACCGTGGTCAACGCCGCCATTGATGAAACGCCCCTGGGCGACGAATCGCCTGCGTCCTACGTCGAGCGCCTGGCCCGTGGCAAAGCCGCCGCTGGCCTGGCGACATTGGCCGATACCACAAATGCCTGCGTGTTGGGGGCCGATACTGCCGTCATCCTTGATGGCCGGATCCTTGGGAAACCCCTGGACCAGGCCGATGCCTTGGCCATGTTGCTGGCCCTTTCTGATCGTGAACACGAAGTCCTTACCGCCATTGCGGTGCTTGATGACCAGCGCTGTGAAACGCGCCTGGTCAGTAGTCGCGTGCGCTTTCGCAAGGTTTCAACACAAGAAGCAACGACTTACTGGCACAGCGGTGAGCCCCAGGACAAGGCGGGCGGCTATGCTATCCAAGGGCTGGCAGCGGTGTTTGTCGCCGGGCTCAATGGCAGTTACTCCGCGGTCGTCGGCCTGCCGGTCTGCGAAACAGCAGAACTGCTGGGCCATTTCGGCATACCCTGTTGGCAACACCTTTGCGCGCGCTGAACGCTTTACTCCAGCGCCACCTATAAGCGATCGGCCACTATTGTGAAAACGCCTGAACGAGACCCAGCCATGAGTGAAGAGATTCTGATCAATATCACGCCGATGGAATCGCGCGTGGCGGTGGTAGAAAACGGTGTCTTGCAGGAAGTGCATGTCGAGCGCACCCAGAAGCGCGGGATTGTCGGCAACATCTATAAAGGCAAGGTCGTGCGGGTATTGCCGGGCATGCAGGCGGCGTTTGTCGATATCGGCCTGGACCGTGCTGCATTTATCCATGCTTCGGAAATTTCCCTGCGCGAAGGTCCGGCGGTCGAGAGCATCAGCGCCCTGGTACACGAAGGGCAGAGCCTGGTGGTGCAAGTCACCAAGGACCCGATTGGCTCCAAGGGCGCACGCCTGACCACGCAACTGTCGATTCCTTCGCGCTACCTGGTGTACATGCCGCGCACTGCCCACGTCGGCATTTCCTTGAAGATAGAAGATGAAGGCGAGCGTGAGCGCCTGAAAAAGGTCGTCAGTGATTGCGTGGCGGCCGAAGGCATCAAGGAAGTGGGTGGCTTTATCCTGCGCACCGCCGCCGAGGGCGCCGGTGCCGATGAAATCCTCATGGATATCCGCTATCTGCGTCGCCTGTGGGATCAGATTGATACCCAGATCAAGACGATCGGCGCACCGAGCGTCATCTATGAAGACCTGGGCCTGGCCCTGCGTACCCTGCGCGACCTGGTCAGCCCCAAGATCGAGAAAATTCGCATCGACTCGCGGGAAACCTTCCAGCGCACCACGCAATTTGTTGCCGAACTGATGCCGGAAATCGCTGATCGCCTGGAGCACTATCCCGGTGAACGGCCGATATTCGACCTGTATGGCGTCGAGGATGAAATCCAGAAGGCCCTGGAGCGCAAGGTGCCGCTCAAGTCCGGTGGCTACCTGGTGGTGGACCCGGCGGAAGCGATGAGCACCATCGACGTTAACACCGGCGCCTTTGTCGGCCATCGCAACCTTGAAGAAACCATCTTCAAGACCAACCTCGAAGCTGCCACCGCCATCGCTCGCCAACTGCGCCTGCGCAACCTGGGCGGGATCATCATCATCGACTTCATCGACATGGAAGATGAAGAGCACCAGCGCCAGGTATTGCGCACCCTTGAAAAACAACTGGAGCGCGATCACGCCAAGACCAACATCATCGGTATCACCGAGTTGGGCCTGGTGCAGATGACCCGCAAGCGTACTCGCGAAAGCCTTGAGCAGGTGCTGTGCGAGCCGTGCAGCAGCTGCCAGGGGCGCGGTAAATTGAAGACCCCGGAAACGGTTTGCTACGAGATTTTCCGGGAAATCCTACGGGAGGCACGCGCTTACCAGGCCGAAGGTTATAGAGTCCTGGCCAACCAGAAGGTGGTTGACCGCTTGCTTGACGAAGAGTCGGGCAACGTTGCGGAGTTGGAGGGTTTTATTGGCCGCACCATCCGTTTCCAGGTCGAAACCATGTATTCCCAGGAACAATACGACGTGGTGCTGCTCTGATCGGCATCAGTCCTTTTCAACGAGACCGGCAGACCGTGATCTGCCGTCCGACTATTACCTTGAGGGTCGCCTGACATGGAGCGTCTGAAACGCTTTTTTGCCGCACTGACCCGTTGGGGCCTTGGCCTGTGTGCATTGCTGTTGGTGCTGGCGGCGGTCTACGTCAGCCTGGGCCGTGAATTGACGCCGCTGGTCGCGGAGTATCGCGCCGAAATCGAGGCCAAGGCACAGGCGGCGGTCGATATGCCGCTGAGTATTGGTAGCCTGGAAGGGCGCTGGAGCGGCTTTGCCCCGGTACTGCTGGCCCATGATGTGATGGTCGGCGAGGGCAGCAGTGCCTTGCGCCTGGACCAGGTGCAAGTGGTGCCTGACGTCTGGGCCAGCCTGCTGGCGTGGGATGTGCGTATCGTCCACCTGGAAGTCAGCGGCTTGCAGGTCAGCGTCAAGGAAGGCAAGGACGGCCAGTGGGCACTGCAAGGCCTGCCGATGCAGGACGACCAGCCCCTGGATCCGGAGCAGTTGCTCAAGCGCATGCAGGCCGTGGCGAAGGTCTCGCTGCTGGACAGCCAGGTGACCTTGCAGCCGTTCGAGCAGGCGCCGCTGACCTTGACCTATGTGGGTTTGAGCCTGCAAACCGGCGCGACTCGCCAGCGCCTCGACGCCCGCCTGACCCTGCCTGATGGGCAGCCGCTGGCCCTTAGCCTGCGTACGCGGATCCGTGCCAGCCAGTGGAAGGACGGTGAAGTCCAGGCATACCTGAGCCTGCCCCAGAGCAACTGGGCGCAGTGGGTTCCGGCAAAGTTGACGGGTGATTGGAAACTCAGCGAACTGAAAGCCGGCGGCGAGTTCTGGCTGACCTGGGCCAACGGCACGTTGCAAAGCGCGGCCGCCCGGCTCAATGCACCGCAGGTAAAAGTCCGCTACGCCCAGCGCAAGCCTGCAAGCATCCAGAACCTGGCCTTGACGGCTTACCTGCAACGCAGTGACAGCGGCCTGAAGGTTGTCTTCGATTCGTTGGCCATGAACCTGGGGGAGACTCGCTGGGAGTCACACCTGCAATTGCAGCAAACCCTGGCCACCGACAAGACCCAGGAAATCTGGAACTTGCAGGCTGACCGCCTGAACCTGACGCCCATCACCCCATTGCTCAACGCCCTGGCGCCGCTGCCGGAAGGTTTTGCCAAGACCGTCGAGGCGCTGAAGGCCACAGGCATGCTGCGCAATGTGCGGGTGGATTATCGTCCCCAGGAGACGGGCGACCAGCGCGTCAGCTTTGCCGCCAACCTTGACCGCGTGGGTTTTGACGCCTATTTCGGCGCGCCAGCGGCGCGCAATGTGTCCGGCAGTATCAGCGGTGACCTGGGCCAGGGCGAGCTGCGCATGGACAGCAAGGACTTTGCCTTGCATCTGTTCCCGATTTTCGACAAGCCTTGGCAATACATCCAGGCCAATGCCCGCCTGACGTGGAAACTGGATAAGCAAGGTTTCACCTTGATTGCGCCGTACATCAAGGTGCTGGGCGAAGAGGGCAAGATCGCGGCGGATTTCCTGATTCGCCTGCATTTCGATCATAGCCAGGAAGACTACATGGACCTGCGGGTCGGCATGGTCGACGGTGATGGGCGTTTTACCCCCAAGTATCTGCCGGCGGTCCTCAGCCCGGCCCTGGATGAATGGCTGAGTACGGCCATTCTCAAGGGGGCGGTCGATGAAGGTTTCTTCCAGTATCAAGGCTCGCTGAACCATGATGCGGTGACGGCCGCGCGCAATATCAGCCTGTTCTTCAAGGTGCGCGACGCCGAACTGGCGTTCCAGCCCGGCTGGCCCCATGTCAGCAAGGTCGCCGGTGAAGTGTTTGTCGAAGAAACCGGCGTGCGCATCCTGGCCAGCAAGGGGCAATTGCTCGACACCAAGGTCAAGGACATCTACGTCAATATTCCCCATGCGCTGCCTGGGCATGACAGCCACCTGCTGCTCACGGGTGGGTTTGCCGGCGGGTTGGGCGATGGCCTGAAGATCCTCCAGGAAGCGCCCATCGGCACGGCATCGACGTTTGCCGGATGGAAAGGCGAGGGCGACCTGCAAGGTTCGCTGAACCTGGATATTCCCCTGGCCAAGGGTACCGAGCCGAACATCGTGGTGGATTTCAAGACCGACAAGGCACGCCTGCAACTGGCCGAACCTACCCTGGATCTGAACCAGCTCAAAGGCGAGTTCCGCTTCGACAGCGCCAAGGGCCTGAGTGGGCAGAACATCAGCGCCCAAGCCTTCGACCGGCCTATCACGGCGCAGATTGCTGCCGGCGGCAAGCCGGGCAATCTCAGCACACGGGTCACGGCCAAGGGCCAGGTGACGGTCAAGCGGCTCACCGACTGGCTGAAAGTCAGCCAGCCACTGCCGGTGTCCGGGGACATCCCGTATCAGTTGCAGCTCGACCTGGATGGTGCCGATAGCCAACTGATGGTCAGCTCTAACCTCAAGGGCGTGGCGGTAGATTTGCCGGCACCGTTTGGCATGCCCGCCAGCCAGGGGCGTGACAGCGTGTTCCGCATGACCTTGCAGGGTAAGGAACGGCGTTACTGGTTTGACTACGGTGAACTGGCGAACTTTACCTTCGCCGCGCCCGCAGACAACTTTGCCCAGGGCCGTGGGGAGCTGTTCCTCGGTGATGGCGATGCCTTGCTGCCGGGTGGCAAGGGGCTGCGGATTCGTGGTGTGCTGTCGGAGCTGGATATCGATCCCTGGAAGAAACTGGTGGACCGTTATGCCGGCAATGATCCCGGTGGCAACGCCAAGCAACTGTTGAGCAGTGCTGATTTCAAGATCGGCAAGCTGACGGGGCTTGGTACTCGCTTCGACCAGGTCAACCTGCAATTGGATCGCAAGCCCGCCGCCTGGGGCCTGCAATTCGACAGCCAGCAAGCCAAGGGCACTGTTGGCCTGCCGGATGCCAAGGGCGCCCCGATTGCCATCAACCTGCAATACGTGAAGCTGCCTGCGGTCGATCCGACGGTACAGGCCGATGAAAACGCACCTGATCCCCTGGCCGATATTGACCCCAAGGACATTCCGGCGCTGGATATCGCGATTGACCAGTTGTTCCAGGGGCCTGACTTGATCGGCGCCTGGTCATTGAAAGTTCGCCCGACGGCCAAGGGCATGGCCTTCAACAACCTCGACCTGGGCCTCAAGGGCATGCAGCTCAAGGGGGCCGGTGGCTGGGAAGGTGTGCCGGGCGCCACCAACAGTTGGTACAAGGGGCGCCTGGACGGCAAGAACATCGCCGATGTGCTCAAGGGCTGGGGCTTTGCGCCGACCGTGACCAGCGAGAGTTTCCATCTGGACGTGGACGGGCGTTGGCCGGGTTCGCCGGCCTGGGTCGGTCCCAAGCGTTTCTCCGGCAGCCTGGATGCGTCGTTCCGCAAGGGCCAGTTTGTCGAGGTGGAAGGTGGGGCCCAGGCGTTGCGGGTATTCGGCCTGCTGAACTTCAACTCGATTGGCCGGCGCTTACGCCTGGACTTCTCGGACTTGCTCGGCAAGGGCCTGAGCTACGACCGAGTCAAGGGCTTGCTGGTCGCCAGTAACGGTGTGTTTGTGACCCGTGAGCCGATTACCCTGACAGGGCCGTCGAGCAATCTGGAGATCAACGGCACCCTGGATCTGGTGGCCGATCGTATCGATGCCAAGTTGTTGGTGACACTGCCTGTGACCAACAACCTGCCAATTGCTGCGTTGATCGTGGGCGCGCCGGCCATTGGTGGCGCACTGTTCCTCATCGACAAGCTGATCGGCGATCGGGTCTCGCGTTTCGCCAGTGTTCAGTACAAGGTGGAAGGGCCATGGAAAGATCCCAAAATCACCTTCGACAAGCCATTTGAAAAACCACAATAAGCGCCTGTGGAGTAGCATGGCCCCATGCTTTTTATGGAGTGTGGGCCCATGTCCTTTGCGGTAATCCAGATGGTCAGCCAGAGCGATGTCCTGGCCAACCTGGCCCAGGCTCGGCGTTTGCTGGAACAGGCTGCGGCAGGCGGTGCGCAGCTTGCGGTATTGCCGGAGAACTTCGCCGCCATGGGCCGTCGCGACGTGGCTGAGCTTGGCCGTGCCGAAGCCTTGGGCGAGGGACCGATCCTGCCCTGGTTGAAACTGGCCGCCCGTGACCTCAACTTATGGATAGTGGCCGGCACATTGCCGTTGCCCCCACTGGGTCAGCCCGACGCCAAGTCCAACGCCTGCTCGTTGTTGATCGACGCGCAGGGGCAAATCGTCGCCCGCTACGACAAGCTGCACTTGTTCGACGTGGACGTGGCTGACGCGCGCGGGCGGTATCGTGAATCCGACGACTATGCTTACGGCAATCAGGTGGTGGTGGCCGATACGCCGGTCGGGCGCCTGGGGCTGACGGTTTGCTATGACTTGCGCTTCCCGGAGTTGTACAGCGAATTGCGTGCTGCGGGGGCTGAATTGATTACCGCACCCTCGGCCTTTACGGCGGTAACCGGGGCTGCACACTGGGATGTGTTGATCCGTGCGCGGGCCATCGAAACCCAGTGTTATCTGCTGGCCGCCGCCCAGGGTGGAGTACATCCGGGGCCTCGGGAAACCTATGGCCACGGGGCGATTATCGACCCGTGGGGGCGAGTGCTGGCGCAACAGGATCAAGGCGAAGCGGTGTTGTTGGCCGAACGCGATAGCAACGAACAAGCGTCGATACGGGCGCGCATGCCGGTGGCAGGCCACCGGCGCTTTTTCTCGCAGGGCGCACAGCGACCTGCTTCAGAACGATGAATTTAAGGCCGAACCTATGAGCGAGTTGTTGTCCTCAGTCAGTGAACACCTCCTGGCGCCCGGTGGCGTGACCATCGAAAGTCTGCAAACCGTACTGGGCGACCTGGCCGGGCCGGGCATCGATGCTGCCGACCTGTATTTCCAGGGGCAGATCTCCGAGTCATGGTCCCTGGAAGACGGGATCGTCAAGGACGGTAGCTTCAACCTCGACCAAGGGGTTGGCGTGCGTGCGCAGTCCGGTGAGAAGACCGGCTTTGCCTACAGCAACGCCATCACCCTGGAAGCCCTGGGCCTTGCAGCCCGCGCAGCGCGCTCGATTTCCCGGGCCGGGCAGAACGGCACCGTGCAGGCGTTCAGCACCCAGGACGTGATCCAGTTGTACGGCCCGGACAACCCGCTGGAAGTCATGACCCGTGCCGAAAAGGTCGAGTTGCTCAAGCGTGTGGATGCTGCAACCCGTGCCCTCGACCCGCGTATCCAGCAGGTGAGCGTGAGCATGGCCGGCGTCTGGGAGCGCATCCTGGTGGCGTCCACCGATGGCAGCCTGGCGGCGGATGTGCGGCCGCTGGTGCGCTTCAATGTCAGTGTGATCGTTGAGCAGAACGGTCGTCGCGAGCGCGGCGGCCATGGCGGCGGCGGGCGTACGGATTATCGCTATTTCCTCAGCGAAGACCGCGCCATGGGCTATGCCCGCGAGGCGTTGCGCCAGGCGCTGGTCAACCTGGAAGCCATTCCGGCGCCGGCGGGTACGTTGCCGGTGGTGCTCGGTTCCGGCTGGTCTGGCGTGTTGCTTCACGAAGCCGTGGGCCATGGCCTGGAAGGCGACTTCAACCGCAAGGGCAGCTCCGCCTACAGCGGGCGTATGGGCGAGATGGTTGCCTCCAAACTCTGCACCATCGTCGATGACGGTACATTGGCCGGTCGCCGTGGCTCGCTGAGTGTCGATGACGAAGGCACACCCACCGAGTGCACCACGCTGATCGAAAACGGCGTGCTCAAGGGCTATATGCAAGACAAACTCAACGCGCGCCTGATGGGCGTGGCGCGCACCGGCAACGGTCGCCGTGAGTCCTACGCGCATTTGCCGATGCCACGCATGACCAATACCTACATGCTGGCGGGCGAAAGCGACCCGGCAGAGATCATTGCCTCGGTCAAACGTGGGATCTATTGCGCCAATCTTGGCGGCGGCCAGGTGGATATCACCAGTGGCAAGTTCGTGTTCTCCACCAGCGAAGCCTATTTGATCGAGGACGGCAAGATCACCGCACCGGTCAAGGGCGCAACCTTGATTGGCAACGGCCCGGAAGCCATGAGCAAGGTGTCGATGGTTGGCAACGACCTGGCGCTGGACAGCGGCGTGGGGATGTGTGGCAAGGACGGGCAGTCGGTGCCGGTCGGTGTCGGCCAGCCAACCCTGAAAATTGATGCGATCACCGTGGGTGGCACGGGGTCGTAAGGCGTGGAGCTTCGGGTGGCGAAGACCGCCACCCGGGGAAGAGGATCAGCGCAGGCCGCGTTGAGTCTCGTCCAGCTCACGGATGTACTTGAAGATTTTACGGCTGGTCGCCGGCGCCTTGTTCTGTGCCAGTTCGTGCTGGGCCTGACGGATCAGGGAGCGCAGTTGCTGGCGGTCGGCATCCGGATAATCCAGGACGAACTTCTCCAATACAGCGTCGTCACCGCCGATCAGGCGGTCGCGCCAACGTTCCAGGTTATGGAAACGTTCGTTGTACTGGCGAGTAGAGGCATCGAGTTGGTCGAGCAAGGTCAGAATGGCGTCAGTGTCCTGGTCGCGCATCAGCTTGCCGATAAACATGATGTGCCGTTTACGCGCGATATTCGCGGTGTGCTTGGGTGCATCCGCCAGGGCCCGACGCATTTCGTCGGTCAATGGCAGTTTGGCAATCAAGTCCGGCTTGAGTGTTGTAAGGCGCTCGCCGAGATCAACCAGAGCATGCAGCTCACGTTTGACCTGGGTTTTGCTTTTCTCCCCATCGAGGGAGTCGTCGTAAGAATCAACCATGGTGGCAGTCCGCAAAGAAACGCCGCCATGATAACCAGTCGGGGGCCGCTTGTCCGGCCCGGTCGCTCGATGGCCTTAACCGAAAGCAGAATTTGAGTGGAGAAAACCATGAGTGCAGCCCAAAGCGTCGGTCCACAAGCATTACCGGCACTGCAGGAACAAGTTGAGCAGATCATTGCCGAGGCCAAGCGCCAGGGCGCCAGTGCCTGTGAAGTGGCGGTGTCGCTGGAGCAGGGCCTGTCGACTTCGGTACGCCAACGGGAAGTGGAAACCGTTGAATTCAACCGCGACCAGGGCTTTGGCATCACCTTGTATGTGGGGCAGCGCAAAGGTTCGGCCAGTACTTCGGCCAGCGGCCCGGAAGCGATTCGTGAAACTGTCGCCGCCGCGTTGGCGATTGCCAAGCACACCTCCGAAGACGAGGCGTCGGGCTTGGCCGATGCCGCCTTGATGGCGCGGGACCTGAAGGATTTCGATCTGTATCACGCCTGGGATATCACCCCCGAGCAGGCCATCGAAAAGGCCCTGGCCTGCGAAGCCGCAGCGTTTGATACCGACAGCCGGATCAAGAATGCCGATGGCACCACCTTGAGCACCCACCAGGGTTGCCGGGTGTATGGCAACAGCCACGGGTTTATCGGTGGTTATGCGTCGACGCGTCATAGCCTGAGCTGCGTGATGATCGCCGAGGCCGATGGCCAGATGCAGCGTGACTACTGGTACGACGTAAGCCGCCAGGGTGAGTTGCTGGCGGACCCTGCAAGCATTGGCCAGCGCGCCGCGCAACGGGCAGCGAGTCGTCTGGGCGCACGCCCGGTGCCGACATGTGAAGTGCCGGTGCTGTTTTCGGCAGAGTTGGCAGGTGGTCTGTTTGGCAGCTTCCTGGGCGCGATTTCCGGGGGCAACCTGTACCGCAAGTCGTCGTTCCTTGAAGGCGCGCTGGGCCAGAAGCTGTTTCCCGAGTGGCTGACCCTGGATGAGCGCCCACACCTGATGCGGGCCATGGGCAGCTCGGCGTTCGACGGCGATGGCCTGGCGACCTACGCCAAGCCGTTTGTCGAGAACGGCGAGTTGGTGTCCTACGTGCTCGGGACCTACGCCGGGCGCAAGCTGGGCTTGCCCAGTACCGCGAACTCCGGTGGCGTCCACAACCTGTTCGTGACCCATGGCGACGAAGACCAGGCGGCGCTGCTGCGGCGCATGGGCCGTGGCTTGCTGGTGACCGAGTTGATGGGCCATGGCTTGAACATGGTCACCGGCGATTATTCCCGGGGCGCGGCGGGGTTCTGGGTGGAAAATGGCGAAATCCAGTTCGCCGTCCAGGAAGTGACCATCGCCGGCAATATGCGTGACATGTTCAAGCAGATTGTCGCCGTGGGTAACGACCTGGAACTGCGTAGCAATATCCGCACCGGCTCGGTGCTGATCGAGCGCATGACCGTCGCTGGCAGCTAAGCGTCAACCCGTTGCACAGAAGCGCCACCCCTTGGGGTGGCGCTTTTTTTTGCCTGGAATATCGCAAGGCCGGAAAAGGTATAGGTTCAATAGCTTGTTTTGATTCTCAATATCATTTAATAATAAATATCATTATCGAATGAGCGTGGGTCATGAGTTCTGTCTTGCACGAGGATCCCTACCTGGAAAGCTGGCGCTGGATGAGTCGTCAGATTCGCTGCGGGCTCAACCCTGATGAGCCACGCCTGATCGAACACTACTTGAGCGAAGGGCGCTATCTGGCCTGCTGTACGGCCACACACCCGTGGACCATTGCCGAGACCTCGTTCCGCCTGCTGATTGACACCGCCAGTGATATCGCCTTGCCCTGGCATTGGCGCTCCGTGTGCTTGGACCAGGCCTGGCGCCCGCTGCGGGACCTGGAAAACCTTTCTCACTGTGCCTGCCGCCTCAAGCGCTGGCAGACCTTTGCCTGGCAATTGGCGACCTGTGAATTGTTGCCGTCTATTTCTCACTCCGACTTGGTGCAAGGATCTTCCGATGAGTAATACCCGTATCGAACGCGACAGCATGGGCGAGTTGCAAGTCCCCGCAGAGGCTTTGTATGGCGCCCAGACTCAGCGTGCGGTGAACAACTTTCCGATCAGCCACCAACGCATGCCGACCCAGTTCATTCGCGCCCTGATCCTGGCCAAGGCTGCGGCCGCCAAGGCCAATGTCGATCTCAAGCAGATCAGCGAAGGCCAGGGCAAAGCCATCGTCGAGGCAGCCCAAGGCTTGTTGGAAGGCGACTTCATGCATCACTTTCCGGTGGATATCTTTCAGACCGGTTCCGGCACCAGTTCCAACATGAATGCCAACGAAGTGATTGCGACCCTGGCCAGCCGCCTGCTGGGTGAGCCGGTCAACCCAAACGATCACGTCAACTGCGGGCAAAGCAGCAACGACATCATCCCGACCACTATCCACGTTAGCGCTGCGCTGGTGCTGCATGAGCAGACGTTGCCGGCGCTGCTGCACTTGGTTGAAGTTATCGAGCGCAAGGCGGTTGAAGTCCATCCGTTCATCAAGACCGGGCGTACGCACCTCATGGATGCCATGCCGGTGCGCATGAGCCAGGTCCTGGAGGGCTGGGCGCAGCAGCTCAAGGCCAATATCGGTCACCTGCAAGGCCTGCTGCCAAGCCTGCAAGCCTTGGCGCAGGGCGGTACTGCGGTAGGCACCGGAATCAACGCACACCCTGAGTTTGCTGCGCGTTTCAGCCAGCAACTGAGCAACCTGACCCAAGTGCATTTCACACCGGGCAAGAACCTGTTCGCCTTGATTGGCTCCCAGGACACCGCCGTGGCTGTTTCCGGCCAACTCAAAGCCATTGCCGTAACGCTGATGAAAATCGCCAACGACCTGCGCTGGATGAACTCCGGCCCACTCGCAGGCCTCGGTGAAATCGAACTCGAAGGCCTGCAGCCGGGGTCTTCGATCATGCCGGGCAAGGTCAACCCGGTGATTCCGGAGGCCACCGCGATGGTTGCGGCACAGGTTATCGGTAATGACAGCGTGATCACGATTGCGGGGCAGTCCGGCAACTTCGAGCTGAACGTGATGCTGCCGATCATCGCCCAGAACTTGCTCGGCAGCCTGGAGTTGCTGGCCAACTCCAGCCGCCTTCTGGCAGACAAGGCCATCGCCAGCTTCAAGGTCAACGAGCCCAAGCTCAAGGAAGCCTTGTCGCGCAATCCGATCCTGGTCACCGCACTCAACCCGATCATTGGTTACCAAAAGGCTGCTGAAATCGCCAAGAAAGCCTATCAACAAGGCCGGCCGGTGATTGATGTGGCTCTCGAACACACCGACTTGCCGCGCAGCCAACTGGAGGTCCTGCTGGACCCGGAAAAGCTCACGGCGGGCGGTGTGTAATCACCGACCCTGCTTTGGAGGCTCACCATGGAGCACTGGAAACGCACGATCGAACGGGCCAATCGCTGCTTTATGCAGGGCGAACTGGTGGATGCCCGCGAGCATTACCTGCAGGCGCTGGCCCTGGCCCAAGTGTTGTTCGAGCGCTGGGGTGATGCCGACGAAGCTGTGGCAGCCTGCGTCATTTCCCATCACAACCTGGCGGACCTGCATCTGCGCCTGAACCAGCCTGAAGAAAGCGCCGAATACCTCTGCGCCATTCACCAGCGCTTGCTGCAGACCATGCAGGACACCCGGCTGCCGCAAGCCTTGCGCGAGGCGGCCTTGCGCCAGAGCAGCAAGACCTACGTTGAACTGTTGAATTTCATCAGCGATCACGGCGAGTACCCCCGTACCCATCGCTTGCTGGGCAGCAATACGGCGCAGACGGATGTGCCGACCCGCAACAGCCCTTTTTATGGAGCCCATTGATATGACTTACACCTTGCCTGCCTTGCCTTACGCCTACGATGCCCTGGAACCGCATATTGATGCGCAAACCATGGAAATCCACTACACCAAGCACCACCAGACCTATATCAATAACCTCAATGCCGCCGTCGAAGGCACTGAATTTGCCGGCTGGCCGGTAGAGAAGCTGGTCTCCAGCGTCCAGCAATTGCCGGAAAAACTGCGCGCAGCGGTGATCAACCAAGGCGGTGGGCATGCCAACCACTCGTTGTTCTGGGCGGTCATGTCGCCCAAGGGTGGCGGTAAGCCCGAGGGCGTCCTGGGCCAGGCGATTGATGCGCAGTTGGGTGGTTTTGACGCGTTCAAGGATGCATTCACCAAGGCCGCGCTGACTCGTTTTGGCAGTGGTTGGGCCTGGCTGAGTGTCACCCCACAAAAGACCCTTGTCGTCGAAAGCAGTGGCAACCAGGACAGCCCATTGATGAACGGCAATACGCCGATCCTCGGCCTGGATGTCTGGGAGCACGCCTACTATCTGCTCTATCAAAACCGCCGCCCTGAATACATCAACGCCTTCTACAGTGTGATCAACTGGCCGGAAGTCGCTGAGCGCTACCAGGCTGCACTGGCTTAATGCCCTCTCATAACAAGATCTAAGGCCGACTATGGGCACTGAAACACTGGCGATCAGCAGCGTGCGAATGTTCCGTTATGCGTTTGGCTCGTTGCTGCTATTGGCGGGAACTGCATTGCTGGTGGCCCACGGGCTGGCCTGGCTGAACCTGGAGCCACGGATTCTGCGGGCCCTGCAGGGTGGCGCAATTTGTGCCCTGGGTACGGCATTGGGCGCGGTGCCGGTCCTGGTGATCCGGCGGATGCCGCTGGCGGTCAGCGACACATTGCTGGGCTTTGGTGCCGGGGTGATGCTGGCGGCGACGGCGTTTTCGCTGGTCGTGCCGGGAATCGCCGCCGCCGAAAACCTGGGGCTGACGCCCTGGGCCTCCAGCGGGCTGATCAGTTTTGGCATCATGTTGGGCGCGTTCGGTTTGTTCCTGGTGGACCGCAAGGTCTCCGGGGCCAGCCCGGAGATGCTGGTCGGTACGCCCGACAAACCGGTGATTCCACCGCGTATCTGGCTGTTTGTGTTTGCCATCATTGCCCACAACATTCCCGAAGGTATGGCGGTGGGTGTCTCGGCCGGTGGCGGCATGCCTGATGCGGATAGCCTGGCCATGGGCATCGCCTTGCAGGATGTGCCCGAGGGGCTGGTGATTGCATTGGTGCTGGCAGGGGCGGGGATGTCGCGGGTCAAGGCTTTCTTGGTTGGCGCGGCGTCCGGGCTGGTGGAGCCGGTGTTTGCCGTGCTTTGTGCCTGGCTGGTCAGCCTGGCCGAGATGCTATTACCTTTGGGCCTGGCCCTGGCGGCTGGGGCGATGCTATTGGTGGTGACTCATGAAGTGATTCCCGAGTCGCGGCGCAATGGCCATGACAAGCTGGCCAGCCTGGGGCTGTGCATCGGGTTTTGTCTGATGATGGCCATGGATACAGCGCTGGGCTGATCCTTTATTCAGGCGTTGCACAAAACCAACGTGGGAGCGGGCTTGCTCGCGATGGCGGTGGGTCAGTCAGATATATTCGGCTGACACCCAGCTATCGCGAGCAAGCCCGCTCCCACATTGATTGGTGCTGCATTCAGGAAAGGCGGGCTATTCGCCTTCATCGAAGTAGTTATTGATCAACTTCACCAGTGCATCCAGCGCTTCCTGTTCCTGCTCACCTTCGGTCTTCAGATGGATCGTGGTGCCCTTGCCGGCTGCCAGCATCATCATCGCCATGATGCTTTTGCCGTCGACCATGGATTCTGGCGTACGCCCGGCACGGACCAGGCAAGGAAACTGGCCCGCAACCCCGACAAATTTGGCCGACGCGCGGGCATGCAAGCCCAGTTTGTTGATGATTTCAATTTCCAGAGCGGGCATCGCGAAGGTGTTCCTTTCAGCTGAGGTCGCGGTGGCGAACCTGGACATTCTTGAGGGTTTTCTGCAAGACCTGGCCCAGGCGCTCGGTCAGGTAGACGGAGCGGTGATGCCCGCCGGTACAGCCGATGGCGATGGTGACATAGGCCCGGTTGCTGGCGGCAAAGCGCGGCAGCCACTTGAGCAGGTAACTGGAGATGTCCTGGAACATCTCCTCGACATCCGGTTGGGCTGCCAGGTACTCGGCCACCGGCTGGTCCTGCCCAGACTGATCGCGCAGTTCCGGCTTCCAGTAGGGATTGGGCAGGCAGCGCACGTCAAACACCAGGTCGGCGTCTACCGGCATACCCCGCTTGAAGCCAAAGGATTCAACCAGGAAGGCCGTGCCGGGCTCCGGCTGGTTCAGCAGGCGCAGCTTGATGGCGTCACGCAGTTGGTAAAGGTTCAGGCTGGTGGTGTTGATCTTGAGGTCAGCCAAATCAATGATTGGCCCCAGCAGCTTGGTCTCGTCCTCGATGGCTTCGGCCAGCGAACGGTGCGGGCTGCTCAGCGGGTGGCGACGGCGGGTTTCCGAGAAACGCTTGAGCAGCGTTTCTTCGTCGGCATCCAGGTACAGCACGTCGCAATGGATATGCTTGGCGCGTACCTCTTCAAGCAGTTCCGGGAATCGCGTGAGGTGGCTGGGCAGGTTGCGTGCGTCGATCGATACAGCCACCAGCGGTTGCGCCAGCTCGGTATGGATCAGTGCGCGTTCGGC
Source organism: Pseudomonas sp. FH4 (assembly GCF_000510915.2). Taxonomy (NCBI): domain Bacteria; kingdom Pseudomonadati; phylum Pseudomonadota; class Gammaproteobacteria; order Pseudomonadales; family Pseudomonadaceae; genus Pseudomonas; species Pseudomonas sp. FH4. Next base: position 252,381 of record NZ_AOHN01000016.1, on the reverse strand, counting down.
CAACTCGGGCAGCAGGCCTGCTGGCAAGTTGTCGATGCAATAAAACCCATTGTCCTCAAGCACGTTGAGGGCAGTACTTTTACCCGAGCCGGAACGCCCGCTGACGATGATCAAACGCATGATTACTGCCCGCTTTGCTCATCCAGGACAACCTGATACAGCGCTTCGTTGGTGCTAGCGCTGCGCAGCTTCTTACGTACTTCTTCACGGTCGAGCATGCTGGCGATCTGCCGGAGCAGCTCCAGGTGTGCATCGGTAGCGGCTTCCGGGACCAGCAGGACAAACAGCAGGTCAACCGGGGCGCCATCGATGGCGTCGAAATCAATGGGGGCCTCCAGGTGCAGCAGGGCGCTGACCGGGGTTTCGCAGCCTTTGAGGCGGCAGTGTGGAATGGCGATGCCGTTGCCAAAACCGGTCGAGCCGAGTTTTTCACGAGCAATCAGGGCCTCGTACACATCTTGCGTATCCAGCTCAGGCACTTCGCGGCCGATCAGGTTGGCAATCTGTTCGAGGGCTTTCTTTTTACTGCCGCCCGGCACGTTCACGAGGGAACGGCCGGGGGTCAGGATGGTTTCAAGTCGAATCATGGGTGGGGAGTGTTAGCGGCCTGTGCCTTGAAGAAGGCTCTGCTGCTTTTCCTTATGCTTTTTGATTTGGCGATCCAGCTTGTCGGTCAGGTCATCAATGGCGGCATACATGTCTGAATGCTCGGCATTGGCGACTACTTCCCCGCCGGGTATACGCAAGGTGGCTTCGATTTTCTGCTTCAGCTTTTCGACAGACATGATGACTTGCACATTGGTGATCTTGTCGAAATGCCCCTCAATTCGTTTGAGTTTTTCGCTGATGTAGGCGCGCAGCGGTTCGGTCACTTCCAGTTGGTGTCCACTGATGTTGACTTGCATACAGCTTCTCCTTCGTTGCCAGTGCATAAAGCGGCGGGTAGGAATACCCGCCACTGGAACGCTGTGGCCCGCCCGTCACATCAACCGTTTACGCTCGCTGGAAGGCGCGATCCCAAGGGACTCGCGGTACTTGGCGACGGTTCGACGGGCGACCTGAATGCCTTGTGCCTCCAGTAAACCAGCGATCTTGCTGTCACTCAACGGCTTTTTCTGATTTTCCGCGGCAACCAGTTTTTTGATGATCGCGCGGATCGCCGTGGACGAGCATTCGCCGCCTTCGGAGGTGCTGACATGGCTGGAGAAAAAGTATTTCAGTTCATAAATTCCCCGTGGTGTATGCATGAACTTCTGGGTGGTTACCCGGGAAATGGTCGATTCATGCATGCCAACCGCTTCGGCAATATCATGCAGTACCAGCGGTTTCATCGCCTCGTCGCCATATTCCAGGAAGCCGCGCTGGTGCTCGACGATCTGGGTAGCCACTTTCATCAGGGTTTCGTTACGGCTTTGCAGGCTCTTGATGAACCAGCGCGCTTCCTGCAACTGATTGCGCATGAACGTGTTGTCGGCACTGGTATCGGCCCGGCGTACGAAACCGGCGTACTGCGGGTTGACGCGCAGGCGCGGCACCGACTCCTGGTTCAGTTCCACCAGCCAGCGCTCGTTGTCCTTGCGCACGATCACGTCGGGGACGACGTATTCGGCTTCGCTGGACTCGATTTGCGAGCCGGGGCGCGGGTTGAGGCTCTGTACCAGTTCGATAATCTGGCGCAGATCGTCTTCCTTGAGCTTCATCCGGCGCATCAACTGGCTGTAGTCGCGGCTGCCCAGCAGGTCGATGTAATCGGTGACCAGGCGCTGGGCTTCGGCCAGCCATGGGGTCTTGGCCGGCAACTGGCGCAGTTGCAGCAGCAGGCACTCGCTGAGGTTGCGGGCGCCGATGCCGGCAGGCTCGAACTGCTGGATGCGGTGCAGGACTGCTTCGATTTCGTCCAGCTCGATATCCAGTTCCGGGTCGAAAGCCTCAAGGATTTCTTCGAGGGTCTCGTCCAGGTAGCCCTGATTGTTGATGCAATCGATCAGGGTCACGGCGATCAGGCGATCGGTGTCGGACATCGGGGCGAGGTTCAATTGCCACAGCAGGTGGCTCTGCAGGCTCTCGCCAACGGAGGTGCGGGTGGTGAAGTCCCACTCGTCATCGTCGTTGCTGGGCAGGCTGCTGGCGCTGGTCTGGTAGACGTCTTCCCAGGCCGTATCCACCGGCAGTTCATTGGGAATGCGTTCGTTCCATTCGCCTTCTTCCAGGTTATCCACCGTGGGTGCGGTTTCCTGGTAGGACGGTTCCTGGACGTCGGTATTGGGTTTTTGCTCGATGTTGTCGGCCAGCGGGTCGGCGTTATCGAAGTCGTCGCCTTCTTCCTGGCGTTCGAGCATCGGGTTGGACTCCAGGGCCTCCTGGATTTCCTGTTGCAGGTCCAGGGTCGACAATTGGAGCAGGCGGATGGCCTGTTGCAGCTGCGGTGTCATCGTCAGCTGCTGGCCCATTCTCAGGACTAGCGATGGTTTCATGGCAGGGGCTTAACACCTTATTCGCCGGCGCAATGCGCCATCCACGACAGGGCGCGTGAGCGCCAAACATAAGCAAATTATATGCCTGATATCGGGGGCTTTGCCTAGAGCGCGGTAACAATAAAAATAATGAGGTTTTTATTGACTCCCGCGCCTGATGGCGAATGTCCTGACACCACAGTGTTTACAGGCGGAATTCGTGACCCAGGTACACTTCCTTGACCAGTTCGTTGGCCAGGATGGTAGCGGAGTCACCTTCGGCAATCAGTTGGCCATCGTTGACGATGTACGCGGTTTCGCAGATATCCAGGGTCTCACGCACGTTGTGGTCGGTGATCAGCACGCCGATCCCCTTGGCCTTGAGGTGATGGATGATCTGCTTGATGTCGCCAACCGAAATCGGGTCGACACCGGCGAAGGGTTCATCGAGCAGGATGAACTTCGGTGCAGTGGCCAGGGCGCGGGCGATTTCCACACGACGACGCTCGCCGCCGGACAGGCTCATGCCGAGGTTGTCGCGAATGTGGTTGATGTGGAACTCCTGCAACAGGCTTTCCAGCTCTTGGCGGCGTCCGTCGCGATCCAGTTCCTTGCGGGTTTCAAGGATCGCCATGATGTTGTCGGATACTGACAGTTTGCGGAAGATCGACGCCTCCTGGGGGAGATAGCCGATACCGGCCCGTGCACGACCGTGCATTGGCTGATGGCTGACGTCCAGGTCGTCGATCAAAACACGGCCCTGGTCAGCCTGGACCAGGCCGACGATCATGTAGAAGCAGGTGGTCTTGCCGGCACCGTTGGGGCCAAGCAGGCCGACGATCTGGCCGCTGTCGATCGACAGGCTGACGTCGCGCACGACCTGACGGCTTTTATAGGCCTTGGCCAGATGCTGGGCTTTCAGGGTTGCCATTACTGGGCCTTCTTCTTCGGCTGGATAACCATGTCAATGCGCGGACGTGGCGCGGTGACCTTGGTGCCATTGGCGCGGCCGGCAGTCGCAACTTGCTTGACGGTGTCGTAGACAATTTTCTCGCCTTCGGTCGAGTTACCGTCGCTGCTGATCACTTTGGCACGATCAGTCAGTACGATGCGGTTTTGCGGCGCGTGGTACTGGATGGTTACGCCGTAGCCTTTGATCGGACCTGGATCGGCGGCATTCTGCTTCTGTTCGAAATAGGCAAGGTTGCCCACCGAGGTCACGACGTCGATGTCGCCGGCCGGGGTGCGGGTAAGGGTCACGGTATTGCCGGTAATTTTCATCGAGCCTTGGGTGATGATTACATCGCCCTTGTAGGTCGCGATACCTTGCTTGTCATCCAGTTGCGCATCGTCAGCCTGAATGTGGATCGGTTGCTGGCTATCGTTCGGCAGAGCCCAGGCGCTCACGCTTCCCAGTGCTGCGCCCAGACCGAGCAAAATAGGGAGGGTTTTAACGAGCCTCATACTGTCCTCTTACGTTCGATAGCAGGTGTATCCTGCTTTCTTTCAAATACGCTTTCATTCCCTTGCCAGTCGATACACCGCCAGCGCCGTCGATTCTAACGTCTTGCTCGGTCTGCGCATATTGCTTCTGTGGGAATACGGTCATGCGACTGCTGGTAATGATGGTCTCGCGGTTCTGTGCGTCGGTGCGCGCAACGCGCACCGAATCGATCAGCTCCACTTCGGTACCGTCCGGGTTGACCTCGCCACGCTTGCTGGTGACATGCCACGGGAATTCGGTGCCGCGATACAGGTTCAGGTCGGGATTGGTCAGCAATGTGACCTCCGAAGCCTTCAAGTGTTCGACCTTGTCCGACGTCATTTCGTATTGCACCTTGCCGTCAGGCAGGAACTGCACGCTGTAGGCGTTGGTGGCGTAATAGTCGATGGCGCCCTGGTCGGCCTGCACAACGGGCTGGTCGAGGAAGCGCTCCGGGCTGATATTCCAGTAGCCCACCGCCAGGAACAGCGCGGCGATGGCTCCGAATATCAGGAAGTTACGAATCTTTTTGCTCAGCATAGAAGGCTCTATAGGTAGGCGGCGTGGGCCGCTTCAAGGCTGCCTTGGGCACGCAGGATCAGCTCGCAGAACTCGCGGGCGGCGCCTTCGCCGCCACGGGCCTGGGTGATGCCGTGGGCATGCTCGCGGACAAACGACGCGGCGTTGGCCACGGCCATGCCCAGGCCTACGCGACGAATCACCGGCAGGTCAGGCAAGTCGTCGCCCAGATAGGCGACCTGCTCATAGCTTAGGTTGAGTTTGCCAAGAAGCTCATCCAGAACCACCAGTTTATCCTCGCGCCCCTGATAGAGGTAAGGAATCCCCAGGTTTTGTGCGCGGCGTTCCACAACGGGTGTCTTTCGACCACTGATGATCGCGGTTTGCACACCGGAGGCCATCAACATCTTGATGCCCTGGCCGTCCAGCGTGTTGAAGGTCTTGAATTCGCTGCCGTCTTCGAGAAAGTACAGGCGGCCGTCGGTCAGCACGCCGTCCACGTCGAAAATTGCCAGTTTGATGGCCTTGCCCCGTTGCAACAGGTCGTTGCTCATTTACATCACTCCTGCGCGCAGCAAATCGTGCATGTTCAGGGCGCCGATCGGGTGATCGGCATCGTCGACCACCACCAGGGCGCCGATTTTGTGGTCTTCCATGATCTTCAGGGCTTCAGCCGCGAGCATTTCGGCGCGGGCGGTCTTGCCGTGGGGGGTCATGACCTGATCGATGGTCGCGGTGTGGATATCAATGGTGCGGTCCAGGGTGCGGCGCAGGTCGCCGTCGGTGAAGACCCCGGCCAGGCGCCCGTCGGCTTCCAGGATCACCGTCATGCCCAGGCCCTTGCGGGTCATTTCCATCAACGCGTCCTTGAGCAGCGTGCCGCGCTGTACCTGTGGCAGCTCATCGCCGGAATGCATCACATTTTCCACTTTCAGCAGCAGGCGACGACCGAGGGCGCCACCAGGGTGGGAAAAGGCGAAATCTTCGGCGGTAAAACCGCGGGCTTCCAGCAGGGCCACGGCCAGCGCGTCGCCCATGACCAGGGCGGCGGTGGTGGAGGAGGTCGGCGCCAGGTTGAGCGGGCAGGCTTCGTGGGCCACGTGCACGTTCAGGTTCACTTCGGCGGCCTTGGCCAGCGTCGAATCCGGGTTGCCGGTCACGCTGATCAGCTTGATGCCCAGGCGCTTGATCAGCGGCAGCAGGGTCACGATTTCGTTGGTGGTGCCGGAGTTGGACAGGGCCAGGATCACGTCATCACGGGTGATCATGCCCATGTCACCATGGCTGGCTTCGGCCGGGTGCACGAAAAATGCGGTGGTGCCAGTGCTGGCCAGGGTGGCGGCAATCTTGTTGCCGACATGGCCTGACTTGCCCATGCCGACCACGACAACCCGGCCTTTACTGGCCAGGATCATCTCGCAGGCGCGTACGAAATCTGCGTCGATATGGGCCAGCAAGCCTTCTACGGCTTCAAGTTCGAGGCGGATGGTGCGTTGTGCGGATTGAATAAGGTCGCTGGATTGGCTCATGTCTGAAATCGTATAGCCTGACGAAAAGTCGGCGATTATAGCGGTAATGATCAATTCCCTCACGCAAGTTCGTCAGGTGTTGTGCTTCTTGAGCGCGAGATCAGTCTCAATTGCGCTTTTTACCTGTCCTCTTTCTGAACAAGCGCTGCTCCGGCCTTGGGCGCTTTATGTCAGCAGTGATATAGTTCGCCGCCAGTTCGGTCCGCGCAGTCCACATGTGTCTAACTGTCGCAAGCAGTTGTCCCAAGCATGGTGTCTGAGTGAGAAGCTGCATCCCAAGGAGTTTAGATGAGTGCCGATAACGCCTACGCGGTCGAGCTGAAGGGCCTTTCCTTCAAGCGCGGTACGCGCAGCATCTTCAATAATGTCGATATTCGCATTCCCCGCGGCAAGGTGACGGGCATCATGGGGCCGTCCGGCTGCGGCAAGACGACCCTGCTGCGCCTGATGGGCATGCAGTTGCGTCCCACCGCCGGGGAAGTCTGGGTCAACGGCCAGAACCTGCCGACCCTGTCGCGCAGTGACCTGTTCGATGCGCGCAAGCACATGGGTGTGCTGTTTCAGAGCGGCGCTCTGTTCACCGATCTCGACGTTTTCGAAAACGTCGCGTTCCCGTTGCGGGTGCACACCCAACTGTCCGAAGAAATGATTCGTGACATTGTATTGCTGAAACTGCAGGCCGTCGGCCTTCGCGGTGCCATCGACCTGATGCCAGATGAACTCTCTGGCGGTATGAAACGGCGTGTCGCCCTGGCGCGTGCGATTGCCCTCGACCCCCAGATCCTGATGTATGACGAGCCGTTCGTCGGCCAGGACCCCATCGCCATGGGGGTCTTGGTGCGTCTGATCCGTCTGCTCAACGATGCGCTGGGTATCACCAGTATCGTGGTTTCCCATGATCTGGCCGAAACCGCGAGCATTGCCGACTACCTCTATGTTGTCGGTGATGGCCAGGTGTTGGGACAGGGTACGCCTGAAGAACTGATGAACGCTGACAACCCGCGCATTCGCCAATTCATGACCGGCGATCCTGATGGCCCGGTGCCTTTTCATTTTCCGGCAGCGGACTACCGCTCAGATCTTCTGGGGAAGCGCTGATGCGCAAGACATCTTTAATCGAGAAGGTTCGTCTTTTCGGTCGCTCCGGCATCGACATCCTCGAAGTGCTCGGGCGTTCGACGATTTTCCTGTTTCACGCCTTGCTTGGCCGCGGCGGTATTGGCGGTGGTTTTGGCTTGCTGCTCAAGCAGTTGCATTCGGTGGGCGTGATGTCCCTGGTGATCATCGTGGTCTCCGGTGTCTTTATCGGTATGGTGCTGGCGTTGCAGGGCTTCAATATCCTGTCCAGCTACGGTTCCGAGCAGGCGGTGGGGCAGATGGTTGCGCTGACGCTGCTGCGTGAGCTGGGGCCGGTGGTCACGGCATTGCTGTTTGCCGGGCGTGCCGGTTCTGCGTTGACCGCCGAGATCGGCAACATGAAGGCCACCGAGCAGTTGTCCAGCCTGGAAATGATCGGCGTGGACCCGCTCAAGTACATTGTTGCCCCGCGCCTGTGGGCCGGCTTCATTTCCCTGCCACTGCTGGCGATGATCTTCAGCGTGGTCGGGATCTGGGGCGGTTCGTGGGTGGCGGTGGACTGGCTGGGGGTCTACGACGGCTCCTACTGGGCCAACATGCAAAACAGCGTGACCTTCAGCGGTGACGTGCTCAATGGCATTATCAAGAGCATCGTCTTCGCCTTTGTCGTGACTTGGATCGCCGTATTCCAAGGCTATGACTGTGAGCCCACTTCAGAGGGGATCAGTCGTGCCACCACCAAGACCGTTGTGTACGCCTCGCTGGCGGTACTGGGCCTTGACTTCATTTTGACCGCCTTGATGTTTGGAGATTTCTGATGCAAAACCGCACTGTGGAAATCGGTGTCGGCCTTTTCTTGCTGGCTGGCATCCTGGCTTTACTGTTGCTCGCCCTGCGAGTCAGCGGCTTGTCGACCAGCCCGGCCGCCGATACCTATAAACTTTACGCCTACTTCGACAATATCGCCGGTTTGACGGTCAGATCCAAAGTGACCATGGCCGGTGTGACCATCGGCAAGGTCACGGCAATCGATCTGGACCGCGACAGCTTCACCGGCCGCGTGACCCTGCAACTGGACAAGAAGGTAGATAATCTGCCGAATGACTCCACTGCATCTATTCTCACGGCGGGTCTGCTGGGCGAGAAGTACATCGGTATCAGCGTGGGCGGGGAAGAAGCCTTGCTCAAGGATGGCTCGACCATTCATGACACACAGTCGTCGTTGGTGCTTGAGGACCTGATCGGTAAATTCCTGCTTAATACGGTTAGCAAAGACGCCAAATGAGGAGTTTGTTCATGATCTCTACCTTGCGACGTGGCCTGTTGGTGCTGTTGGCAGCCTTGCCATTGATGGCTAACGCCGTGGCGGCGCCTTCGGCGCACGACATTATTGATAGAACCACCAAAGAACTGCTGGCTGACCTTGCCGCGAACAAGGACAAGTACAAGCAGAGCCCAGGCGCGTTCTACGACGCCCTTAACGGGATCGTGGGGCCGGTGGTCGACGCTGACGGCATCTCCCGCAGCATCATGACCGTCAAGTACTCGCGCAAGGCTACGCCTGAGCAGATGCAACGCTTCCAGGAAAACTTCAAGCGCAGCCTGATGCAGTTCTACGGCAACGCCCTGCTGGAATACAACAACCAGGGCATCGTGGTTTCCCCGGCCAAGGATGAGTCTGGCGACCGCACCAGCGTGGATATGCAGGTCAAGGGCAACAATGGCTCGGTGTATCCGGTTTCCTACACCCTTGAGAAAATCAATGGTGAGTGGAAAGTGCGCAACGTGATCATCAACGGCATCAACATCGGCAAGTTGTTCCGTGACCAGTTTGCCGACGCCATGCAGCGCAATGGCAACGACCTGGACAAAACCATCAATGGTTGGGCTGGCGAAGTGGCCAAGGCCAAGGAAGTGACCGAAGAAGCCGCAGAGAAGCAGGCCCCATGACTGAGTCGGCTGTTCGTCAAGGCCAGCCCGGCGAGTTGCTCCTGAGTGGCGTGCTCGACTACAGCTCCGGGCCGGCTCTGCGCAAGCAGGGCCAGGCGCTGATCAATGCCAGCACCGCGCCGGCATTGGTTCTCGATTGCTCGGCGGTGGTGAAGTCCAGCAGTGTTGGCTTGTCATTGCTCTTGTGTTTCCTACGTGACGCCGCCGCAGTCAGCAAACCTGTCAGTATTCGCGCATTACCCGAGGATATGCGGGAAATCGCCCAGGTTTGCGGTTTGACCGAGCTGTTGGCGCATCCTTAATACACATTATTGAAGAAGCCCCCCGTCAGAGTCCTGCTATGCGGGGTTCGCAGGCGCGGGGCTTTTTTGTATGATGTGCGACCCGCGCGCACTGGGCGCCGATAGAGGTTGAGCATGCAGGCCCTAGAAGTTAAAAGCTTCCTTGAAGGAAAGCTGCCGAATACTGAGGTTGCAGTTGAAGGCGAAGGCTGCAATTTCCAGCTGAACGTGATTAGCGATGAACTGGCGGCATTGAGCCCGGTCAAGCGTCAGCAGCAGATCTATGCCCATTTGAACCCGTGGATCACCGATGGCAGCATCCATGCGGTCACTATGAAATTTTTCAGCCGCGCGGCCTGGGCCGAGCGCACCTGAGCCCCCAAGACGTCGAGATTCTTATGGATAAATTGATTATTACCGGCGGTGCCCGTCTTGATGGCGAAATCCGTATCTCCGGGGCTAAAAACTCGGCCTTGCCGATCCTGGCCGCTACCTTGCTGTGCGATGGCCCGGTTACCGTAGCCAACCTGCCGCACCTGCACGACATCACCACGATGATCGAGCTGTTCGGCCGCATGGGCATTGAGCCTGTGATCGACGAGAAACTGTCGGTCGAAATCGACCCGCGCACCATCAAAACCCTGATCGCACCGTACGAACTGGTGAAAACCATGCGTGCCTCGATCCTGGTGCTGGGGCCGATGGTCGCCCGTTTCGGCGAAGCCGAAGTGGCCCTGCCTGGCGGTTGCGCCATCGGTTCGCGTCCGGTGGACCTGCACATCCGTGGCCTTGAAGCCATGGGCGCAACCATCGACGTCGAAGGCGGCTACATCAAGGCCAAGGCGCCGGAAGGCGGCCTGCGTGGTGCGAGCTTCTTCTTTGATACCGTCAGCGTGACCGGTACCGAGAACATTATGATGGCCGCTGCCTTGGCCAAGGGCCGCAGCGTCCTGCAAAACGCCGCGCGCGAGCCGGAAGTGGTCGACCTGGCCAACTTCCTGAACGCCATGGGCGCGAAGGTTTCCGGTGCTGGCACCGACACCATCACCATTGATGGCGTAGAGCGTCTGCACACCGCGACCTACAAGGTCATGCCGGACCGTATCGAGACCGGTACCTACCTGGTTGCTGCTGCCGTGACCGGTGGCCGCGTCAAGGTCAAGGACACCGATCCGACTATCCTGGAAGCGGTCCTGGAAAAACTGCGCGAAGCCGGTGCTGAAATCACCTGCGGCGAAGACTGGATCGAGCTGAACATGCACGGCAAGCGGCCGAAAGCCGTCAACGTGCGTACTGCTCCGTACCCGGCGTTCCCGACTGACATGCAGGCGCAGTTCATCTCCCTGAACGCGATTGCCGAAGGTACTGGTGCTGTCATCGAGACCATCTTCGAAAACCGCTTCATGCACGTGTATGAACTGCACCGCATGGGCGCCAAGATCCAGGTCGAAGGCAACACGGCCATCGTCACCGGTATCGAGCAGCTCAAGGGCGCGCCAGTGATGGCGACCGACCTGCGGGCTTCGGCCAGCCTGGTGATCTCGGCGCTGTGCGCTGATGGCGACACCCTGATCGATCGCATCTACCACATAGACCGTGGCTACGAGTGCATCGAAGAAAAACTGCAGATGCTCGGCGCAAAAATCCGCCGCGTACCGGGCTAGTCCCTGCTGCGCTGTAGGAGCGAGCTTGCTCGCTCCTACAAACACTGGTTTGTTTCAAATCGAGGCTGTCATGGCCTCGATCTGTGTCTGGCGCCGTTTGCGACCGGACAGCAATAGCCTGATGAAGGATTGACGTTTCCCATGTTGACCATCGCACTGTCCAAGGGCCGCATCCTTGACGACACTTTGCCGCTTCTGGCTGAAGCGGGCATCGTGCCGACCGAGAATCCGGACAAGAGCCGCAAGCTGATCATCCCCACGACCCAGGACGACGTTCGCCTGCTGATCGTGCGGGCTACCGACGTGCCGACCTACGTTGAACATGGCGCCGCCGACCTCGGCGTCGCCGGTAAGGACGTGCTGATGGAATACGGTGGTCAGGGCCTGTACGAGCCGCTGGACCTGCGTATCGCCCTGTGCAAGTTGATGACTGCTGGCCGTGTCGGTGACGTCGAGCCCAAGGGCCGCTTGCGGGTGGCCACCAAGTTCGTCAACGTCGCCAAGCGTTATTACGCCGAGCAAGGCCGTCAGGTCGACATCATCAAGCTCTACGGCTCGATGGAGTTGGCTCCGTTGATCGGCCTGGCCGACAAGATCATCGACGTGGTCGACACCGGCAACACCCTGCGCGCCAATGGCCTGGAGCCCCAGGACTTTATCGCCGACATCAGCTCCCGGCTGATCGTCAACAAAGCTTCGATGAAAATGCAGCACGCCCGTATCCAGGCGTTGATCGACACCCTGCGCAAGGCAGTGGAGTCTCGACACCGCGGTTGACTCACCCGCGTAGCTGAAAAGCTGCGCCCGTCTATCCGCCTCATAGCCAGAATTCTCAGGTGCCCAAGCGGAAACGACTGCTAGTTTAGGGCGCCTGAGTTTTTGCCAATTCTATTGAGGCCCTCGCTATGACCACGTCCACTGCAATTGCCCGACTCAACGCTGCCGACCCGGATTTTGCCCATCATCTGGATCATCTGCTGAGCTGGGAAAGCGTGTCCGACGACTCGGTCAACCAGCGGGTGCTCGACATCATCAAGGCCGTGCGCGAGCGCGGTGATGCGGCGCTGGTGGACTTTACCCGCCAGTTTGACGGCCTGGACGTCAAATCCATGGCTGACCTGATCCTGCCCCGCGAACGCCTGGAGCTGGCCCTGACGCGCATCACTGCGCCTCAGCGTGAAGCCCTGGAAGTGGCTGCAGCGCGGGTGCGCAGCTACCACGAGAAGCAGAAACAGGACTCCTGGAGCTACACCGAGGCTGATGGCACGGTGCTGGGCCAGAAGGTCACGCCCCTGGACCGTGCCGGCCTGTATGTGCCGGGTGGAAAGGCTTCGTACCCGTCATCGGTACTGATGAACGCGATTCCGGCCAAGGTGGCCGGCGTGACCGAAGTGGTTATGGTCGTGCCGACCCCGCGCGGTGAAATCAACGAGCTGGTGCTGGCTGCGGCCTGCATCGCCGGGGTTGATCGCGTGTTCACCATAGGTGGCGCCCAAGCCGTTGCGGCCCTGGCCTATGGCACCGAAAGCGTGCCCAAGGTCGACAAGGTCGTTGGCCCAGGCAACATCTACGTCGCCACCGCCAAGCGCCACGTATTCGGCCAGGTCGGCATCGACATGATCGCCGGCCCCTCGGAAATCCTCGTGGTGTGCGACGGCCAGACCGACCCGGACTGGATCGCCATGGACCTGTTCTCCCAGGCCGAGCACGACGAAGACGCCCAGGCGATCCTGGTCAGCCCCGACGCCGAGTTTCTCGACAAGGTGGCCGCCAGCATCAATAAACTGCTGCCGACCATGGAACGTGCCGAGATCATCGAGAAGTCGATCAATGGCCGTGGCGCGCTGATCCTGGTGCAGGACATGGAGCAGGCCATCGAAGTCGCCAACCGCATCGCGCCGGAGCACCTGGAGCTGTCGGTGGCCGATCCACAAGCCTGGCTGCCGTCGATTCGCCATGCCGGGGCGATCTTCATGGGCCGCCACACCAGCGAAGCCCTGGGCGACTACTGCGCGGGTCCCAACCACGTCCTGCCGACGTCCGGCACTGCGCGCTTCTCGTCGCCGCTTGGGGTGTACGACTTCCAGAAGCGCTCGTCGATCATCTTCTGCTCGCCACAGGGCGCCTCGGAGCTGGGCAAGACCGCCTCGGTGCTGGCCCGTGGTGAATCGCTGAGCGCGCACGCCCGCAGCGCCGAATATCGCATCGTCAAGGGAGAGTAAGGCATGAGCAAATTCTGGAGCCCCTTCGTCAAGGACCTGGTGCCTTACGTGCCCGGCGAGCAGCCGAAGCTGACCAAGCTGGTCAAGCTCAACACCAACGAAAACCCCTATGGTCCATCGCCCAAGGCGCTGGCAGCCATGCAGGCCGAGCTGAACGACAACCTGCGCTTGTACCCCGACCCCAACAGCGATCTGCTCAAGCAGGCCGTGGCCAGGTACTACGGGGTCGATGCAGGCAAGGTCTTCCTCGGTAACGGTTCCGATGAGGTCCTGGCGCACATCTTCCACGGCCTGTTCCAGCACGACTTGCCGCTGCTGTTTCCGGATATCAGCTACAGCTTTTATCCCGTCTACTGCGGGCTGTATGGCATCAAGTCCGACCCGGTGCCGCTGGATGAGCAGTTCCAGATCCGCGTGGTGGACTATGCCAAGCCTAACGGCGGGATCATCTTCCCCAACCCGAACGCGCCGACGGGCTGCGTACTGGCACTGGATGCGGTAGAGCAGCTTCTCAAGGCCAGCCCGGATTCGGTGGTGGTGGTTGATGAGGCCTATATCGACTTCGGCGGCGAAACCGCGATCAGCCTGGTGGACCGTTACCCGAACTTGCTGGTCACCCAGACCCTCTCCAAGTCGCGCTCACTGGCCGGTTTGCGGGTAGGCTTGGCGGTGGGGCACCCGGACCTGATCGAGGCGCTGGAGCGGGTCAAGAACAGCTTCAACTCGTATCCGCTGGATCGCCTGGCGATTGTCGGCGCGGCAGCAGCGTTCGAGGACCGTGAGTATTTCGAGAAGACTTGCCAGTTGGTCATCGACAGCCGTGAGAAGGTTGTGGCGCAGTTGCGAGAGAAGGGTTTTGAGGTGTTGCCGTCAGCGGCCAACTTCATCTTTGCCCGCCACCCACGGCACGATGCGGCTGGCCTGGCGGCCAAACTGCGTGAGCAAGGGGTGATCGTGCGGCACTTCAAGCAGGAGCGGATTGCCCAGTTCCTGCGGATCAGCATCGGTACGCCAGAGCAGAACCAGGCGCTGGTCGATGGCTTGGGCGATCTTTAAGGCTTGGATCTACATTGGCTGGACTGGCCTCATCGCGGGCAAGCCCGGCTCCCACATTGGAATACACTTCAATGTGGGAGCCGGGCTTGCCCGCGATGAGGCCATCAGCAACACCGACAATCCGTAGCTTTTAGAGCAACGGCTCATCCGGCTTCTTGTGCTTCCAGCCATCATTGCCCGGCAGCAGCAGGTTCAAACCAATTGCCACCACGGCACACAGGGCGATGCCCTTGAGGCCGAAATCATCCGGACCAGTACCGGTACCGATCAGCACACCACCAATCCCAAAGACCAGGGTCACTGACACAATCACCAGATTGCGCGCTTCGCCCAGGTCGATCTTGTGACGGATCAGGGTATTCATCCCCACCGCGGCAATCGAGCCGAACAACAGGCACAGAATCCCGCCCATCACCGGCACCGGAATGCTCTGCAGCAGCGCGCCGAACTTGCCGACAAAGGCCAGGGTGATGGCGAATACTGCCGCCCAGGTCATGATCTTCGGGTTGTAGTTCTTGGTCAGCATCACCGCGCCCGTCACTTCGGCGTAGGTGGTGTTGGGCGGGCCGCCGAACATACCGGCAGTGGTGGTGGCGATACCGTCGCCCAATAGCGTGCGATGCAGGCCGGGCTTTTTCAGGTAATCGCGACCAGTCACGCTACCCACGGCAATCACGCCGCCGATGTGCTCGATGGCCGGTGCCAGGGCCACCGGGACGATAAACAGAATCGCCTGCCAGTTGAACTCCGGTGCGGTGAAGTGGGGCAGGGCGAGCCACGGGGCGGCGGCGATCTTCGCGGTATCGACCACGCCAAAGTAGAACGACATGCCAAAACCTACCAGCACCCCGGCAATGATCGGCACCAGGCGGAAAATGCCCTTGCCGAATACGGCCACGATCAGCGTGGTCAGCAGCGCCGGCATCGA
Organism: Pseudomonas sp. FH4; assembly: GCF_000510915.2. NCBI lineage: Bacteria > Pseudomonadati > Pseudomonadota > Gammaproteobacteria > Pseudomonadales > Pseudomonadaceae > Pseudomonas > Pseudomonas sp. FH4. Next base: position 237,219 of record NZ_AOHN01000016.1, on the reverse strand, counting down.
GATCATCATCGCCGTCTGGTAATGAATCAGCTCGGCACCATCACCGCTCTTGCCCATTGCCATATTGGCGGCGATCGGCGCCATGGCCAGGCCGATGGAGATGATCACCGGCCCGATGACCACGGGCGGCAGCAGCCGGTCGATAAAACCGGTGCCTTTGATCTTCACGGCCAGGCCGAGGAAGGTGTAGACGAAACCCGCCGCCATCACGCCGCCCATGGTCGCCGCGAGGCCGAACTGGCCCTTGGCGAGAATGATCGGGGTGATAAAGGCAAAGCTCGATGCCAGGAATACCGGCACTTGGCGTCCGGTCACGATCTGGAACAGCAGCGTGCCAAGACCTGCGGTAAACAGTGCAACGTTTGGATCAAGACCTGTGATCAGTGGCATCAACACCAGCGCGCCAAATGCTACGAAGAGCATTTGTGCGCCAGACAGGATCTGGCGCCAAAGCGGGTCGTTGAATTCATCCTGCATGCTCACGCGTCCTTCTGCTTGGTGCCGAAGATCTTGTCGCCAGCATCGCCCAGGCCCGGAATGATGTAGCCGTGCTCGTTCAGGCGTTCATCAATGGACGCGGTGTAGATCATCACATCCGGGTGCGCCTTCTCTACGGCGGCGATCCCTTCGGGCGCAGCCACCAGCACCATGGCGCGGATGTCCTTGCAGCCGGCTTTCTTCAGCAGGTCGATGGTGGCGACCATGGAACTGCCGGTGGCCAGCATCGGGTCGATGATCATCGCCAGGCGTTCGTCGATTTCCGGGACGAGTTTTTCCAGGTAGGTGTGGGCCTGCAGGGTTTCTTCGTTGCGGGCTACGCCCACAGCGCTGACCTTGGCGCCCGGGATCAGGCTCAGCACGCCTTCAAGCATGCCGATGCCGGCGCGCAGGATCGGTACTACGGTAATTTTCTTGCCGGCGATTTTCTCGACCTGGACGGGACCGCACCAACCGGGGATCTCGTAGTTTTCCAGGGGTAAATCTTTCGTGGCTTCGTAGGTGAGCAACGCTCCGACTTCCTGAGCAAGCTCACGGAAGTTCTTCGTGCTAATGTCGGCGCGGCGCATAAGGCCGAGCTTGTGTCGGATCAGCGGGTGGCGGATCTCACGGATGGGCATGGGGAAAGGCTCCGGCGGCGGGCAAAAAAACCGGCCTAGATTAATCTATCCGAGGGTGTTGTCCTATAGACAACCAGTACGTTAGTCCATAAAGGCTTGAACGTTGCGTCCCAGAAGCGTACCTTCGCCCGCTTTTCTTGCCACAGTACCCCTCTGGAGAGCGCCATGTCCGCTGATCTCGACCATATCCGTCAAATCATGCGCGAGGCTGACTGCCTGTACACCGAAGCACAAGTCGAAGAGGCTATCGCCAAGGTCGGCGCGCACATCACACGCGAAATGGCCGACACCAACCCGGTGGTGTTCTGTGTGATGAACGGTGGTCTGATTTTCGCCGGCAAATTGCTGACTCACCTGCAATTCCCCCTGGAAGCGTCCTACCTGCACGCCACCCGCTATCGCAATGAAACCAGCGGCGGTGACCTGTTCTGGAAAGCCAAGCCGGAAGTGTCGTTCATCGACCGCGACGTATTGATCATCGACGACATCCTCGACGAGGGTCATACCCTTGGCGCGATCATCGACTTCTGCAAACACGCCGGTGCGCGCAAAGTGCACACCGCCGTGCTGATCGATAAAGACCACGACCGCAAGGCCCGCCCGGACCTGAAAGCCGATTACGTTGGCCTGCCGTGCATCGACCGCTACATCTTTGGTTACGGCATGGATTACAAAGGCTACTGGCGTAATGCCAATGGCATCTTTGCTGTGAAGGGGATGTAAGCCATGGCGCGCTTTCTTGATCAATCTCTGTTTGCCGAATTGGCTGAGAAAGCCGCCGCCAGCCCCCGTGGCCGGCAGAACGTCAACTTCCACCAGATGGAAGAGCCGTGCCATCGCATGGCTGTCGGTTTGCAGCCACACACCTACGTGCAGCCTCATCGTCACCTCACTGCTGACAAGGCCGAGACCCTGCTGGTACTCAAGGGGCGCCTGGGGATTCTGATCTTCAGCGAGTCAGGCGAAGTTCTCGAACGGCGCATCTTGCAGGCGGGTGGAGAGTGCCAGGGTGTTGATCTGTCGCCCGGCGTTTTCCATGGCCTGGTGGTGCTTGAGCCTGACTCGGTGATGTTCGAGTGCAAGGCTGGCCCTTATCGCCCCGTAGGCGAGGGCGAGCTGGCGAGCTGGGCACCCCGTGAAGGCGAAGCCGGCATGGCTGAGTATCATCGCTGGATGCTGGCCCAGTTCGACTGAGCCCACATTCGATTTTCGTGGCTTCCGAACCTTGAGTCCCGCAGGTAGACTTCTACCCCCGTGTAAATGTCTGCAGGCTGGAGTCGGCAATGCGTAAAGATAAGAAACAAGTGATTGGTGACGAGATCGGCGACGATCAGATCAAGCTGTTCCTGGATTTTGAACCGGTCGACGCCACTTCACCTTCCCTGCATAAACTGATCAAAGCCTATCGCGGCCTGCGCATCGACGATTTCGAACGTTTCCTGACCTTTTTCAAGGAGGCCGGCCTGGACCTCGATGGCAAGGACGAGCACGGCCAGACCTTCGTCGACCTGATCAAGGACCAGCGCAATGCGCACGAGTACATCGAGTTGATCGAGCAAGTCCGCGGCTGATTATCCAGACATAAAAAAACGCCCCGTTCTCATCGCGAGAGCGGGGCGTTTTTTATTGCCTTTGGTAGGAGCGAGCTTGCTCGCGAAGAACGCTAACGATGACGCGTTTATTCTGGATAAACGCGGCGTCCTCAGGTTTTTCGCGAGCAAGCTCGCTCCTACAGGGGTCAAGCGTAGCTTTGGGCCGCGCTGCTTTGCTCAACCAGCTCCAGGCTGATGTTGTTCTGTACGCTGATCTTGCGGTACAGCTCGGCATCAGTCTCCAGGACTTTTTCCCGGGCCGGGAAGATTTCCTGCAGCTTGGTCGCCCACTCGCCGGCAGCCTGGGCCGGGAAGCAGCGTTCGATCAGTTCCAGCATGATCGAAACAGTTACCGACGCACCTGGGGAGGCGCCCAGCAGCGCGGCCAGCGAACCGTCCTTGGCCGCGACCAGTTCGGTACCGAATTGCAGCACGCCGCCTTTCTTCGGGTCTTTCTTGATGATCTGCACTCGCTGGCCAGCCACTTCCAGGCGCCAGTCTTCGGCTTTTGCCTCGGGGTAGAAGCGGCGCAGGGATTCCAGGCGCTGTTCCATGGACTGCATCACTTCGCTGACCAGGTACTTGGTCAGGTCCATGTTGTCGCGGGCCACGGCCAGCATCGGGCCGATATTGCCGAGGCGAATCGACATGGGCAGGTCAAGGAACGAACCGAACTTGAGGAACTTGGTGGTGAAACCGGCGTATGGCCCGAACAGCAGGGATTTCTTGCCCTCTACCACGCGGGTGTCCAGGTGCGGCACCGACATCGGTGGCGAACCCACAGCCGCCTGGCTGTAGACCTTGGCCTGGTGCTGCTTGACCACTTGCGGGTTGTCGCAACGCAGCCACTGGCCGCTGACCGGGAAGCCACCAAACCCTTTGCTTTCTTCGATGCCCGAGGCTTGCAGCAGCGGCAAGGCCGCGCCACCGGCGCCGAGAAACACGAACTTGGCGTCGACATGGCGCGTGTTGCCGCTGTTGACGTCCTTGATGCTCACGGTCCAGCCGGCGCCATTGCGCTTGAGGCCGGTGACGCGCTTGCTGTATTTGACCTGGGCATCTGCCGAGCTGCTCAGGTGCGCCAGCAATTGGTTGGTCAGGGCGCCGAAGTTGACGTCGGTGCCGTTCATCACGCGGGTCGCGGCGATTTTCTCGTCAGCCGGGCGGCCAGGCATCATCAGCGGCATCCACTCGGCCATTTCTGCACGGTCTTCGGTGTAGTGCATATCCGAGAACGCGTGGTGCTGGCTGAGGGTTTCAAAGCGCTTCTTGAGGAACGACACGCCTTTTTCGCCCTGCACGAAGCTCAGGTGCGGCACCGGGCTGATAAAGGACTTGGCTGAGCCAAAGGTGCCTTGTTTGGTCAGGTACGCCCAGAACTGCTTCGACACCTCGAACTGGGTGTTGATGTGCACGGCTTTCTTGATGTCGATGGAACCATCGCCAGCCTGCGGGGTGTAGTTCAGCTCGCACAGCCCGGCGTGACCGGTACCGGCGTTGTTCCACGGGTTGGAACTCTCTGCTGCACCCGAGTCCATCAGCTCAACGACTTCCAGCTTGAGGCCGGGGTCGAGCTCCTTGAGCAGTACGGCGAGGGTGGCACTCATGATGCCCGCACCTACCAGTACTACGTCGACTGCTTCGTTATGCGCCATTTAACGCGTCTCCAAAATCTGCAGCACCAAATTGACGGCATGGCTGCCAGGAGTGACGGGGCGGTTCACGTGATGCCCCAGGTTACCCATGGCCAGGATTGCCATGTCCGATTCTTCGCAATTTTTTTGCAACTTCAGCGGACGCTGCCGACCAGGCCTTATCTGCATATGAACGCATTTCAGGGCCCCTGTGGCAATTCGACTTATGGTCAAGTACGTCCGATCGTGCAACCAAATCCGTAGCGGACAGGCTTCAAGCTCCGGTTCTTGGGGAGTACTCGGTCCTGTGTGGTTGGGCAGTGCCAGACGTTGATGGTGCTTGTACAAACGCAAAACTATTCATTTGCTCGCCACACTCTTGTGAAGTTGTGAAAACCCGTTTTTTCACGCTCTTTTGAAGACGTGAACCTCAAAAAAGGGCTGCCCCAGCCTGGCACCTGGCCCGAAATCACTGCCGACATGCGGCATAACGGGCAAACAACTCAAGTGGCCGAGCGCAATGGCAGCTCTGGCAGATTCGGTAAAGGCGCAGGTTTGCAGACAAAACAGCCAGCTCGCCAGCTTCACTCGATCTGTGTGGGCGGCTCTCTGTGGGCGGTGCGGGGGAGCTAATACCAGGGCATTAGCGATGCTGCGAGGCCCGATCAGGAGACGTCCTTATAATCGGGGGGAGATTGTAGCGAAGAAATGCGGGGAAATGGACGTGTTTTATGACTTTTATTAGCGCTTCGGTCAGGCGGTCAACGGCAGACGGTGTGATGACCGTGCGCGGCGCGGGCTGACGCGGGCGCGGGCGGGCAGTGGCTGGTGCATCCAGCTCAGGCGGATCTCTTCGACTTCGACCCAACCCTCGCCCACGGGCGGCTGGCTGCATTGCTTGAATGCCTGGCAGCGACCTTGTGGGTCGAGCCTGGCAAAGTTGCGATAGGCGGGCGTGCGAGCGAAAAAGCGCCAGAGAAGATTGAGCATGGTAGGCCTCCTGAGAATGACGCCAAGCATATCTGTCAAGAATGACACCTTGGTGACACTGAACCGCTGCACACGGGCCTGGGTCTGAGGTTGTAACTGGCGCTAGTTCCAGGTGGTGACGCACCGCTATACTGCCGGGCTGTCGGTACCTGAATTCTGGAGAAAAAAGCATGTTGCAACGCCTGTTGTTCGGTTTGATCACTGTGACCAGCTTGACCCTGGTTGGCTGCGCCCACAGCCCGCAGCAACTGAGCCCGCAACCCAAGCTCACCACCCAGTTGGCGCCTGTGGGCCATGGCCAGCCGGTGTCGGTGCGTGTCGTTGATGGTCGTCCATCGCCGACACTGGGCACCCGCGGCGGCCTGTACCCGGAAACCAGCGCCATCACGGTGACCGGTGCCGACGTGCTGCCCAAGCTGCAAGCCCAGGCCGAAGCGGCTGTGCGTCTGCTGGGTTTCACCCCGACCAGCAACTCGCCTGGTGCGCCGCAGTTGACCGTGACCCTGGCCGAGCTCAAGTATCAGTCGCCCAAGGAAGGCCTGTACGTGACCGAAGCCACCATCGGCGCGACCTTCCGCTCTGATGTGTCGGCCGGCAACCGCCGCTACAACGGCCGTTACGCTGCGTCCCTGGACCAGCGCTTTGGCATGGCGCCGAACCAGGAAACCAACACCAAGCTGGTCAGCGACGTGTTGAGTGATGCCCTGACGCGACTGTTCAAGGATCCAAGCATCGGCCAGATCCTCAGTTCGCAGTAATCTTTAGTAAAAAGCCGGGCCCCAGTCAGGGGCCCGGCTTTTTTGTGCCTGCGGCTGTCATGCCGCCGTTTCGACATAAAAGTCCAGCACACTGACTCCAGTCAGCAGGTCCAGCTCCGGCAGGTCGGCATGCTGATGCCCGCCGAGGGCGCAATACACCAACCAGTGCCGGTCCTGGACATTGAACGCCAGGCCTCCGACCAGCGCCTCTTGCTCATCGGTTGGGGCGATCAGGTACAGCCGATCCTGGTTTTGCGCGTGCAACATGACAAGCTCCCGGGTGTTCGAAGGGCAACAGAGTGGCTTGTTAAGGTGACGTTCAGGTGACGACGTAAATTACTCGATACATTGCTCGTCATTGGGGGATGGAGCTGCACTGCGCAGGAGAGCGCATCTGGATGGACGACTGTCACACCGGGGTTTGAAATGCCGTTGCCTGCGTTATTGATCAATACCACTGCACTGCTGATTGCCTGTCCTGGCGCGGCGTTGCTGTTTATTACCCGCCTGCAGGAGCAGCGTGCGATGGCCAGTCTGGCCGCACAAAGCGAAGAGCGGGCCATCGACCAGCCCATGCTGTTTCTGGATGTGCGCACCGAGCGCAGTCATCGTCTTGGTTATCGCATCGGCTTTGCCTGCCTTGGCCTGGCGCTGCTGCTGTCCTGGCTCAGCACTCAACTGTAAAGACACCACAAAACAACTGTAGGAGCTGGCTTGCCAGCGATGCAGGCACCTCGGTATGCCAGATACACCGAGGTGATGCGATCGCCGGCAAGCCAGCTCCTACAGTTGATTGCGCCGTGTTGTTTACAGAGGGATCCCGGCGTTGACCCGATACTGATTGCGCACCGGCATCGCATATTGCAACACCAGATACGGTCGGTGCTCTTGCGGGCATGCAGTCAAGCGCCGTTCCCACTCCGCTTTCGCCTTGGCCAACTCATCGGCCGGGAATACTTCGGCGGCCGTCGGCACCTGCAATTGCGGGTCCGCGTCGCTCCACTGTGCATACGCCAGGTAATGCACAGGAAACAACCGATAACCGCCCAGGATCTGCCGGTCCATCTCGATGGCCAATAGTTTGGTGTCTTCAAACCGCTCGGTGATGGGCGGCGCAAAGTTGATATGGACCCGGCCCTTGTAACCGGTGATGCCCAGGGCAATGCTCGCGTCATCCTCGCCGGGCGCCTTGCTGTAGGTGCCAGTGCTGGCGCGGATAAATAGCTCGCGCGCCTTGGCCGCGTCGCACGGGTCATATTCGTAGCTGATGGACACCGGTGTCAGGTTCAACGACAGGATGACGTCGGCGAACGGCTCATCCTTGCGGCTCATATGGAACATCTTGAGGATCGCCGACTCGGTGCGATCATCCCCATCCTTGGCCCGACCTTCGGCCTGGGCGATCCAGATCGACTGGCAGTCGTTGCGGATCGAATGGTTGATGTAGGCGGACAGCAACTGATAAGCCGCCATCTTCTCGCGTCGCCCGGTAATGGAGCGGTGCACGATAAAGCTCTTGTTCAGGCGCATCAGGTCGCTGACGAACGGCTTCTGCAGCAGGTTGTCACCGATGGCAATGCGTGGTGTTGGCAGGCCGGCGTGGTACACCGCATAGTTGACGAAGGCCGGGTCCATCACGATATCGCGGTGGTTGGCCAAAAAAACATAGGCCATGCCGGACTTGAGCTGTTCGACCCCGGTGTAGGTGACGCCGTCGGTCGCCCGGTCGATGGTGTGGTCGACGTAATACTCGACTTTGTCCTGCAAGGTGGCGACGGTGGTGACACCGGCGAACTCACGGCGCAGTTTCTGGGCGATCAGCGGCTTGAGCAGCCAGCCAAAGGCGCCGGCAAAGCGCGGGAAGCGAAAGTGGGTCAGGATGTCCAGAAAGGCCTTGTCACTGAACAGCCGGGCCAGCACTGCCGGGACTTCGCTGTCGTTGTAAGGTCGGATGGTATCGAATTCGCCCATCATGCTCTCTTGTTAGAAACGGCTAGGGTAAGTAAAGGTTTGGATCGATAAGTGACAGGGCCGGTCTGAACAAATGGCATCAAACGAAAAAGCCCTGCAAATAGACCGGCGATTATACGCACAAGTCACTTGGGAGAGACCGCGATGCTAGAACCTGTGCTGTACGATTGCCCTTATTGTGGTGAAGAGGTTGAGACAAGCGTGGATTTATCCGGCGGTGACCAGAACTATATAGAGGACTGCCAGGTGTGCTGCCGGCCGATCGTTTTCGACCTGCAGGTTCATGGTGATGAGTGGATGCTTGAAGTGCGCAGCGAGAACGAATAAAGGGGGCGACGATGCAACGAATCTACGAGCCGGAGAACCTGATGGAGGGTGAGTTGCTGCAACAAATGCTTGCCAGCGAAGGTATCGACGCCCATCTGGTCGGGCGCCATCTGCTCGGTGGCACGGGTGAGCTGCCGATCTTCGGCCTGCTGGGCCTTGAGGTAGAGAACGACCAGGCCCTTGTCGCCCGAGAGCTGATTAGCGCCTATATCGGCGCGCAACCTCTGCCTGGCGATGAACCCGACAGCTTCCCCGACGTGCTGGTCTGTTAGGCTGTCGACCGGTTTACCCAAGAGTCGTGTTGCCCCATGTGTGGACGTTATGCCCTGTTTCGCTGGAACCCCTCGTTTGCTGCCTTGCCGGGCTTCCCAGCGGATCAACAGGCCCAGTGGAATATTTCCCCCAATGATTCGGTACTGATCCAGCGCCTCAGCGACGGCCAGCGCAGCTTGGCGCGGGCGCGTTGGGGGCTGACGCCGCCGTGGTTGACCGACCTGTCCCGCACACCGGCCCACGCCCGCGCCGAAACCCTGGCCGAGCAACCGATGTTTCGCGAGGCCTTCCGCCTGCGCCGTTGCCTGCTGCCGGCCAATGGCTTTTATGAATGGCGCGGCACCCAGCGCAAGCGACCGTACTGGCTGACGCCGGGGGAGGGCTCGACGTTGTTCTTTGCGGCGATCTGGGAGGCCTACCCGGTGCAGGAGCAGGTGTGGTTGAGTACGGCGGTAGTGACCCAGGCGGCGCAGAGCCAGCGCCGGCCGTTGATTCTCGATGCGGCAGGGCAGGAGGCCTGGCTGGATCCCGAGACGCCGCTGCATGTGTTGCAGGGATTGCTGGCCAGCGAGCCTACGGCGTTGCGCGAGCGGGTGTTGGCTAATATGGTCAATGATCCGAAGCTCAATGGGCCGGAGTGCCTTACTCCGGCGTGAGCCTGCCAGTGCTTTGTTGTTTTGGTTGGCCTCATCGCGAGTAAGCCCGCTCCCACATGTTGATGTGTGAATACATTCAAAATGTGGGAGCGAGCCTCCCGCAAAAGAATCAGAAGTGTCATCAATAGAACGGTCGCAGGCGTGGGGCGTATCGGAAATTTAGCGGTTAAGCGTCAGGTGTATCTGGCGCCGATACATGGGAGGGCCTACGATACGCGCCATGTTTTCAGGGAGAATGTGCATGAAAAAATCATTGGTGGTCACGGCATTGAGCGCAGCCTTGCTGCTCGCCGGTTGCCAGTCCGTCAACACCACCAGCGGCGGTGCCGTGGGTGTGGAGCGCAAGCAGTACATGTTCAGCATGCTGTCGAGCCAGGAAGTCGACCAGATGTACGCGCAGTCGTACCAGCAGACCCTGGGTGAAGCCAGTGGCAAGGGGTTGGTGGACAAGACCAGCGCCAACGCCAAGCGCGTACAGGCCATCGCCAAGCGCCTGATCGCCCAGGCACCGACCTTCCGTCCGGATGCGGCGCAGTGGAAGTGGGAAGTGAACCTGATCAAAAGCGACGAGATGAACGCCAACTGCGGGCCTGGTGGCAAGATCTTCGTCTACAGCGGGTTGATCGAAAACCTCAAGTTGACCGACGACGAATTGGCCGCGGTCATGGGGCATGAAATCGCCCACGCCTTGCGCGAGCACGGCCGCGAAGCCATGTCCAAGGCCTACGGTATCGAAATGGCCAAGCAGGGCGCCGGTGCGTTGCTGGGGCTTGGGCAGGACAGCATGGCGCTGGCCGACACCGTGGCCAACTACGGCATGACCTTGCCCAACAGCCGCAGCAATGAGAACGAAGCCGACCTGATTGGCCTGGAACTGTCGGCCCGCGCCGGTTATGACCCGAACGCTGCGATTACGCTGTGGAACAAAATGGCCAAGGCTTCCGAAGGCGCACCGCCTGAGTTCATGAGCACTCACCCGGCCTCCAGCAGTCGGATTGCCTCGTTGCAGGCGGCGATTCCCAAGGTAATGCCGCTTTACCAGCAAGCCAAGAAGTCCTGATAACTCGGACCGTGTGAAGATCCAAATGTGGGAGCGGGCTTGCTCGCGATAGCGGAGTGTCAGTCACTGGATTCGCTGGCTGATCCACCGCTATCGCGAGCAAGCCCGCTCCCACATTCAGAGGGGTGTCAGATCCAGCCGCTGCTTTGCATGGCCTTGTACACCGCTACCAGCGCCAGGATGAAGAACGCCGAGGCCGCCAGGCGACGGATCAGGGTCAGAGGCAGTTTCTCAGCCGCGAAATTCCCCGCCAGAACCACCGGCACGTTGGCAATCAGCATGCCTAGGGTGGTGCCGATAATCACCAACCACAACTCCGGATATTGCGCTGCCAGCATCACTGTGGCGATCTGCGTCTTGTCGCCGATTTCAGCGATGAAGAATGCAATCAGGGTGGTCAGGAACGGCCCGAACTTGCGCGAAGTGCTGGCCTCGTCATCGTCGAGCTTGTCCGGCACCAGGGTCCACAGAGCCGTGGCGCAGAAGCTTGCGGCGAGGATCCAGTGCAGCACCGCCTCCGAGAAGAAACTGCCAAACCAGGCACCCACGGCGCCGGCGGCGGCGTGGTTGGCCAGGGTCGCGGCGATGATGCCGGCGATGATCGGCCAGGGTTTGCGAAAGCGGGCGGCGAGAATAAGCGCGAGCAGTTGTGTCTTGTCGCCAATTTCGGCCAAGGCAACGATTGCGGTAGGAACGAGAAGTGAATCCAGCATCAGGTAGGTTTCCAGGGGCGGGTCGACACGGCTATGACACGTACAGCCTTCCCGCCCCGGGTAAGGTGTGCGTGTCATAGGTCTTGTCAAACCCCGGTCCGTCTGTGCGGACTCCTGGGTCGCATACGCCATGGTCTGCTGACCAAGTATGTTGACGTATGCCGGACGAGCATGTTGCTCGTGGGAGACTACTCCCCTAGGACGGAGCGGATTCTGCCTTGGCAAAATCCATTCGGCAAGCCTTCTTTTTCAAACACCCGTCAGCCGCGCTTGGCCCGGTAGATACGAAACCCCTGGCCTTCGGCCTTGATCGCACACACGCCCAGGTGTTCTTCGATCAGTGGCTGGTACTTCAGGAAACTATTGGCAACTAGCCGAAGTTCGCCGCCATTTTTCAGATGTTGGCGTGCTTTTCGCAGCAGGTTTTCCGTTGCGAAATAATCCGTATGCACCCCGACATGGAACGGCGGGTTGCTCAAGATCGCATCCAGCCCCATGGGCGCGGCGTCGATGCCATCACCGGTCAGCACTTCGCCTTCCAGGCCATTGGCCTCCAGGGTCAGGCGACTGCTGGCGGTGGCGAAGGCGTCCACATCAAGCAGGGTCACGGTGTTGTGCGGGTAGCGCCGCTTGACCGCCGCGCCCAGCACGCCGGCGCCACAGCCGAAGTCCAGCAGATGACCGCTGGGCAGTTTGTCCAGGTGCTCTAGCAACAGCGCGGTACCGCGATCCAGGCGGCCATGGCTGAACACGCCTGGCAGGCTGACGACCTTGAGCGGCCCGTCGGCCAGTGGCACCTCAAATACCTCGGCCAGGCTCGCAAGGTCTGGCGCCACCGGGGCGTTGGCCACGGTGGTCAGCCACAACTGGCAGTGTCGCGCGTTGTCGAGTTTGCGTGGCTTGCCAAAAGCGTTCAGTTGCTTGGCGGCGCTTTCAATGCCGCCGCGCTTTTCGCCGACCAGGTACAGCTCGGCGCCCGGCAGGCGCGCGGCCACGGCCTTGAGGATGTAGTCAGCCAGGTCCTTGGACTTGGGCAGGAACACCACCGCCGTGTCGAATGGACGCTGCGGCACATTCACCCCGAAATGGCTGCGCTCGGCAAGCCGCGCATTCAGCGCTGCCTGATCGCCGGCATGCCAGCACCAGCCGTGGGCATTGGGCAGGCGGCCAAGCAGGTCATCGGCGGGCAGGCCAGCCAGCAACACGTTGCCTTGAAAAAGTTCGGCCTGACGAAGCAGTACTTCACTGCGCGGATCCATGGTCTGCTCCCTGAAAAAGGAGCGCAGTTTATCAACTGACGACGCGCTGCGGTGCGCCGCTGAAAAAGCCCCGGGCGTTTTCGGTCAATTGGCCGACGATCCGTTGCCGTGCTTCGCGGCTGCCCCAGGCACTGTGTGGCGTGATGATCAGCCGTGGGATGTCGCCGGCCAGCAGCGGGTTGCCGGTAGTCGGCGGTTCGACGCTCAGCACATCGGTGGCCGCGCCACCCAGATGACCGCCGCGCAAGGCGTCTGCCAAGGCTTGTTCATCGATCAGGCCACCGCGTGCGGTGTTGATCACGAACGCGCCTGGCTTGAGCAGCGCCAACTCGCGGGCACCGATGAAGTGGCGCGTGTGCTCGTTGAGCGGGCAATGCAGGGTCAGGGCGTCGATCTGCGGCAGCAGTTCGTCCAATGGCACTCGGTCTGCACGCGCCGGGCGGCCGGGGATTGCGCCCAGCAGCACGCGCATGCCAAAGGCTTCGGCCAGGCGTGCGACGGCGCCGCCCAGTTCGCCATGGCCCAGCAGCCCGAGGGTTTTGCCTTGCAGTTCGACAATCGGGTAATCCAGCAGGCAGAACTGCTTGGCTTGCTGCCACAGGCCGGCGTCGACGTCTTTTTGATAGTCCTTCAGGCGTGTGGCGAGGTTGAGCAACAGCATGATCGTGTGCTGCGCCACCGACGGTGTGCCGTAGCCCTGGCAGTTACTGACGGTAATGCCTTGGGCGCGGGCAACGGCCAGGTCGACGTTGTTGGTGCCGGTGGCGGCGATCAGGATCAGCTTCAGGTCGGGGCAGGCGGCCAGGGTCTGGGCGTTGAGCAGGATCTTGTTACTGATAGCTACCTGAGCGCCTTGCAGGCGCTCGACCACCTGATCCGCCGAGGTCTGCTCGCACAGCTGCAAGTCGCTGAAAACTTCCTGCAGCTCGCTGAGGTCAAGGTCCCCCTGGTCCAGTGAAGGGTGATCAAGGAAGACGGCGCGGCGATTGTTCGTCATCAACTGTACCTTTTGCGACAGGGTTCGAAGGCGTAATCTGCCGAGCCTACCAGATGAAATAATCAGTTACTTCTTGGAGTGTGCATGTACCTCACCGAGTTTTTGACCGTGGCGTTGATTCACCTGCTGGCCGTGGCCAGTCCCGGGCCGGACTTTGCCGTGGTGGTCCGCGAGAGCGTGACCCATGGCCGGCGCGCAGGCACCTGGACAGCACTGGGCGTTGGTTCGGCGATTTTCCTCCACGTCGGCTACTCGTTGCTCGGTATCGGCTTGATCGTGTCCCAGTCCATCGTGCTGTTCAACGCCCTGAAATGGGCGGCCGCGGCCTACCTGTTGTACATCGGCTTCAAGGCCCTGCGTGCGCAACCGGCCAAGCCTGCCAGTGAAGAAGACCTGCACCGCGAAGTGGGCGAGCGCAGTGCCCGCGGCGCTTTTACCTCGGGCTTTGTGACCAATGGCTTGAACCCCAAGGCCACGCTGTTCTTCCTGTCGCTGTTCACCGTGGTGATCAACCCCCACACGCCGCTGGCGATCCAGGCGGGTTATGGCGTGTACCTGGCCGTGGCCACCGCCCTGTGGTTTTGCATGGTGGCCATGCTGTTCAGCCAACAGCGCGTGCGCGCCGGCTTTGCGCGCATGGGCCATTGGTTTGATCGGAGCATGGGCGCGGTGCTGATTGCCATCGGTGTGAAAGTGGCTCTCACCGAGCGCTAGGCACGCCATTCGTGAATGAATGCTGGCGCAAAGCTAGCATTCATTGTGCGCTGCAAATCATTCCTTCGGCTGATTTGGCAGGCGCGCAAGGTCTCTACAGTGCAAATCCTTTAGCCAAGACCGTGCAGTCATAAAAAGGGATTCGTATGTTGCAGACTCGTGTTATCCCGCCCGCCGAAGGCGCCTACCAATACCCGCTGTTGATCAAGCGCCTGTTGATGTCGGGCGCCCGCTACGAGAAAACCCGGGAAATCGTCTACCGCGACAAGCTGCGCTACACCTACCCAACCCTGATCGAGCGCGTTGCCCGCCTGGCCAATGTGCTGACCGCAGCCGGGGTCAAGGCCGGTGATACCGTGGCCGTGATGGACTGGGATAGCCACCGTTACCTGGAGTGCATGTTCGCCATCCCGATGATTGGCGCGGTGATCCACACCATCAACGTGCGCCTGTCGCCGGAGCAGATCCTCTACACGATGAATCACGCCGAGGACCGCTTTGTGCTGGTCAACAGCGAGTTCGTCGGCCTGTACCAGGCCATTGCCGGGCAGTTGACCACGGTCGACAAGACCCTGCTGTTGACCGATGGCGACGAAAAAACCGCTGACCTGCCGAACCTGGTGGGTGAGTACGAAACCCTGTTGGCCGCCGCCAGTACTCAGTACACCTTCGAGGACTTCGATGAGCATTCGGTAGCCACTACCTTCTACACCACCGGCACCACCGGTAACCCCAAGGGTGTGTATTTCACCCACCGTCAACTGGTGCTGCACACCATCGGCGTGGCGACCATCATGGGCAGCATCGACAGCGTGCGCCTGCTCGGCACCAACGATGTGTACATGCCGATCACGCCGATGTTTCACGTGCACGCCTGGGGCTTGCCGTATGTGGCGACCATGCTCGGCCTGAAGCAGGTCTATCCCGGCCGTTACGACCCGGAATACCTGGTGGAGCTGTGGCGCAAGGAGAAGGTGACGTTCTCCCACTGTGTGCCGACCATCCTGCAGATGCTGCTTAACGCCAAGGCCGCCCAGGGCGTGGACTTTGGCGGCTGGAAGATCGTGATCGGCGGCAGCGCCCTCAACCGTTCGCTGTATGAAGCGGCCAAGGCCCGTGGTATCCAATTGACGGCAGCCTACGGCATGTCCGAGACCGGGCCGCTGGTGTCCTGTGCCCACCTCAATGAAGAACTGCTGGCCGGCAGCGAAGACGAGCGCACCACCTACCGGATCAAGGCCGGTGTGCCCGGGCCGTTGGTGGAAGCTGCGATTGTCGACGCTGACGGCAACTTCCTCCCGGCCGATGGCGAGTCCCAGGGCGAACTGGTGCTACGCGCACCGTGGCTCAGCGAGGGTTATTTCAACGAACCGCAGAAGGGCGCCGAACTCTGGGAAGGCGGTTGGATGCACACCGGCGACGTGGCCACCCTGGATGCCTTCGGCGTGATCGATATTCGCGACCGCATCAAGGATGTGATCAAGACCGGCGGTGAGTGGATCTCGTCCCTGGCCCTCGAAGACCTGGTCAGCCGTCACCCGGCGGTACGCGAAGTAGCGGTGGTCGGGATTGCCGACCCGCAGTGGGGCGAGCGCCCGTTTGCCCTGTTGGTGGTGCGCGAGGGCCACGGGATTGGCGCGCGTGAACTCAAGGAACACCTCAAGCCGTATGTCGAGCAGGGCCACCTGAGCAAGTGGGCGATTCCAAGTCAGATTGCCATTGTTACGGAAATTCCCAAGACCAGTGTCGGCAAACTCGACAAGAAACGTATCCGTATCGACATCATTGAATGGCAGGCCAATAACAGCACCTTCCTCTCCACGCTTTGACCCCTTTCGCCGTGCCCGCCCGGGCACGGCAATGCTCTATTACAAGCCTTCGCCTTGTCATTTGGCAAATTTCAGCCATCCTCTTTCGCGTCAGCTCTCGCTGACATGGCGAAAGGGCTGTTGCAGACGGGTTGGTGATGCAAATCACACTTTAGAGGGATCAAGCGATACCCCCTGCTGGCTATAGTCCCTCCCAGAGTTTTTCAAGAATGTGGCGCTGCGGTCCTGGGTGGTCCGGCGGTTGTCTGGCATTGGAATCGTTGTATTCCGGCTGTTACAAGCATGTTTGAAAAGGCTCACTGCCATAACAATAAAATGCACATGGAGTAGCGTCGATGACCTCAGTAAATCAGTTCTGGCGCCGGGCGAGATTACCCCTGGCGGTCAGTCTTGCCTCGACCCTCGCCGGGCCCGCATTCGGCGTCAGTTTCAACATCGGTGAGGTCGAAGGCAGCTTCGACTCGTCCCTGTCGGTGGGGGCCAGCTGGAGTACGGCCAAGCCCGATCGCGACCTGATTGGTGTCAACAACGGTGGCAAGGGGTTGTCTCAGACCTCTGACGACGGTCACTTGAACTTCAAGCGTGGGGAAACGTTCTCGAAGATCTTCAAGGGTATCCATGACCTGGAACTGAAGTACGGCGATACCGGTGTGTTTGTACGTGGCAAGTATTGGTATGACTTTGAACTCAAGGATGAAAGCCGCGAGTTCAAGGACATCAGCGACCACAACCGCAAAGAGGGCGCCAAGTCTTCTGGCGGGCAGATCCTCGATGCGTTCATCTACCACAACTACTCCATTGCCGATGCGCCGGGTTCGGTGCGGTTCGGTAAGCAGGTTGTGAGCTGGGGTGAAAGTACGTTCATTGGCGGTGGTATCAACTCCGTCAACCCGATCGACGTGTCTGCGTTCCGTCGTCCGGGCGCCGAAATCAAGGAAGGCCTGATTCCGGTCAACATGTTCTACGTGTCTCAATCCTTGACCGATAACCTGTCGGCAGAAGCCTTCTACCAGTTGGAATGGGACCAGACGGTTACCGACAACTGCGGGACGTTCTTCTCCCAGCCGGATGTGGTGTCCGATGGCTGCAGCGACAACCTGCGCCTGCTGGCCAAGCGTTCGACCATTGCTGCAACGGCCCCAGGTCGTGGTGCATTGGCGGTATTTGATCGCATGGGCATGGACATTAACAATGAGGGCACACTGGTTCGCCGTGGCCCCGACCGGGATGCACGCGACAGCGGCCAATTCGGCGCGGCGATGCACTACAACTTCGAGCCGCTGGATACCGAGTTCGGCGCTTATTTCATGAACTACCACAGCCGGGCGCCGATCTTCAGCGCGACGGCTGCGCCAGCCTCAGCTTATGCAATGGCACCTAACTTTGGTCAGTTGGCGCCAGTGTTCATTGCGGGTAATTCCAAGTACTTCATCGAGTACCCGGAAGACATTCGTCTGTATGGCTTGAGCTTCTCCACGACGTTACCTACCGGCACCGCATGGAGCGGTGAAGTCAGCTATCGCCCGAATGCTCCGGTACAGCTCAATACCACCGATATCTTGTACTCCGCCGTTAAGCCTTTGAAGGGCCTTTACGATAATGCATCGCTGCTCAATGGCGTTCCTGGGCAGGACATGCATGGTTATCGCCGTAAGGAAATCACCCAGTTCCAGACCACACTGACCCATTTCTTCGATCAGGTGATGGGCGCCAGTCGTCTGACCGTGGTGGGTGAAGTCGGGGTGACTCACGTGGGCGGGCTTGAGAGCTCATCGAAGATTCGTTATGGCCGTGACCCGGTTTATGGTCCAGGCGCACTGCCTAATACCGGCTCTGCGAATACCTGTTCGCAAATCTTGAACACGGGCACCATCGGTGGCGCGGGTCCGGGAACAGACGCCAGTAATCTGTCCAAAAACTGCAACAACGACGGCTTCACCACCTCCACATCCTGGGGCTACCGTGGCCGCGCTATCTGGGAATACCCGGATGTGTTCGCCGGTGTAAACCTCAAGCCTAGTGTGGCCTGGTCCCATGACGTGAGCGGTTACTCGCCAGGTCCTGGCGGCAACTTCGAAGAAGGTCGCAAAGCGGTGAGCCTGGGGCTGGACGCGGAATACCAGAACACCTACACCGCGAGCCTGGCCTACACCAACTTCTTTGGTGGCGACTACAACACCTCGGTTGACCGCGATTTCGTGGCCCTGAGTTTCGGCGCGAACTTCTAAGCACACTGCATTTCAGGAAGACCAGAACATGAAAATAACCAAAAGTCTGTTGCACGTGGGTGTGCTGGGACTGTCGATCATGGCCAGCAGCGTCATGGCGGCCGTCTCGGCGGATGAAGCCGCCAAGCTGGGAACCACGCTGACCCCGATGGGCGCGGAAATGGCCGGCAACGCTGCCGGCACCATCCCCGCCTGGAAAGCCCTGCCAACCAACGCGGGCGCCGTGGATGCCAAGGGCTTCCTGGCCAACCCCTATGCCAGCGAGCAGCCGCAGTTCACCATCACCGCGCAGAACGTCGAGCAGTACAAAGACAAGTTGGCGCCGGGGCAGTACGCGATGTTCAAGCGCTACCCTGAAACCTTCAAGATGCCGGTGTACACCACCCATCGCGGCGCCACTGTGCCGGCCGAAGTGTTCGCCTCCATCAAGAAAAACGCCACCAGCACCAACCTGGTAGGTGGCGGTAACGGCCTGGAAAACTTCGAGACCGCGATTCCGTTCCCGATCCCGAAAAGTGGGGTCGAGGTGATCTGGAACCACATCACCCGTTATCGTGGTGGCAGCGTGACGCGCCTGGTGACCCAGGCCACGCCACAGGCCAACGGCTCGTACAGCCTGGTGTACTTCCAGGATCAGTTCGTGTTCCGCGACAAGATGAAGGACTACGATCCGGCCAATCCGGGCAACATCCTGTTCTACTTCAAGCAGCAAGTGACTGCACCGGCGCGCCTGGCCGGTGGTGTGCTGCTGGTACACGAGACCCTGGACCAGGTGAAGGAACCGCGCGCGGCGTGGGTCTACAACGCCGGTCAGCGCCGTGTGCGTCGGGCGCCGCAAGTGTCCTATGACGGGCCGGGTACTGCTGCCGATGGCCTGCGTACCTCCGATAACCTCGACATGTACAACGGCGCGCCGGATCGCTACGACTGGAAGCTGGAAGGCAAGAAGGAAATCTACATCGCGTCCAACAGCTACAAGCTCGACGATCCGAAGCTCAAGTACGCCGACATCATCAAGGCCGGCCACATCAACCAGGACCTGGCACGCTATGAACTGCGCCGCGTCTGGCACGTGGTCGCGACCCTGAAGGAAGGCCAGCGCCATATCTACGCCAAGCGTGACTTCTATATCGACGAAGACACCTGGCAAGCAGCCGTGATCGACCACTACGACGGTCGTGGCCAGCTGTGGCGTGTGGCTGAAGCCCATGGCGAGAACTACTACGACAAGCAAGTGCCGTGGTACGCCCTGGAAACCCTCTACGACCTGCAGTCCGGCCGCTACCTGGCACTGGGCATGAAGAACGAAGAGAAAAAGGCCTATGACTTCGGCTTCACCGCCACCACCAAAGACTTCACGCCAGCGGCCCTGCGCCAGGAAGGCGTGCGCTAACCAGCGGTAAACAAGTCCGCACCTGTGGGGGCGGGCTTGTGTGGGAGCGGGCTTGCTCGCGATAGCGGTGGTTCAGTCAATTCACCAGTGACTGACACACTGCTATCGCGAGCAAGCCCGCTCCCACATTTGTTTTCGGCTACCCGGAAAATGGTTGGTTATTTTTTGTTGTAGTCTTTTTCAGACAAATGTTGCAAAGATCTACAAAGCTGCCGCTTTTAACGCTAGTCTGCCGACATCTGCAATGCCGACCACAGCCTATTACAAGAGCCCGGCGATGACTGATCTGTCCCGAATCCAAGGGCCTGCCAGCACGGTAATCCCCACGCTGGAAGGGCGCTTCTATCGACCCCCGCTACCCGACGGCTATGTGCTGCGCCCGCGCCTGTGTGAGCGTATGAGCGCGGGCCTGGAGGGCCGTTTGCTGTTGGTCAGCGCGCCGGCCGGGTTTGGCAAGAGTTCGCTGGCGGTGGAGTTCTGCCAAAGCCTGCCTGACCACTGGCAAAGCCTGTGGTTGGGCCTCAGTTCGCGGGACAGTGATCCGGGGCGCTTCCTTGAGCGTTTGCTGGAGGGTTTGCAGCAGTACTTCCCGCAGGTCGGCAACCAGGCCCTGGGCTTGTTGAAAATGCGCCAGCGCCATCAGCCATTTGCCTTTGAAGAATGGCTCGATGGCTTGCTCGATGAATTGACTGTCCATCTGTCTACACGCACGCCGTTGTTACTGGTGCTGGATGACTACCATCTGGCCCAGGGTCCGGTGCTGGATCGCTGCCTGCAATTTTTTCTCAATCATCTGCCCGATGGCCTGTTGGTGCTGGTCACCAGCCGCCAGCGTCCCGACTGGCATTTGGCGCGGCTGCGCCTATCGCGGCATTTGCTGGAGTTGCATGAGCAGGACCTGCGCCTGACCAACGATGAATCCTTGGCCTTGCTCGACCGCCATAGCAGCTCGTTGCGCGGTGAAGCGCTGGACAACCTGATCCGCCGTAGCGAAGGCTGGGTGGCCGGCCTGCGTTTTTGGTTGTTGGCGGCCTCCGAAGCCGGCAGCGAGGCCGACCTGCCCCAAGGCCTGCATGGTGGGGAAGGGCTGATCCGTGACTATCTGCTGGAAGAGGTGATCGACTGCCTGCCGCCAGAGGTCCAGGCCTTCCTCTATGACACCGCTTCCCAGGAGCGTTTTTGCAGCGAGCTGTGCGACGCCGTGCGTGAGGCCCATGACAGCGCGGAAATCCTGCGCTACTTGCAAGCCCACCAAGTATTCCTGGTGCCGCTGGACGAGCAGGGCCACTGGTATCGCTATCACCACCTGTTTTCCGATTTGCTGCGCACCCGGCGTTCACCGAACGCGATGCTGCCGGCCGCCAGCCTGCACTTGCGCGCCTGTCGCTGGTTCAATGCCCAGGGTTTGCTTGATGAGGCGGTGGAGCAGGCCCTGCGCGCGGGGCATCTGGATGTGGCGGCGAACCTGGTGCAGAACCTGTCCGAAGAGCAATTGTTGGCCGAGCAGAACGTCGGCATGCTCCTGCGCTGGAAGATGGACCTGCCCGATAGCCTGTTGATCAGCACGCCACGCTTGATCGTGCTTTATAGCTGGGCGTTGGGGCTGGCCTGTCAGTTGGACGCAGCAGAGGAGTTGTCCAGCCACCTCAGTCGCTTCCTGCCGGCACCGTCGGCCACGGCGCAGAAGTCGATGCTGGCCCAGTGGCTGGCCCTCAGCGGCATCATTGCCCGTGGCCGCGGCAATCGCGAGTTGACCCAGCTGTATTGCAGCGAAGCCCTGGAAAGCCTGCCGCACAAGCGTTACGGCCAGCGCTTGATGTGCCTGTCGACCTTGTCGAACCTGGCCATCGTCGATGCCGACCTTTGGCGCGCGCGTGGCTTGAATCGTGAATCCCTGGAGCTGGCGCAACGTGTTGGCAACCCGCTGTTCGAGGCCCTGGCCCATTACGACCGGGCGCGCGTGCTGCAGGCGCGCGGGGAAATCCTGCGTTCCCTGGATGAGGTGCACGAGGGCCTGCAACGCTTGCAGGGCCTGGGGCCTCAACGCCTGTATGCGGTGCGCGCACGCCTGTCATTGTATGAAGGGTTCCTGCTGCTGATGCGTTGCCAGCCGGAAACCGGCCTGTTGCGTTTGCGTACGGGGTTGGCTGAAGCCCGTGCCTGCCGAGATATCAGCGTGTTGATCGGGCACTGTGTCATTGCCAACTTTGAAGGGCGCCGTGGCGACTTTCCCAAGGCTTTTGCCGAGCTGGCCGAAGCCGAGCGGCTGATGCACATCTGGGACGTGCCGCCGATCTACTACCTGGCCATGATTACCCTGATCAAATGCGAGTTGTGGCTGGCCCAGGGGCGTACCGACCTGGCCGATGCCTGGCTGGCCCGCCTGGGGCAAACCTATAACGGCGAGCAGGCAGCGGCCGCCCCGGAGTTTCACCCACATCTGCCGCAACATATCGAACTGCAACAGGCGGCCCTGGAGGCCATTCGTGGTCAGTCCGAAAGCGCCCTGCGTCGGCTCGATGCGCTCGCCCGGCAGGCTGAAGACAAGGGCCAGCAGATGATCGCGGTGATGGCCCTGAACCAACACGTCCTGTTGTTGCTGGATGACGGTCAGGCAGCGTCAGCCCGGCCGGTTTTTGCCCGGGCCCGGCAAATGGCGAGCGGCGGCGCGTTGCAACCCTTCCAGCGCCTGTTGGAGCGTTATCCCGACTGGGTGCGCGAGCAACTGGGCCAGGCGCCGAGTGACTTGCTGCGGCAAAGCCTGTGGGCCCTGCTGCCGGCGGTTGCCCCGCGCGAGCCGGTCGAAACCAGCCACTCCAGCGAAACCTTGAGCGCCCGTGAGTTGGCGGTGCTGCAGTTGATCGCCCAAGGCTGCTCCAACCAGGAAATCAGCAACCAGCTGTTTATCTCGCTGCACACCGTCAAGACCCACGCCAGTCATATCAACAGCAAACTGGGGGTCGAGCGCCGCACCCAGGCGGTCGCGCGGGCGCAGGAGATGGGGTTGTTGGGGTAAGGGGGAGACTTGCGCCGCAAAAGCCGGATAATGGCGGCCAATTCGTTTGCTCCGCTATTCTGGTAATCCCGCATGGAAATCAAGGTCAATTTTCTCGACAACCTCCGGCTTGAAGCCAAGTTCGATGACTTCACCGTGGTGGCCGACCAGCCGATTCGCTACAAGGGCGATGGCTCGGCCCCTGGTCCGTTCGACTACTTCCTGGCTTCGTCGGCGTTGTGTGCGGCTTACTTTGTGAAGTTGTATTGCAGCACGCGCAACATCCCCACGGATAATATCCGTCTGTCACAGAACAACATTGTCGACCCGGAAAACCGCTACAACCAGATCTTCAAGATCCAGGTCGAGTTGCCTGCGGATATTTCCGACAAGGATCGCCAAGGCATCCTGCGCTCCATCGACCGCTGTACGGTCAAGAAGGTCGTACAGGCCGGGCCTGAGTTTGTCATCGAAGAGGTGGAAAACCTCGACGCCGATGCCCAGGCGTTGCTGATGCCGGCTTCTGCTTCGGACGCGGGCACTTATATCGCGGGCAAGGACCTGCCGCTGGAGCAGACCATCGCCAACATGTCGGCGATTCTCGCGGGCCTGGGCATGAAGATTGAGATCGCCTCGTGGCGCAATATCGTGCCCAATGTCTGGTCGCTGCATATCCGCGATGCCCATTCGCCGATGTGCTTTACCAACGGCAAGGGCGCGACCAAGGAAGGCGCACTGGCGTCGGCCCTGGGCGAGTTTATCGAACGCCTGAACTGCAACTTCTTCTACAACGACCAGTTCTGGGGCGAAGACATCGCCAACGCGGCGTTTGTGCATTATCCGGACGAGCGCTGGTTCAAGCCGGGCCGCAAAGATGCGCTGCCGACTGAGATCCTCGACGAGTACTGCCTGAAGATCTACAACCGTGATGGCGAATTGCGTGGTTCGCACCTGATCGACACCAACTCTGGCAATGAAGAGCGCGGCATTGTTTCGCTTCCGTTTGTGCGCCAGTCGGATGGCGAGGTGGTGTATTTCCCCTCAAACCTGATCGAAAACCTGTACCTGAGCAACGGCATGAGTGCCGGTAACACCCTGGCGGAAGCCCAGGTGCAGTGCCTGTCGGAGATCTTCGAGCGCGCGGTGAAACGCGAAATCATCGAAGGCGAATTTGCCCTGCCGGATGTACCGGCCCACGTGCTGGCCAAATACCCAGGCATCCTCGCCGGTATCCAGGCCCTGGAAGAACAGGGGTTTCCGGTGCTGGTCAAGGACGCCTCCCTGGGCGGTGAATTCCCGGTAATGTGCGTGACCCTGATGAGCCCGCGCACCGGTGGTGTGTTTGCCTCGTTCGGTGCCCACCCAAGCCTGGAAGTGGCGCTGGAGCGCAGCTTGACCGAGCTGCTCCAAGGCCGCAGTTTCGAAGGCCTGAACGACTTGCCGCAGCCGACCTTTGAAGGCCATGCGGTGACTGAACCGAATAACTTTGTCGAACACTTCATCGACTCCAGTGGCGTGGTGTCGTGGCGCTTCTTCAGTGCCAAGTCCGATTACGAATTCGTGGAATGGGACTTCTCCGGCCAGGGCGAAGACTCCAACGCCGAGGAAGCCGCGACCTTGTTCGGCATTCTCGAAGGCATGGGCAAGCAGGTCTACATGGCGGTCTACGAACATATCGGCGCCAAGGCCTGCCGCATCCTGGTGCCGGACTATTCGGAAATCTATCCGGTTGACGACCTGATCTGGGATAACACCAACAAGGCGTTGTTCTTCCGCGCCGATATCCTCAACCTGCACAGCCTGGATGAGGACGGCCTGCAAGCGCTGGTCGAGCGCCTGGTGGAAAGCGAACTGGATGACTACACCGATATCACCACCCTGATCGGTATCGAGTTCGACGACAACACCGCATGGGGGCAGTTGACCATCCTGGAGTTGAAGCTGCTGATCTATCTCGCCTTGCAGCAGTTTGAAGAGGCGAAAGAGGCGGTGGAGATGTTCCTGCAGTACAACGACAACACCGTCGAACGCGGCCTGTTCTACCAGGCGGTGAATGCGGTGCTGGAGATGCAACTGGACGAGGACCTGGAATTGGAAGACTACGAGGCTAACTTGCGTCGCATGTTTGGCAATGAGCGCATGGATGCCGCCATCGGTTCGGTGGATGGCCGCGTGCGGTTCCATGGCTTGACGCCGACCAGCATGAAGCTCGAAGGCCTGGACCGACACCTGCGGTTGATCGACAGCTATAAAAAGCTGCACGCCGCTCGGGCTAATAGTTAGGACGGACCTCTTATGCACGCTGCAAAGCTCCAACTCATTCGCGAGACATTTCCTGTCGGCCCTTTGCAGTGCAACTGCACGATCATCGGCGACCCGATCAGCAAGAAGGCCATCGTGGTCGATCCGGGTGGCAACCATGAATTGATCCTGGCGCGGCTCGACGCGCTGGGCTTGAAGGTGGTGAGCATCATTCATACCCATGCGCATCTGGATCACTTCCTGGCTTCCGGCCAATTGAAGGAGAAGACCGGTGCCACGCTGCACCTGCACAAGGAAGATCAGTTCCTGTGGGATAACCTGGAGATGCAATGCCAGATGTTCGGCGTGCCCTACACGCCGGTGCCGTCGCCGGATCGCTGGCTGGCCGATGATGAAGAGTTGGCGTGTGGCTGCGGGGTGGCCTTGCACACACCCGGGCATACACCGGGCTCCATGAGTTTCTGGTTTGCCGATGCCAAGCTGCTGATCGCCGGGGATACCTTGTTCCGGCGCGGGGTAGGGCGTACGGATTTGTGGGGCGGCGACCAGGCGACCATCGTTCGCTCGATCCAGCAGCGCCTGTATACCCTGGATGAGGACGCGACCGTGGTGACGGGGCATGGTCCGGATACGCGACTGGGGGATGAAATGCGCGAAAATCCGTTTGTCAGGGCCTGATATGGCGAGGCTCTGCTAGTGTTCAGGTAAGCGCACCGGTCTCCATCTTTTGTTACAGGGCAGAGGCCGGGCATGGAATTTTTGTCGTTTGTCGCGTTCCAAACTCGGCACAGGTCCATTGCCAATGTCCTCTGCATCACAGAATGCAAAAGTAGGAGCTTCCTTCATGTTCACTTCGCGTCGTCTGCTTGTTGTTGCTACAGCGGTAGCCCTGTTGTCGGGCTGTGCTTCCCCTAACCCTTACGATGGCAGCCAGGGGCAGGCGGACAGCGGTTCACAAGGCATGAGCAAAACCGCCAAGTACGGCGGCCTCGGCGCGCTGGCTGGCGCGTTGGCTGGTGCGGCCATTGGCCATGATAATCGTGGCAAGGGCGCGCTGATCGGCGCAGCGGTGGCCGGTATCGGTGCCGCAGGTTATGGCTATTACGCCGACCAGCAGGAAAAGAAATTGCGTGAAAGCATGGCTAATACCGGTGTCGAGGTGCAGCGCCAGGGTGACCAGATCAAGTTGATCATGCCGGGTAACATCACCTTCGCGACCAACTCCGATGCAATTGCCAGCAGCTTCTACTCCCCGCTGAATAACTTGGCCAACTCGCTCAAGCAGTTCAACCAGAACACCATTCAGATTGTCGGCTACACCGACAGCACCGGCAGTCGCCAGCTCAACATGGACCTGTCCCAGCGTCGTGCGCAAAGCGTGGCCAATTACCTGACATCCCAAGGTGTGAGTCCGACCAACCTGACCACCCGCGGTGCCGGCCCGGATAACCCGATTGCCAGCAACGCCGACGTCAACGGCCGCGCACAGAACCGTCGCGTCGAGGTCAACCTCGGCCCGATCCCTGGTCAGCAATATGGTCAGCCTGCACAGCAGCAACAGCAGCAGAACAACCAGTTCCAGGGCAATCCATACCAGCAGTACCAGTAACCGCCAGCCATTAAAAAGGGCGCCGTGCAGTCAATGCGCGGCACCCTTTTTTGTGGCTGGTGATTACATCAGTCGATGTATTCGAACAGCTTGACGATTTTCTGTACGCCGGACACACCCTGCACCAGGTTGGTTGCGCGAGTGGCTTCCTGTTGAGTCAACAGTCCCATCAGGTAGACGATACCGTTATCAGTCACGACTTTGATCCGAGAGCCGGGAATCGCGCTGTCGGTCAACATCTGCGCCTTGATCTTGGTGGTCAGCACCGCATCGTTGCTGATTGCCAGCAGCGTGATCGGCTGCGTGACCTGCAATTCGTTGTGGACCTTCTTGACCCGTTGCACAGTTGCGGCGGCTTGTTCGGCCTGGGTCTTGAGGTCGGCGCGCGGGGTTTGCCCGGCGAGCAGCACGATGCCGTTGAAGCTGGTCACGACGATACGCGATGCGCCGTTGCCCAGGTCGGGTGCGGCCTTGGCGACGTTGACGCCGACCTTGGTTTCGATCAGCGAGTCATCGATCTTGCTACCAAAGGTGCGCGTGCCCCGGTCGTCCTGGATCGGTGTGTCGCGGGTCGCGGTGATGGCCGAGGTGCAGCCGCTGATACCGAGGCACAGCGTGATGGCCAAAAGGCTGAGGCGGTTAACGGTCATTCTTCACTCCCGAACAGTTGGCTGTCGATCAGATCGCACAGGCAGTGGATCGTCAGCAGATGGACTTCCTGAATACGTGCAGTGACATTGGCCGGGACGCGGATCTCCACGTCTTCGGGCAGCAGCAGCGAGGCCATGCCGCCACCGTCGCGGCCGGTCAATGCTACGACAATCATTTCGCGATCATGTGCGGCCTGGATCGCTTGAATAATGTTCGCCGAGTTGCCGCTGGTGGAAATAGCCAGCAGCACATCGCCCGGTTGGCCGAGGGCACGGATTTGTTTGGAAAAGATTTCGTTGTAGCTGTAGTCGTTGGCGATCGAGGTGATCGTCGACGAATCGGTGGTCAAGGCGATGGCCGGCAGGCTCGGCCGCTCGCGCTCAAAGCGGTTGAGCAGCTCGGAGGAAAAGTGCTGGGCGTCGCCGGCCGAACCACCGTTGCCACACGAAAGCATTTTGCCTTCGTTGAGCAGGGCGTTGACCATGACCTGGCTGGCTTGCTCGATGTGCGGTGCAAGTACGTCCATCGCCTGTTGCTTGGTATCGATACTGGCCTGGAAAAGCTGGCGAATTCGGGATTGCATGTCCATCTGTGTGACCTTAAGTAGCGCGGCTGTATGGCACACGAATGTGCAGCCCGCAAAGCAAAGAGCAAAAGTGTGCGGTGAAGATGTCCGATCCGTCCCGGTGGTGCTCAGCCGTCGAAGGCGTTGCGCAGCCAGTTCAGATCAGTGGTTCCGTGGGGCGTGCTTTCCATGGCAACCACATCGAAACGGCAGGGGGAGTCAGCCCAGCGACGTTCACTGAGCAGGAAAAACTGCGCGGCGAGTATCAGCTTTTGGCGTTTGCGCTCGTCGATACTGGCGAGTGCGCCACCCCATTGTGCGTATTTTCTGTAGCGGACTTCGACAAATACTACTGTATCGCCGTCAAGCATGACCAGATCAAGCTCGCCGCGTTTACACAACCAGTTCTGCGCCAGCAGGCGCAGACCCTGTTGTTGCAGGTGTTCAAGTGCTTGTTGTTCGGCATCCTTGCCGCTTTGTGCGCTGGAGCGTAGGGGCATCAGCGCGGGGTATCGGGCAGGCGTTCGACCTGGCCACTGACAAACTTGGCCCACGGCAGTTGGCGCTCGATCCGTTGGCTTTGGCTCATCCCCAGGTTGCCGGAAAGGCCATCGATGCGGGTATCCGGCAGCGCCTTGAGCTGGCCCAGGCGCGGTGCCAGGCGGTAGGCATCAACACCCATCGCGTACAGGCGGCCCAGGCTGCCATTGGCTTGTGGCCATTGTGCGGTGACCTGGTTGCGCAGTGGGTCGGTGGTGTTGAGCAGCCACGGCGTCTCGCAGAACATGATGGCGTTCATGTCGTTGTACTGGTTCTTGTCGCCGCTGGCGCTGTACACGTGGGAGGTGGCATACACCGGCACATCGCCCGCGTACTGGAAGTTCAGCGTTGGCTTGATCTGCTGGGCCTGCTGTGGCGTCACGGCGAGGAAGATGAACTCGATGTCCTGGCGGCGCGATGGCTGTGCGGCGACGTCAGCGCCGACCGTGCTTTGCAGGCTCTTGGCGCGGCCTTCGCTCTGGCGCAGCTTGAACAGGTCGGCGATCTGCTGGGCCAGGGCGACGGGCTGGTCGACATGCTCGACACCGATCAGGGTGCCGCCATTGGCTTCCCAGTCCTGGCGGAAGGCCTTGAGTACGCGGTCGCCCCATTCGCCTTTCGGCACCATGGCCGCAGCGCGGTGCAGGCCATCGGCGCGGGCACGACGTGATACTTCGCGGGCTTCGTCCTCGGCTGCCAGGCCGAACTGGAACAGTTGTGCAGGTGCTTGATCGCCTTCGCTGTAGTTCAGGGCCAGGGTGGTGATGGGCAACTGCGCACGGGTGCTGAGTTGCTTGACCAGCGGTTTTTCCAGCGGGCCGATCACCAGTTGCACGCCGTCAGCCTGGGCCTTTTTGTAGAACTCATCGAGGGAGCTGACCCGTGAGCTGTCATAGAACTCGATGGTCGGTGGTTTCTGCCCGGCCTGTTGCGCCTGGTAGTGCGCGGCCATGAAGCCTTCGCGCAAAGCCTTGGCCACGTTGGTCAACGGGCCTTGCTGCGGCAACAGCAGGGCGATTTTGTTCAGTGGCTGGCTTGCCAGCTCCTTGAGCTTGGTCAGCGGCAGGGGCAGTTGCACCGCCGCCGGGTGCGCAGGGTTCTGCGCACGCCAGGTGTCGATGGCGGCTTGTTGCTGCTCCAGGGTACCGGCGTTCTTGACGGCCTGGGCCAGGCTGATCCAGCCATCGAGTGTCGGGTTGCCGCTGGCCTGCAATTGTTCACCAGGCACAGCAGCAATCAGGCTCCAGATGGCCTCGTGGTTGCTGGCGGCGGCATCTCCCGTCAGCAGCGGGGCGATGTCCACGCGTTCGCGGGCTGCGGCCAGGGTCTGGCCGTCGGCTTCATAGGCGCGGGCGTGTACGGTGCCGGTGCGGACCTGTTGCTCCGGCGGCAACCCCTTGAGGTTTTGCAGGCTCGGATGGCTCAACGCCGTCAGCGCCGCCTTGGGCTGGTTGCGGGTCATGGCCAGCTCTGCAGTCAGGGTGCTGGCAAAGACCTGGGCCGCCGGCTTGAGGCTGTCCAGTGGCACTTGCGCGAGAATCTGCGCCGAGCGGCCGGGATTGTTCTGGTGGAAGGCCATGTCAGCTGCGCTCAGGCGCAGCAGTGCAGCTTTTTCCGGAGTCTTGGCCGAAGTCGCCTGTTCGAGCAGTTGCTCGATCGTGGCATCCGGGGTCCGTGGGAGTTCGCCAAGGCTTGACGAGGGCGAGCTTGCGCAAGCCGCCAACAGGGCAGCCAGGCAAAGGGCAGAGAACAGCCGCAGGCAAGCGATCATGTAAGTGTTCCTGATACCGATCAAATTAGCGTGGAATTGTACCCAAGCACTGGCCGGGGCGCGATGTTACTGGCGTGAAACCGTCTATTTAGATCGTTTAAATGTTGCAGAGCGTCAGTAACCGCCGCAAACAGACCCGATGGACGCTACCCCGTTGGCGCATTTTCTTGACGTCTACGCGCTACAATATGGCTTTTGCCAATCTTCGAGGTGTGCGCTTTGACTGCTCCAGGTCCTTTGAATTCCACTGCTGGCTCGCTTTTTGTGGTGGCGACGCCGATTGGCAACCTGGACGACATCAGCGCTCGGGCGCTGAAGGTGTTGCGCGAAGCCAAGTTGATTGCGGCGGAAGACACTCGGCACTCGCTGCGCCTGATGCAGCACTTTGGTATTACCACGCCCTTGGCGGCTTGCCATGAACATAACGAGCGTGACGAGGGCAGCCGCTTTATTACCCGCCTCTTGGCGGGGGACGACGTGGCGTTGATTTCCGATGCCGGTACTCCACTGATCTCCGACCCTGGCTACCATCTCGTGCGTCAGGCTCGTGCCGCTGGTATCAATGTAGTCCCTGTTCCCGGGGCGTGCGCGTTGATTGCGGCTTTGTCGGCGGCGGGCTTGCCGTCTGACCGCTTTATCTTCGAAGGCTTCCTGCCTGCCAAGGCCGTGGGGCGTCGCGCGCGCCTGGAGTTGTTAAAAGAAGAGCCGCGCACCCTGATCTTCTACGAAGCACCGCACCGCATCCTTGAGTGCCTGCAGGACATGGAGCTGGTCTTTGGTGGCGAGCGCCTGGCCCTGCTGGCGCGGGAGTTGACCAAGACTTTTGAAACCCTCAAGGGCTTGCCGCTGGAAGAGCTGCGCGCCTTTGTCGAAGGTGACAGCAATCAGCAGCGCGGCGAGTGTGTGGTGCTGGTCGCAGGCTGGAGTGCGCCGGAAAGTGAAGATGTCGTGGGCAGCGAAGCCATGCGCGTGCTGGATCTGTTGCTCAAGGAAATGCCGCTCAAGCGTGCGGCGGCCCTGGCGGCGGAAATAACCGGGGTGCGCAAGAACGTGTTGTATCAGGCTGCGCTTGATAAGCAAAAGAGCGAATAGTTCCGGGTTTAACGTGCACGA
Organism: Pseudomonas sp. FH4; assembly: GCF_000510915.2. Classification (NCBI taxonomy): domain Bacteria; kingdom Pseudomonadati; phylum Pseudomonadota; class Gammaproteobacteria; order Pseudomonadales; family Pseudomonadaceae; genus Pseudomonas; species Pseudomonas sp. FH4. The sequence goes on along the minus strand of NZ_AOHN01000016.1, from coordinate 206,201 downwards.
CGTCGGCACATGATGGCAATGCTGTCTTTTAATACTTGTTCTAAGGCCGCCGTGCCGTTAACCTTCGCGGCGGAGAGTCGATTGGACAGTCGCTGCCCTCTATGAAAATTAGGGGGGGGAGGAAAGTCCGGGCTCCATAGGGCGAAGTGCCAGGTAATGCCTGGGGGGCGTGAGCCTACGGAAAGTGCCACAGAAAATAACCGCCTAAGCACTTCGGTGCCGGTAAGGGTGAAAAGGTGCGGTAAGAGCGCACCGCACGACTGGCAACAGTTCGTGGCTAGGTAAACCCCACTTGGAGCAAGACCAAATAGGGTTCCAAGGCGTGGCCCGCGCTGGAACCGGGTAGGTTGCTAAAGATGTCCAGTGATGGCCATCGTAGACGAATGACTGTTCAAGACAGAACCCGGCTTATAGATCGACTCTCCACCTTTTTCCTTCTGCACGAGTCTCGGGCAGAAACCAGGTAGTAACGCAAGAATCCCTCCCTGCCAAATCATTGGCAGATGCGTCTTCGTAATACCGAAAAAATCTTACTCTTAATAAATTACTTTAACTTCAAGCTCTAGCTCTTTGAGCTGCTTGGGATTATCGAGTCAAAAACATCGCTGAACTCTCGTTTCTCCTCCTTTTACGCTCCTAAATCTCCGTTCTGTAAGGCTTTTCCTTTAATCCGCGCCTTGACGGTGTGGTGGGCGCATTCCTATAGTGTGCGCAAGTGGCGGAAAGTGGCACAAAGTGGGTTTTTTGAACGTAAAACGCTAATATTTGGAGAAACGCATCTGTGTTTCGCGGAGCTAACGCTATCAGTCTCGATGCAAAAGGCCGTCTCGCCATGCCGAGCCGGTATCGTGACGAGCTCATTTCGCGAAGTTCAGGCCAGTTAATCATCACGATTGATGCCGTTGATCCATGTTTGTGTGTTTACCCGCTCGATGAGTGGGAGTTGATTGAAACCAAGTTGCGCGCTCTGCCTTCGTTGCGTGAAGAGAACCGTCGCCTGCAACGCTTGCTGATTGGTAATGCCGTCGACCTCGAACTCGATGGCAGTGGTCGTTTCCTGGTTCCGCCGCGTCTGCGCGAATACGCCAAGCTCGACAAGCGCGCGATGCTGGTAGGCCAACTGAACAAGTTCCAATTGTGGGACGAAGATGCCTGGGATGCTGTTTCTGCAGCTGACCTGGCTGCTATTCAACAACCGGGCGCCATGCCTGATGAACTGCGTGATTTGATCCTGTGACTATTGATAGCGGCTTTAACCACATCACCGTGCTGCTTGACGAAGCCGTCGAGGCTCTCGCCGTGCGCCCTGATGGCTGCTATCTGGATGGCACATTCGGGCGCGGCGGGCACAGTCGCTTGATCCTCAGCCAGCTTGGCCCGGAGGGCAAACTCCTCGGGTTCGACAAGGATCCCCAGGCGATTGCCACCGGGCAAGCGCTAGCGGCCGAAGACGGCCGCTTTGTCGTTGTGCAGCGCAGCTTTGCCGAGCTGGGCGCGGAAGTCGCCGAGCGGGGCATGGCGGGCAAGGTGGCCGGGGTCTTGCTGGACCTGGGCGTGTCTTCGCCGCAGTTGGACGACCCTGAGCGCGGCTTCAGTTTCATGAATGATGGTCCGCTCGATATGCGCATGGACCCGAGCCGTGGCATCAGTGCTGCGCAGTTCATCGCCAGTGCGCCCCACGAAGAAATTACCCGCGTGTTCAAGGAATACGGCGAAGAGCGTTTCGCCGGCCGCATGGCGCGTGCCGTGGTCGAGCGCCGGGAAATCCAGCCGTTCGAACGCACTGCCGACCTGGCCGAAGTGCTGAAAGTCGCCAACCCTGCGTGGGAAAAGGGCAAAAACCCGGCGACCCGTGCCTTCCAGGGCCTGCGCATTCACGTCAACAACGAACTGGGTGACCTGGAGGCTGGCCTTGAGGCTGCCCTGGAGTCCCTGGAAGTGGGTGGTCGCCTGGTGGTGATCAGTTTCCACTCCCTGGAAGACCGCATCGTCAAACTGTTCATGCGTCGTCTGGTCAAGGGCGAAACCGACAACCTGCCGCGCAACCTGCCGGTACGTTTCGAAGCCTTTGTGCCGAAAATCAAAATCCATGGCAAAGCGCAGTTCGCTTCCGAAGCCGAACTCAAGGCCAACCCACGTTCCCGTAGCGCCGTCATGCGCGTCGCGGAGAAGCTGCGGTGAGCAAGCTTTTCGCCAAGCCCCTTCCGGGCGGCAGCTTCTTTATGATGCTGCTGTATGTCGGCGTGCTGGTGTCCGCGATTGCGGTGTCCTACAGCGCCCACTGGAACCGTCAGTTGCTCAATAGCCTGTACGGCGAATTGAGCGTGCGCGACAAGGCGCAGGCGGAATGGGGTCGGCTGATTCTGGAGCAAAGCACCTGGACGGCCCACAGCCGGATCGAAGTGCTGGCTGCCGAGCAACTGAAGATGCACATTCCTGGCGCAGCAGAAGTACGCATGGTGGCGCCATGATGAAACTCGAAGGCGCACTCTACCCGTGGCGCTTCCGCGTCGTGCTGGGCTTGCTCGCATTGATGGTGGGCGCGATTGTCTGGCGCATCGTCGACTTGCAGGTGGTGGACCGCGACTTCCTGATCGGCCAGGGCGATGCCCGCAGCCTGCGGCATATCCCGATTCCTGCGCACCGCGGCCTGATCACCGACCGTAACGGCGAACCCCTGGCTGTCAGCACCCCGGTAACCACCCTGTGGGCCAACGCCAAGGAACTGCAAGTCGCCAAGGACAAGTGGACCGAGCTGGCCCACGCCCTCGGCCAGGACCCCAAGGCCCTCAAGGAACGTCTTGAGGCCCAGGCCAATAAAGAATTCATCTACCTGGTTCGCGGCCTCACCCCCGAGCAGGGTCAAGGCGTACTCGACCTGAAAATCCCCGGTGTCTATGGCATCGAGGAATTCCGTCGTTTCTACCCGGCCGGTGAAACCACTGCCCACATGGTCGGCTTCACCGACATTGATGATCATGGCCGCGAAGGGGTGGAACTTGCCTACGACGAGTGGCTGGCCGGGGTTCCCGGCAAGCGGCAGGTCATCAAGGATCGGCGCGGCAGACTGATCAAGGATGTCCAAGTCACCAAAAACGCCAAGGCCGGTAAGCCCTTGGCGTTGTCGATTGACCTGCGTTTGCAATACCTGGCCAACCGTGAGCTGCGCAACGCGATCATCGAGAACGGCGCCAAGGCCGGCAGCCTGGTGATCATGGATGTGAAGACCGGCGAGATCCTGGCCATGGTCAACCAGCCGACCTATAACCCGAACAACCGTCGCAACCTGCAACCGGCGATGATGCGCAACCGCGCGATGATCGACGTGTTCGAGCCGGGCTCGACCATGAAAGCCATCTCCATGAGTGCGGCCCTGGAAAGCGGGCGCTGGAAGCCGACCGACAAGGTCGAGGTGTATCCAGGCACCCTGCAGTTGGGCAAATACACCATTCGCGACGTATCGCGCAGCGAAGGCCCGGTGCTGGACCTGACCGGCATCCTGATCAATTCCAGTAACGTGGGCATGAGTAAAGTCGCCTTTGATATCGGCGGCGAGACCATCTACCACCTGGCGCAGAAGATCGGCCTGGGCCAGCCCACCGGCCTGGACTTCCCGGGCGAGCGCGTCGGCAACCTGCCCAACTACCGTGAGTGGCGCAAGGCCGAGACTGCGACCCTGTCCTACGGCTATGGCCTGTCGGTGACGGCGATCCAGTTGGCCCATGCTTTTTCCGTGCTGGCCAACAATGGCCGCATGACGCCGTTGAGCCTGATCCACGTGGACGAAGCGCCGAAATCCGAACAGGTCATCCCGGAAAACGTCGCCAAGACTATGCAGACCATGCTGCAACAGGTGATCGAGGCGCCGCGTGGTGTGTTCCGTGCACAGGTCCCGGCCTATCACGTGGCCGGCAAGTCCGGTACCGCGCGTAAGACTTCGGTGGGCACTAAGGGGTACGCGGAAAACTCCTACCGTTCGCTGTTCGCAGGCTTCGGTCCCATGAGCGATCCGCGCTATGCCATCGTCGTGGTCATTGATGAGCCGAGCAAGGCCGGCTACTACGGCGGCCTGGTCTCGGCACCGGTATTCAGCAAAGTCATGTCCGGCACCCTGCGCTTGATGAACATCACGCCGGACAACCTGCCGCCGACCCAACAAGCCAACGCCGGACCACCGGCCGCAGCGGTAAAAGCCAATGGAGGGCGCGGCTGATGTCTCTTAGCCTGAACAAGATTTTCGCCCACGCTGGCCGCGATCTGTTGATTCGCGAACTGAGCCTGGACAGCCGCAATGTACGTGCCGGCGACCTGTTCCTGGCCGTGCCGGGTGGCAAACTCGATGGTCGTGCACACATTGCCGACGCCTTGCAGCGCGGTGCGGCAGCGGTGGCCTATGAAGTTGAAGGCGCCACCGTCCTGCCAATCACCGATGTGCCGCTGATCCCGGTCAAGGGCCTGGCGGCACAGCTGTCGGACATCGCCGGGCGCTTTTATGGCGACCCGAGCCGCCAGCTCAACCTGATTGGCGTTACCGGCACCAATGGCAAGACCAGCGTTACCCAGTTGGTGGCGCAGGCACTGGACCTGCTGGGTCAGCACTGCGGCATCGTCGGTACCCTGGGCACCGGTTTCTACGGCGCGCTGCAAAGCGGCCTGCACACCACGCCGAACCCGATTGCCGTGCAAGCGACCCTGGCCGACCTGAAAAAGGCCGGCGCCAAGGCGGTTGCCATGGAAGTTTCGTCCCATGGCCTGGATCAAGGCCGGGTGACCGCGCTGGCCTTCGACGTGGCGGTGATGACCAACCTGTCCCGCGACCACCTGGACTACCACGGCAACATGGAGGCCTACGCTGCGGCCAAGGCCAAGCTGTTCGGCTGGAATGACCTCAAGTGCCGGGTGGTCAACCTGGACGATGCATTCGGTCGCCAACTGGCCGCTGAAAAAAGTGAATCGCGCCTGATCAGCTACAGCCTGGAAGACTCCAGCGCCTACCTGTATTGCCGCGAAGCCCAGTTCAATGATGAAGGCGTGCTTGCAACGCTGGTCACGCCCCAGGGCGAGCATCACTTGCGCAGCACTTTGCTGGGCCGCTTCAACCTGAGCAATGTCCTTGCTGCCATCGGCGCTTTGCTGGGCCTGGATTACGCCCTGGATGAAATCCTGCGCGTACTGCCCAAACTCGAAGGCCCGGCCGGGCGCATGCAGCGCCTGGGGGGCGGGACGCAACCGCTGGTGGTGGTCGATTACGCCCACACCCCGGATGCCCTGGAAAAAGTACTCGAAGCCCTGCGCCCGCACGCCAAGGGCAAGTTGCTGTGCATGTTCGGCTGCGGCGGTGACCGTGATCGCGGCAAGCGCCCCTTGATGGCCGAGATTGTCGAACGCCTGGCAGATGGTGTGCTGGTGACTGATGACAACCCGCGCAGCGAAGCGCCGAGCCAGATTTTCGATGATATTCGTGCAGGCTTCAAAGACGCCTCCCAGGTGACCTTTGTTGCCGGTCGCGGTGCTGCCATTGCCCAATTGATCGCCAGCGCCAGCGCAGACGACGTGGTGGTCCTGGCCGGTAAAGGGCATGAGGACTATCAGGAAATCAACGGCGAGCGCCATGCCTTCTCCGATCTGGTCGAGGCTGATCACGCCTTGACCGCATGGGAGGTTGCCCATGCTTAAGGCCATGACATTCAGCGAACTGACCCAGGCCCTGGCGGCCCGCGTCCTGTCGAGCGATTGCAGTTTCGACGGCGTCAGCATCGACAGTCGTGCGATCAAACCGGGGCAATTGTTTGTTGCGCTGGCCGGACCGCGTTTCGACGGTCATGACTACCTGAACGAAGTGGCCGCCAAGGGCGCGGTCGGCGCTCTGGTGCAGCGCGAAGTGGCTGATTCGACCTTGCCGCAATTGCTGGTGGCCGATACGCGCCTGGCCCTTGGCCAGCTGGGGGCCCTTAACCGCGCAGCGTTTACCAACCCGGTGGCTGCGATCACCGGTTCCAGTGGCAAAACCACGGTCAAGGAATTGCTCGCCGGTATCTTGCGCACGCGCGGGCCGGTGCTGGCCACCCGTGGCAACCTCAATAACGATTTTGGCGCACCGCTGACCCTGCTCGAACTGGCCCCGGAACACACTGCGGCGGTGATCGAGTTGGGCGCGTCGCGCATTGGCGAAATTGCCTACACCGTGGCCATGACCCGGCCGCAAGTCGCCATTATCAACAACGCGGGTACCGCCCATGTTGGCGAGTTTGGTGGCCCCGAGAAAATTGTCGAAGCCAAGGGCGAAATCCTTGAAGGCCTCGACGCTTCGGGCACCGCGGTACTGAACCTGGACGACAAGGCTTTCGAAACCTGGCGTGTACGTGCCGCCGGTCGCAAGGTCCTGACCTTTGCCGTGCATAACGCCGCCGCTGATTTCCACGCCTCGCGCATCACCGTCGATGCCCGTGGCTGCCCGGCCTTCACCCTGCACAGCCCGCAAGGTGACGAGCACGTCCAACTGAATCTGTTGGGTAACCATAACGTGGCCAATGCCCTGGCCGCAGCGGCTGCGGCTTATGCCCTGGGCGTGTCGCTGTTCGGGATTGCCACGGGTCTTGGCGCCGTGCAACCGGTCAAGGGCCGCACTGTTGCGCAGTTGACCAGCAGCGGCATCCGGGTGATCGACGATACCTACAACGCCAACCCGTCCTCGATCTGTGCCGCCGTCGACCTGTTGACAGGTTTTACCGGGCGCAAGGTGTTGGTGCTTGGCGATATTGGTGAGCTGGGCGAGTGGGCCGAGCAAGGCCATCGTGAAGTCGGCGCCTATGCCGCCGGCAAGGTCGACGCACTGTATGCCGTGGGCACGAATATGGCCCACGCCGTAGCTGCGTTTGGCTCCGCTGCCCGGCATTTCGCGACCCAGGCTGAATTGATCCAGGCGCTGGTCGGCGCCGAACAAGAAAAACACACAACCATTTTGATCAAGGGATCGCGCAGCGCGGTGATGGAAAACGTCGTCGCGGCCTTGTGTGGCTCAAGTACGGAGAAACATTAATGCTGCTGCTGCTGGCTGAGTATCTGCAACAGTTCCACAAAGGCTTCGCGGTCTTTCAGTACCTGACCCTGCGCGGGATCCTGGGTGTGCTGACCGCGCTGTCGTTGTCGCTGTTTCTGGGGCCATGGATGATCCGTACTCTGCAAAACCTGCAGATCGGCCAGTCCGTGCGCAATGACGGCCCGCAGTCGCATCTGTCCAAGTCTGGCACGCCGACCATGGGCGGGGCGTTGATCCTGTCGTCCATCGGTGTCAGCACCTTGCTCTGGGCCGACCTGGCCAACCGCTACGTGTGGGTGGTGTTGCTGGTGACCCTGTTCTTCGGTGCCATCGGCTGGGTCGATGACTACCGCAAAGTGATCGAGAAGAACTCCAAGGGCCTGCCAAGCCGCTGGAAGTACTTCTGGCAATCGGTATTCGGCCTGGGCGCGGCGATCTTCCTTTATATGACTGCGCCAAGTGCGGTGGAAACCACCCTGCTGATTCCGATGCTCAAGGATGTGAGTATCCCGTTGGGCGTCGGCTTCGTAGTGCTGACCTACTTTGTGATCGTCGGCTCCAGCAACGCGGTCAACCTGACTGATGGCCTCGATGGCCTGGCGATCATGCCGACGGTCATGGTGGGCGGCGCCCTGGGCATCTTCTGCTACCTGTCGGGTAACGTGAAATTCGCGGAGTACCTGCTGATCCCTTATGTACCGGGCGCAGGTGAGCTGATCGTATTCTGCGGCGCGCTGATCGGCGCCGGCCTGGGATTCCTGTGGTTCAACACCTACCCGGCGCAAGTGTTCATGGGCGACGTCGGCGCACTGGCGCTGGGCGCGGCCCTGGGCACCATTGCCGTGATCGTGCGCCAGGAAATCGTCCTGTTCATCATGGGCGGCGTGTTCGTGATGGAAACCCTGTCGGTAGTGATCCAGGTAGCGTCCTTCAAGTTGACCGGCCGCCGCGTGTTTCGTATGGCACCGATTCATCACCATTTTGAACTCAAGGGCTGGCCTGAGCCGCGTGTGATTGTCCGTTTCTGGATCATCACCGTGATTCTTGTGCTGGTTGGCCTTGCCACCCTGAAACTGAGGTAGAAACGAGTGTCCCTGATCGCTTCTGACCACTTCCGCATCGTTGTCGGCCTCGGCAAGAGCGGCATGTCCCTGGTTCGCTTCCTGGCGAACCGGGGCACGTCGTTTGCCGTGGCCGATACGCGGGAAAATCCACCGGAGCTGGTCACGCTGCGCCGTGACTACCCGCACGTGGAAGTGCGTTGTGGCGAGTTGGATGTCGAGTTTCTGTGCCGTGCCGACGAGCTCTACGTGAGCCCGGGCCTGGCCCTGGCTACACCGGCCCTGCAAGCCGCCGCAGCGCGTGGCGTGAAGTTGTCTGGCGATATCGAGTTGTTTGCCCGCAACGCCAAGGCGCCGATCGTGGCGATCAGCGGCTCCAACGCCAAGAGCACCGTCACTACCCTGGTCGGCGAGATGGCGGCAGCGGCCGGCAAGCGCGTGGCCGTGGGCGGTAACCTCGGTACGCCGGCGCTGGACCTGCTCAGCGACGATATCGAGCTGTACGTCATGGAGCTGTCTAGCTTCCAGCTGGAGACTACCGATCAACTCGGCGCCGAAGTGGCCACCGTGTTGAACGTCAGCGAAGACCATATGGACCGCTACAGCGGCCTGCCGGCTTATCACCTGGCCAAGCACCGGATCTTCCGTGGTGCGCGGCAAGTGGTGGTCAATCGCCAGGATGCCCTGAGTCGTCCGCTGATGGGCGAGGGTCTGCCGTGCTGGACCTTCGGCTTGAGCAAGCCCGATTTCAAGGCCTTTGGTATCCGGGAAGAGAGTGGCGAGAAATACCTGGCCTTCGAATTCCAGAACCTGATGCCGGTGCGTGAACTGAAGATCCGTGGCGCCCATAACCAATCCAATGCCCTGGCGGCCTTGGCACTGGGGCACGCGGTCGGCTTGCCGTTCGACGCGATGTTGTCGAGCCTGCGCACCTTTGCCGGCCTCGAACACCGCTGCCAGTGGGTACGCGACCTCGATGGCGTGAGCTACTACAACGACTCCAAGGCCACCAACGTCGGTGCCGCACTGGCCGCCATTGAAGGCCTGGGCGCCGATATCGACGGCAAGCTGGTGCTGATCGCCGGTGGCGATGGCAAGGGTGCCGACTTCAAGGACCTCAAGAGCCCGGTGGCTGCCCATTGCCGTGCGGTGGTGCTGATGGGCCGTGACAGCGACTTGATCGCTGCTGCCCTGGGCGACGCTGTGCCGCAAGTGCGCGCCACCTCGCTGGACGACGCCATCGCCCAATGCCGCGGCCTGGCCCAGCCGGGCGATGCGGTGCTGCTGTCGCCAGCCTGCGCGAGTTTCGACATGTTCAAGAACTACGAAGAGCGCGGCCAGTTGTTCGCCCGCGCCGTGGAGGGCTTGGCATGAGTCTGGACCTGAAAAACATCATCAAGCCGTACCCGTCGCCAATCATTACCGGGCGCGGGATCGACCTCGACTTCCCGATGCTCGCCGGTTGCCTGGCGTTGCTGGGCCTGGGCCTGGTGATGATCACCTCGGCGTCCTCGGAAGTGGCCGCCGTGCAGTCGGGCAACACCCTGTACCACATGATCCGCCACCTGATTTACCTGGTGATCGGTCTCGGTGCCTGCATCGTCACCATGATGATTCCTATCGCCACCTGGCAGCGCCTGGGTTGGCTGATGCTGATCGGCGCCTTCGGCTTGCTGGTGATGGTGATCGTCCCCGGTATCGGCCGTGAAGTGAATGGTTCGATGCGCTGGATTGGCTTCGGTGCCTTCAACGTGCAGCCCTCGGAAATTGCCAAGGTATTCGTGGTGATTTACCTGGCCGGCTACCTCGTGCGCCGGCAGAAAGAAGTGCGCGAAAGCTGGATGGGCTTTTTCAAGCCGTTCATCGTGCTGCTGCCCATGGCCGGCCTGCTGTTGATGGAGCCGGACTTCGGCGCCACCGTGGTGATGATGGGCGCGGCTGCGGCGATGCTGTTCCTCGGTGGCGTGGGCCTGTTCCGCTTTGCCTTGATGGTCGGGCTGGCGGTTGCCGCCGTGACGATCCTGGTCCAGGCGCAACCCTATCGGATGGCGCGACTGATCACCTTTACCGACCCCTGGTCCGACCAGTTCGGTTCCGGCTACCAGTTGACCCAGGCACTGATCGCCTTCGGTCGCGGCGAGTGGTTGGGCGTGGGCCTGGGCAACAGTGTGCAGAAGCAGTTCTACCTGCCGGAAGCGCATACCGACTTCGTGTTCTCGGTCCTCGCCGAAGAGCTGGGCGTGGTTGGCTCCCTGGCCACCGTCGGGCTGTTCGTGTTCGTCTGCGTGCGGGCCATGTACATCGGCCTGTGGGCCGAGAAAGCCAAACAATTCTTTGCTGCCTATGTAGCGTACGGCCTGGCCTTCCTGTGGATCGGCCAGTTCCTGATCAACATCGGCGTGAACGTCGGCCTGCTGCCGACCAAGGGCCTGACCTTGCCGTTCCTCAGCTACGGCGGCAGCTCGTTGGTGATCTGCTGTGCCTGTCTCGGCTTGTTGCTGCGTATCGAATGGGAGAGTCGAACCCATTTGGGCAGCGAAGAGATGGAATTCAGCGAGAGCGACTTTGCCGAGGAGCCGACCCATGGGCGCTAACGTGCTGATCATGGCTGGCGGCACCGGCGGCCACGTGTTCCCGGCGCTGGCCTGTGCCCGTGAGTTCCAGGCCCGTGGCTACACCGTGCATTGGCTGGGCACACCGCGTGGCATTGAAAATGAGTTGGTCCCGGCTGCCGGTTTGTCCCTGCACCTGATCAACGTCAGCGGCCTGCGCGGCAAGAGCAAGTTGTCACTGCTCAAGGCGCCGTTCGTGTTGCTCAAGGCGGTGTGGCAGGCGTGCAAGGTCATCCGTGAATTGAAACCGGTTTGTGTGCTGGGTTTTGGTGGCTATGTCACCGGTCCCGGCGGTGTGGCTGCGCGCTTGTGTGGTGTGCCAGTGATCGTCCACGAACAGAATGCCGTGGCCGGTACGGCCAACCGTCTGTTGGCGCCATTGGCCGCGCGGGTGTGCGAGGCGTTCCCGAATACGTTTGCGGCCATGGACAAGCGACGCACCACCGGCAACCCGGTGCGTACCGAACTGTTCATGGACATTACCCGCCAGGCCCTGGTCGGGCGCAAGGCTCACCTGCTGATCCTGGGCGGAAGCCTGGGCGCCGAGCCGTTGAACAAATTGCTGCCAGAAGCGCTGGCGCAACTGCCTGTGGACCTGCGTCCCGAGATCTTCCACCAGGCTGGCAAGAACCACGATGAAGTGACCGCTGGCCGCTACCGCGAGGCCGGGGTCGAGGCAACGGTAGAGCCCTTTATCAAAGACATGGCCCATGCCTATGGCTGGGCCGACCTGGTGGTCTGTCGCGCAGGTGCGTTGACCGTCAGTGAACTGGCTGCCGCCGGTCTGCCGTCCTTGCTGGTGCCTTTGCCCCACGCGATTGACGATCACCAGACCCGCAACGCCGAATATTTGGCCGCAGAGGGCGCTGCCTTCCTGCTGCCGCAAAGAACGACTGGCGCCGCCGACCTGGCCGCTCGCCTGACTGAGGTTTTGATGCAACCCGAACGACTGAACAGCATGGCGAGCACCGCAAGCCGCCTGGCCAAACCCGACGCCACCCGCAGCGTGGTCGATATCTGCCTGGAGGTGGCCCATGGTTGAGAATCAAAAAGCCATGCCGCAACCGGAAATGCGCCGCATCCGTCGCATCCACTTCGTCGGTATCGGCGGCGTGGGCATGTGCGGGATCGCCGAGGTGTTGCTGAACCTGGGTTACCAGGTTTCCGGCTCCGATCTCAAGACCTCGCCGGTCACCGAGCGCCTGGAATCGTTCGGCGCGCAGATCTTTATCGGCCACCGTGCCGAGAACGCCGCGCAAGCTGATGTACTGGTGGTTTCCAGCGCCGTGAACACCTCCAACCCGGAAGTGGCCACTGCCCTTGAACGCCGTATTCCGGTAGTGCCACGCGCCGAGATGCTGGCCGAGCTGATGCGCTACCGCCACGGCATCGCCGTCGCCGGTACCCACGGCAAGACCACCACCACCAGCCTGATCGCCTCGGTGTTCGCTGCCGGCGGCCTGGACCCGACTTTCGTGATCGGTGGCCGGCTGAATGCAGCAGGTACCAATGCACAACTGGGTACCAGCCGCTATCTGATCGCCGAAGCCGATGAAAGCGATGCCAGCTTCCTGCACCTGCAACCTTTGGTCGCCGTGGTCACCAACATCGACGCCGATCACATGGCGACCTACGACGGTGACTTCAACAAACTGAAGAAAACCTTCGTCGAGTTCCTGCACAACCTGCCGTTCTATGGCTTGGCCGTGCTGTGCCTGGACGATCCGGTGGTGCGTGAAATCCTGCCATTGGTCAAGCGCCCGACCGTGACCTACGGCTTCAGCGAAGATGCTGACGTGCGCGCGATCAATGTTCGCCAGCAAGGCATGCAGACGTTCTTCACCGTGCTGCGCCCGGATCGCGAACCGTTGGACGTGTCGGTGAACATGCCGGGCAACCACAATGTGCTCAATTCCCTGGCAACCATCTGCATTGCCACCGATGAAGGCGTCAGTGATGAAGCCATCGTCGAAGGCCTGTCGGGTTTTGCCGGCGTGGGCCGGCGTTTCCAGGTCTACGGCCAGTTGCCGGTAGAGGGCGGGGAAGTGATGCTGGTGGACGACTACGGTCACCATCCGACCGAAGTTGCGGCCGTGATCAAGGCTGTGCGCGGTGGTTGGCCGGAGCGTCGCCTGGTGATGGTCTACCAGCCGCACCGCTACAGCCGCACCCGCGACCTGTACGACGACTTTGTAAATGTATTGGCCGATGCCAACGTGTTGCTGCTGATGGAAGTCTACCCGGCCGGTGAAGAACCGATTCCCGGCGCCGACAGCCGCAAGCTGTGCAACAGCATCCGCCAGCGCGGCCAGTTGGACCCGATCTACATCGAGCGGGGTGTCGACCTGGCGCCAATCGTCAAGCCGCTGCTGCGCGCCGGCGACATCCTGCTGTGCCAGGGTGCCGGTGATATCGGCGGCCTTGCCCCTAAATTGTTGGCGAGCCCGCTCTTCGCCGTGGCCAAGGGGAAGTCGAAATGATCACTGACTACGGCTCCCTGTTCTCCACCATCGCGCCTGCCGATTTCGGCCGTGTGGCGGTGCTGTTCGGCGGCAAGAGTGCTGAGCGCGAAGTGTCGCTCAAGTCCGGCAATGCCGTGCTTGAAGCCCTGCAAAGTGCAGGCGTGAATGCCTTTGGTATCGACGTGGGCGATGACTTCCTCGCCCGCCTGCAGGCCGAGAAGATCGACCGCGCCTTTATCATCCTGCACGGCCGTGGCGGTGAAGACGGCAGCATGCAAGGCTTGCTGGAGTGCGCCGGCATTCCCTATACCGGCAGCGGCATCCTCGCCTCGGCACTGGCCATGGACAAGTTGCGCACCAAGCAGGTGTGGCACAGCCTGGGGATTCCGACCCCGCGTCACAGTGTGCTGTGCAGCGAAGACGATTGTATTTCTGCAGCCAAGGAACTGGGCCTGCCTTTGATCGTCAAACCTGCCCATGAAGGCTCCAGTATCGGCATGGCCAAAGTGAACTCGGCCGCCGAATTGATCGACGCATGGAAAGCGGCAAGTACCTACGATTCGCAAGTGTTGGTGGAACAGTGGATCCAGGGTCCCGAGTACACCATCGCCACCCTGCGTGGCCAGGTATTGCCGCCCATCGCATTGGGCACGCCCCACACCTTTTACGACTACGACGCCAAGTATGTGGCTTCCGATACCCAGTACCGGATCCCATGCGGCCTCGATGCAACCAAAGAGCAGGAATTGATGGACCTCACGGCGAAAGCCTGTGAGGCGTTGGGTATCGCCGGTTGGGCGCGGGCAGACGTGATGCAGGATGACCAGGGGGATTTCTGGTTCCTTGAAGTCAACACTGCGCCGGGCATGACCGACCACAGCCTGGTCCCCATGGCTGCACGCGCAGCCGGCCTGGATTTCCAGCAGTTGGTGCTGGCAATTCTGGCGGCTAGCTATATAGAGGCACGAGGTTAAGACCATGCAAGGCGCATCGCTTCGTCATCAGCAACCCGCTCCCGGCCGCAAGCCGGTGCCGCGTGGTGCCAGTCGAATGGTGGCTAAAGAGCCGATGTCGGCGCGCCTGCCGAAAGCCAACTTTGGTTTTCTCAAGGCCTTGTTCTGGCCGGTGCTGCTGGTGGCGCTGGGCTTTGGTACCTATGAAGGTGCGCAGCGCCTGTTGCCGTATGCCGACCGCCCGATCACCAAGATCAGCGTGCAAGGCGACTTGAGCTACATCAGCCAGCAAGCGGTGCAGCAGCGGATCGCGCCTTTTGTCGCGGCGAGCTTCTTCACCATCGACCTGGCAGGCATGCGTGCCGAACTGGAACAGATGCCGTGGATTGCCCACGCCGAAGTACGGCGCGTGTGGCCGGATCAAGTGACGATCCGCCTGGAAGAGCAACTGCCCGTGGCCCGTTGGGGCGACGAAGCGCTGTTGAACAACCAGGGCCAGGCGTTCAACCCGCGTGAGCTGGCCAACTACGAGCATTTGCCGCAGTTGTTCGGACCGCAACGGGCACAGCAGCAAGTGATGCAGCAGTACCAGGCGTTGAGCCAGATGCTGCGGCCACTGGGCTTCTCCATTGCGCGCCTGGAATTGCGCGAGCGGGGCAGTTGGTTCCTGACCACCGGGGCAGGCAGTTCCGGCCCGGGCATCGAGTTGTTGCTGGGACGCGACCACTTGGTGGAGAAGATGCGCCGCTTTATCGCCATCTACGACAAAACCCTGAAAGAACAGATTACGAACATTGCGAGCATCGACCTGCGTTACGCCAACGGCCTGGCCGTTAGCTGGCGCGAACCGGCTGCGCCCACGGCAGCGCAACCCGCTGTCGCGAAGAATTAAGAAGAGGCAGGACCCATGGCAAACGTGCAAAGCGGCAAAATGATCGTCGGTCTCGATATCGGCACCTCCAAGGTGGTGGCGCTGGTAGGCGAGGTCGCGGACGACGGCACGCTGGAAATCGTCGGAATCGGCACGCATCCGTCCCGGGGCCTGAAGAAGGGCGTGGTGGTCAATATCGAATCCACCGTGCAGTCGATCCAGCGCGCTATCGAAGAAGCGCAGTTGATGGCTGGCTGCCGGATTCACTCGGCATTCGTCGGTGTGGCAGGCAATCACATCCGCAGCTTGAACTCCCACGGCATCGTGGCGATCCGCGACCGTGAAGTCAGCTCGGCTGACCTGGAGCGCGTATTGGACGCGGCCCAGGCCGTGGCTATCCCGGCTGACCAGCGCGTGTTGCACACCCTGCCGCAGGACTATGTGATCGACAACCAGGAAGGTGTTCGCGAGCCCCTGGGCATGTCGGGCGTACGTCTGGAAGCCAAGGTCCACGTGGTGACCTGCGCCGTGAATGCTGCACAGAACATTGAAAAATGCGTGCGCCGCTGCGGCCTGGAAATCGATGACATCATTCTTGAGCAACTGGCCTCGGCCTACTCGGTATTGACCGACGACGAAAAAGAACTGGGCGTATGCCTGGTGGACATCGGTGGCGGCACCACCGACATCGCAATCTTCACCGAAGGTGCGATCCGTCACACCGCGGTGATCCCGATTGCCGGCGACCAGGTGACCAACGACATCGCCATGGCGCTGCGTACACCGACCCAGTACGCCGAAGAAATCAAGATTCGCTACGCCTGCGCCCTGGCCAAGCTGGCCGGTGCCGGTGAAACCATCAAGGTGCCAAGCGTGGGCGATCGTCCACCGCGCGAACTGTCGCGCCAGGCCCTGGCCGAAGTGGTCGAACCGCGCTACGACGAACTGTTCACCCTGATCCAGGCTGAACTGCGCCGCAGTGGCTACGAAGATCTGATCCCGGCCGGCATCGTGCTGACCGGCGGCACCTCGAAGATGGAAGGCGCGGTCGAACTGGCCGAGGAAATCTTCCACATGCCTGTGCGCCTGGGCGTGCCCCATGGCGTCAAGGGCCTGGGCGACGTGGTGCGCAACCCGATTTACTCCACCGGTGTGGGCTTGCTGTTGTACGGCCTGCAAAAGCAGACCGACGGCATTTCCCTGTCGGGCATTGGCAGCCGCGAAAGCTACAGCAGTGACGAGCCGAAAGCGCCGTTGCTGGAGCGCCTGCAAGCCTGGGTGAAGGGCAATTTCTAAAGATTTACCGCAACACCGTTTCAAGTAGTAGGCGAAAAAACTAGAGAAATGAAAGGAGAGGGAAAATGTTCGAACTCGTAGACAACATCCCCGCAAGCCCGGTTATCAAAGTAATCGGTGTCGGCGGTGGCGGCGGCAACGCTGTCAACCATATGGTCAAGAGCAACATTGAAGGCGTTGAATTCATCTGCGCCAACACTGATGCCCAGGCGCTCAAAAGCATCGGCGCGCGGACCATCCTGCAATTGGGCACCGCGGTGACCAAGGGCCTCGGCGCTGGTGCCAATCCGGAAGTCGGCCGTCAAGCCGCCCTGGAAGACCGCGAGCGTATTGCCGAAGTGCTGCAAGGCACCAACATGGTGTTCATCACCACTGGCATGGGCGGCGGTACCGGTACCGGTGCAGCACCGATCATTGCCGAAGTGGCCAAGGAAATGGGGATCCTGACGGTTGCAGTCGTGACCCGTCCGTTCCCGTTCGAAGGCCGCAAGCGCATGCAGATCGCCGACGAGGGTATCCGTCTGCTGTCTGAAAGCGTTGACTCGTTGATCACCATCCCCAACGAGAAACTGCTGACCATTCTCGGTAAAGACGCAAGCCTGCTGTCGGCTTTCGCCAAGGCCGATGACGTACTGGCCGGTGCCGTTCGCGGTATCTCCGACATCATCAAGCGTCCGGGCATGATCAACGTCGACTTTGCCGACGTACGTACCGTGATGAGCGAAATGGGCATGGCGATGATGGGCACTGGCTGCGCCAGCGGTCCGAACCGTGCACGTGAAGCCACCGAAGCGGCCATCCGCAACCCGTTGCTCGAAGACGTGAACCTGCAAGGTGCACGCGGCATCCTGGTGAACATCACCGCAGGTCCCGACCTGTCCCTGGGTGAGTACTCCGACGTGGGTAGCATCATCGAAGCCTTCGCTTCCGAGCACGCGATGGTCAAGGTCGGTACTGTTATCGATCCAGACATGCGCGACGAACTGCATGTGACCGTGGTTGCCACTGGCCTGGGCGCAAAAATCGAGAAGCCTGTGAAGGTCATCGACAATACCGTTCACACCAGCCAGGCGTCTTCGACTGCCGCTCCAGCGCCTGTGCGCCCGGAAATGCCGTCGGTGAACTACCGTGACCTGGATCGCCCGACCGTGATGCGCAACCAGGCTCAGGCCGGTGCTGCTGCGTCCCGTAGCCCGAATCCGCAAGATGATCTGGATTACCTGGACATCCCGGCTTTCCTGCGTCGTCAGGCCGATTAATGGAATGTATCAGGGCTATGAAGGTGATTGGTGTTCAGCAAAGGTCTGGTCTGTTATTATCGCCAGCCTTTGTTGATACCAGTTCGCAATTTGCGCTGAAGCGGTCCAAGCCATGATTAAACAACGCACCCTGAAGAATATTATCCGTGCCACAGGTGTAGGTCTGCACTCCGGGGAGAAGGTATACCTGACCCTCAAGCCCGCACCTGTCGACACCGGCATCGTGTTTGTTCGTGCCGACCTGGACCCTGTGGTGCAGATTCCTGCTCGCGCGGAAAACGTTGGCGAAACCACCATGTCGACCACATTGGTCAACGGTGACGTCAAAGTGGACACGGTGGAGCACTTGCTCTCGGCCATGGCTGGCCTGGGCATCGATAACGCCTACGTCGAGCTCTCCGCGTCTGAAGTCCCGATCATGGATGGTAGCGCTGGACCTTTCGTATTCCTGATTCAATCTGCCGGCCTGGAAGAACAGGACGCAGCCAAGAAGTTCATTCGCATTCTGCGGGAAGTGACAGTAGAAGACGGCGACAAGCGCGCCACCTTCGTCCCGTTCGAAGGCTTTAAAGTGAGCTTTGAGATCGATTTCGATCACCCGGTATTCCGTGACCGCACCCAAAGTGCAAGCGTGGATTTTTCCAGCACTTCGTTCGTAAAAGAAGTCAGCCGCGCCCGTACCTTTGGTTTCATGAGTGACATCGAGTACCTGCGCAAGCACAACCTCGCACTCGGCGGCAGCGTGGAAAACGCCATCGTGGTCGACGCGGATGGTGTACTGAACGAAGACGGCCTTCGCTATGAAGACGAATTCGTGAAGCACAAGATCCTCGATGCAATTGGTGACCTCTACCTGCTGGGCAATAGCCTGATAGGCGAGTTCAAAGGCTTCAAGTCGGGCCATGCACTGAACAACCAGCTCCTGCGCAAGTTGATTGAGCAGAAAGATGCTTGGGAAGTCGTCACCTTCGAAGATGCCAGCACCGCACCGATCTCTTACATGCGTCCCGTTGCGGCGGTGTAAGTAACAACTCTCTTTCTTTAGTTTTTAAAGGCTGCCTTCGGGTGGCCTTTTTTTATAGCGCAATCAACCTGCGGCATCAACGGTACGGTTGCGCCCGCCATCCTTGGCCTCATACAGCGCCCGGTCGGCACTGAGCAGCAGTTCTTCCAATGACGCATTGCTGCGTTTGTGCCAGCTACTAAGGCCGATGCTCACGGTGACTGGCTGTGTATCCCCGGCCACCCGTGGCAAGTGCTCGACGCTGCTGCGGATATGCTCGGCAATCACCTGGGCGCCCTGGCTGTCGGTATTGGGCAGGATCACCGCAAACTCCTCACCGCCATAACGGGCCGCGAGGTCGGCGGGCCTGCGGATATTGCTCTCGATCACCTGAGCCACACTGCGCAGTGCTTCGTCACCACCCTGATGGCCATGGCGGTCGTTGAAGGCCTTGAAGTGGTCGACATCAATCATCAACAGGGTCAAGGGTTCGCCGGAGCGCTGGGCGCGATCCCATTCCAGGTTCAGGCGCTGGTCCAGTGTGCGGCGGTTGGCCAGGCCAGTGAGCGGGTCGGTAGCTGCCAGTTCTGACAGCACCCCTTCGGCACGATAGCGACGGCGCAACTCCATGCACAACATCCAGGTCAGCCACAGCAAACCGATGCACAACACCCCGGTGGCAGCGCTGATCAGCAGGGCGGCACGTTTCCAGGGGGCGAAGATCTCGTCGTTGGACAAGGCCACCACCACAATCAACGGCAGGGCACCGACATTGGAGAAGGTGTACAGGCGTCGTTGACGGTCGACGCTGGAGACGCTGCTAAAGCTGCCGTCGCGCTCGCGCAGGATCCGGGCAACGTTGGGTCGGGCGCTCAGGTCCTTGTTGATAATGTCCGGCTCCAGCAACGGCTGTTGCGCCAGCAGGATGCCCTGGTGATTGAGCAGGTTGATGGTGCTGTTGTTGCCAATGTTCAGGCTATTGAACAGTTGGTCAAAGTACGACAAACGCATGGACGCGACTGCGACGCCCATAAAGCGCCCGTCGGCGGACGACACACGGCGGCTGAAGGCAATGCGCCAGTTATCCTCACACACGCAGTGAGTCTGGAAGGGGCGGCTGATAAACAGCCCGAGCTCCGGGTTTTGACGGTGCACCTGGAAGTAGTCGCGGTCGGCAAAGTTGCCGGGCTTGGGCTTTAGTAGCGAAGAGTCGGCGATGACCTCGCCGGTCCTGTCCAGCAACAGGATATCGCCCTTGTAGCGTGCGGCCGTCGAGCGGTCGAACAACACCAGGTGGCGGATGTTGGCCGACACACCCTCTAGATCGCTACGCTCGGTGGCGGCGATCAGGCCCTTGAGGGACAGGTCATACAGTTCGACGTTCCGCAGCACATCGGCGTCGATCAGTTGGGTGATGGTGCTCGCCGTACGCTTGGCTGCCTGCAGGGTGTTGGCGTGTTCACGAATCAGCAGCACGGTCACGACACTGACGATCATCAGCACGGTGAGGCCGCTGCCCAGGATCAACATAAACTCCGGGCGACGGGTCGGGCGGGGCGGGCGTGCTGGGCTTGAGCTCATCGGGCGTACTTCTGCGTCGAGGATGCCCTTAGCGTAGTAGCAAGCCCGCAAAAGAGTGCAGAACAAGATGTAGGGGCCGACAAGCCGGCTCCTACAGTGCTACGGGTTAGAACACGTTGATTGGATAGTCGACGATCATCCGGTACTCATCCACATCCCGGTCCACCGCCGAGTAGCCATTGCTGCCACGGTTGGTCGCCCATTGCAGGCGCACCGCCAGGTCCTTGGCCTTGCCGCCCTGCACCACGTACTTGAGGTCGATGTCCCGTTCCCAGTGCTTGGCGTTCTTGCCGTCGGCGTTGTACCAGGCCGAGTAGCCACGGCTGTTGGGGTCGACCTTGGTCAGGTCGGTCTTGCCACTGATATAGGACACCGCCGAGGTCAGGCCAGGCAGGCCCAGACCTGCGAAGTCATAGGCGTACTTGAGCTTCCACGAACGCTCGTTGGGGCCGTTGAAGTCCGAGTACTGCTGGGAGTTGTCCAGGTACACGCTGTCGCCCTGGGCGATGTAGTCGAACGGCGTGTTGCCGTTGACCCGCTGGTACGCGGCGGTGACGCTGTGATTGCCCACGCCGACGGTGAAATGCAGGCTGTAGGTGTTGTTGTCGATATCCCCCAGCAGCGCATGCCCGGTGTCCTGGGTATGGTAGAAGTGCAGGCCCGGGTTGAGGCTGACCAGGTCATTGAGCGCGTAGGTGTAGTCCAGGTCGTAGTAGTACTGGTTCCACACGTCCTTGAGCTCGGAGGCGTACAGGTTGCTGGTCAGTCCTGGCAGGCCGCTCCAGGCCATGCCGGCCCAGTTCATGTGTTGGCTGCTTTCACCTTTGGGCAGCGCGCCATAGCTGGTGCCGATACGCCCATGGCCACTCTGGTTGTAGAGCTTGGCAAAGCTGGCCTGTCCACCTTCGAACATCCAGCCGTCCAGGCTGTGGTTGGTCAGGCTGACGCCACGAAAGGTCTCGGGCAGCATGCGAGTCATGCCACCGGCAATCACCGGGTTGTTGAGGAACAGGTCACCGGCTTTCAGCTCGGTATCGAAGGCGCGCATCTTGAGGGTGCCGCCACCGGTGGAAAACGACCCGGGCGCTTTGCCGCTGCCGCTGCCGTACGGCAGGATGCTGGAGCCATCGGTGCCGCCACCGCCGTCGAGTTTCAGGCCGAGCATGGCGTGGGCATCCAGGCCAAAACCCACGGTGCCTTGGGTGTAGCCGGATTCGAAGATACCGAGAAAACCCTGGCCCCATTCTTTGCTGTCATCGATATGAATGTCGCGGCGGTCGCGGTTCATGTAGTAGTTGCGGGTGTTGATGTTGAGCGTTGAGCCTTCGACGAAACCGTCGGCAGGTGGAGCGTCTGCCGCATGGGCGAGCGGGGAGATAGTTGCTGCAATCGCGAGGAATAACGGGGTGAATGTCAGCGCGGTTTTCACCGGGGAGCTCCTTTGGGTCAGTCTGAACGGCCAATGTCGTGGGGTGTTCCTGGCCTTTTTTACGGCAAAAAAAAGCCGCTGAAGTCAGCGGCTTTAAAACAGATTCCCAGTGTAGAGCCCTGGAAATAAGTCGAGGGAAATGGCAGGGCGGGTCGGCTGTCTTTGCCGTCTCGCTCGTCGGTGCGACATATTGGCGCAGGCGAGCGGTACGGTACAGAGTGTAACAAGATAATGACTGTTGCCCAAACCGCAACAGTCCAGACGATGAAGATCAACCTGTGGGAATGGGTTTATGTGGGAGGTTTGAAAATTCAAATCGGCAGGGTGATACCAAAGGTGTTGCCACCGTGCTCGCTGCGCACAAACACATCCCCGCCATGCATCAACGCAATCGCCTTGACGATGGCCAGGCCCAAGCCATGATTGGCCCCGCTGTTACTGCGCGAGGCGTCAACGCGGTAGAAACGTTCGAACAAACGGGGCAAGTGCTCGCTGGCAATCAGCTCGCCAGGGTTGGTCACCCCGATCACCACCTGCTGCTCCCGGGCTTCAATCCGCACCTCGATCACCTGCCCCGGTGACGTGTGCTGCACCGCATTGCTCAACAAGTTGATCAGTGCTCGCCGTAAATGGGCCTTTTCGATTTTCACCAAGGCATCGCCAACCACCGAGACCTGCACCTGGGCGTCCTCCAGGATGAAGTCCAGGTAGTCGAGGGTGGTCGCCACCTCATCGGCCAGGGAACTTTCAATCAGCTTGGTCGCCTTGCTGCCCTGGTCGGCGCTGGCCAGGAACAGCATGTCGTTGATGATCGAACGCAGGCGCTCCAACTCTTCCAGGTTCGATTGCAGCACTTCGAAGTAGTGTTCGGCGGAGCGGCCACGGGTCAGCGCCACCTGGGTCTGGCCGATCAGGTTGGTCAACGGCGAGCGCAGTTCATGGGCCACATCGGCGTTGAACGATTCCAGGCGCGAGTAGGCGGTTTCCACACGTTCCAGGGTGGAGTTGAAGGAATTGACGAACTGCTTGAGTTCCGGCGGCAGCGGCGACAGTTGCAGGCGCCCGGAGAGTTTCGGCGGTGCCAGTTTTTGCGCTTCATCCGACAACTTGATCAGCGGCTTGAGGCCGATACGCGCGACCCAGAAGCCCAGCAGGGAAGCCAGTACCACGCCGACAAACGCCAGGCTGATCAGCGCCATCAGCAAATGATGCTGGGTGGTGCGGAAGTTGGCGGTGTCGATGGCGATCATAAAACGCAGGGGCGGGCGCTGGTCTTTGGCGGGGAACTGACTGACCAGTACTTTGAACGGGTAGGCTTGCCCCGGCAGGTGCAGGTCGCGTTTGCCCGTCGGCCCTGTGGCAAATTCGCGGATGCGCGCATCCGGGTTGCCGTATTCATAGGTTGGGTCGCTGCTGACCACCCAGAAACGAATGCGCTTGTCCTCTTCCCCCAACAACTTGAGCTTGTTGGCCATCTTGCCCCAGTGATCCTGTGTACCGAAGCGGGTGATCGACGACTCCAGCACGCTGTAGCGCGCATCCAGTTCGGCTCCCGGCAACAGGCCCAGGCCGCGGTCCACCTGCTGGTACAGCGCACCGCCAATCAGCAGGAAAATCACCAGCGCCACCAGGCTGAACATGCCGCTCAGGCGCAGGGCAATGGAGTTACTCGACACTGCGGTTCTCCAGCACGTAGCCCATGCCGCGAATAGTGTGCAGCAGCTTGTGTTCGAACGGCCCGTCGAGCTTGGCCCGCAGCCGCTTGATTGCCACCTCGACCACATTGGCGTCGCTGTCGAAGTTGATATCCCAGACCATTTCCGCAATCGCCGTCTTCGACAGGATTTCGCCCTGGCGCCGGGCCAGGACACTGAGCAACGAGAACTCCTTGGCCGTCAGGTCCAGGCGCAGGCCGGCGCGGCTGGCCTTGCGGCTGATCAGGTCGATCCACAGGTCGGCGATGGTCACCTGCACCGGTTCATGCCCACCGCTGCGCCGGGTCAGGGCTTGCAGGCGCGCTACCAGTTCGAGGAAGGAAAACGGCTTGCCCAGGTAATCGTCGGCGCCTTCGCGCAGGCCGCGAATGCGATCTTCCACGCGCTCGCGGGCGGTCAGCATGATCACCGGGGTTTGCTTGCGCGCCCGCAGGGCACGCAGTACGCCAAAACCGTCGAGGCCGGGCAGCATCACATCCAGCACGATCACCGCGTAGTCGCTTTCCAGGGCCAGGTGCAGGCCCTCGACGCCATCGTGGGCGACGTCCACCGTATAGCCTTGCTCCGTCAGCCCGCGATGCAGGTAGTCGGCAGTTTTTTCTTCGTCTTCAATAATCAGGACACGCATGACCCCGCCTCAATGTGTGGTCGCCAGCCCGAGCGCCGGTTTGGGTCTGTGGAAAAGTTTCTCAAGGTACAAGTATATGACCGGTGTGGTGAACAGCGTCAGCGCCTGGCTCACCAGCAACCCACCGACCACCGCGATGCCCAGTGGCTGGCGCAGCTCCGCGCCGGGGCCTGCGCCGAGCATCAGCGGTACGGCGCCCAGCAGGGCGGCGAGGGTGGTCATGATGATCGGCCTAAAACGCGTGACACAGGCTTCGTAAATCGCATCGCCAGGTGCCAGCCCACGTACGCGCTGGGCTTCCAGGGCAAAGTCGATCATCAGGATGCCGTTTTTCTTGACGATGCCGATCAACAGCACCAGGCCGATCAAGGCCATGATCGAAAAGTCCTGGCCCAACAGCCACAGCATGATCAATGCGCCGAGGCCGGCGGAGGGCAGGGTCGAGATGATCGTCAGCGGATGCACGAAGCTTTCGTATAACACGCCAAGGATGATGTAGACCGCCACCAGCGCCGCGAGGATCAGCCATGGCTGGCTGGCCAACGAGCTCTGGAATGCCTGGGCCGCGCCCTGGAAGTTGCCGATGATGGTGCTCGGCATGCCGATCTCGTTCTTCGCCTGGTCGAGCATGATCACCGCGTCGCCCAGGGCCACCCCCGGCGCCAGGTTGAACGACAGGTTGGCCGCCGGGAACATACCGTCATGGCTGATGGACAACGGTCCGACGGTTGGCGGATCAACCTTGGCCAGCGCCGAAAGCGGCACCATCTCGCCACTGAGCGGCGAGCGCAGATAGAAATAATTCAGGCTCTCGGCCTTGCCCCGTTGTTGGCTGTCCAGCTCCAGCACCACCTGGTACTGGTTGGTCTCGGTCTGGAACTCATTGACCTGACGCTGGCCGAACGCGTCGTACAGCGCCTGGTCGACATCGGTGGCCGTCAGCCCAAACCGCGCGGCCGCCTGGCGGTCGATGCTGATGTGGGTGATGCTGCCGCCCAGTTGCAGGTCGTTGGACAGATCGCGAAAGGCCGGGTTGGCGCGCAGTTTTTCGGTCAGGCGCTGGGTCCAGGTATTCAGGGTCGCGCCATCGTTGCTCTTGAGCACGTATTGGTACTGGCTGCGGCTGGGCCCGGAGCTGAGGTTGATGTCCTGGCCGGCGCGCAGGTACAGCACGATCCCCGGTACCTGGGCCAGTTTGGCGCGAATCCGGTCGATGAACTGGCTGGCGGACACGTCGCGATCGCCGCGATCCTTCAAGGCAATCCAGAAGCGGCCGTTGGCAATGGTCTGGTTGCTGCCGGTCACGCCCACCGAGTGTGAGAAGTTTTCCACCGCCGGGTCGGCCTTGATGATCTCGGCCAGGGCCTGGTGCTTGGCCACCATATCGGGGTAGGACACATCGGCGGCCGCCTCGCTGGTGCCGAGGATAAAGCCGGTGTCTTGTACCGGGAAAAACCCCTTGGGAATAAACACGTAGCCGGCCACGGCCAGGCCCAGGGTCACGGTGAAGATAGCGAGCATCGTGCGCGGATGGGCCAGTGCCCGTCGCAGGTTCCGGGCATAGCTGGCCAGCAGGCGCTCGCCAAAGCCCGGCTTGTCGTGGGGAGGGTGGGTGGGCGCGCGCATGAACTGCCCGGCCAGCATCGGCGCCAGGGTCAGGGACACCACCACCGAAATCAGGATGGTCGAGGTCGCGGTCAGGGCAAACTCCTTGAACAGACGCCCGACCACGCCACCCATGAACAGCAGTGGGATAAACGCGGCCACCAGCGAGAAGCTGATGGACACCACGGTAAAACCGATTTCGCCGGCCCCCTTGATCGCTGCCTCGCGCTTGTCCAGGCCCGCCTCAAGATGACGATGGATGTTCTCCACCACCACAATCGCATCGTCCACCACAAAGCCCACGGCGATGACGATGGCCACCAGCGTCAGGTTATTCAGGCTGAACCCCATCACGTACATCAAGGCGAAAGTGGCCACCAGCGATACCCCCAGCACGCTGGAGACAATCAGGGTTGCCGACCACTGGCGCAGGAACAGCGCCATCACCGCCACCACCAGCAACACGGCGATCAACAGGGTGATTTCCACTTCATGCAGCGAGGCGCGAATGGTCTTGGTGCGATCCGACAACGAGCTGACATCCACCGACGCCGGCAGCATCGCCTGCAGGCGCGGCAGCTCGGCCTGGATGCGGTCCACGGTGTCGACGATGTTGGCCCCCGGCTGGCGGAAAATCACCAGGTTGACCCCTGGCGTGTCGCCAGACCAGGCCTGCACGTAGGCGTTCTCCGAGCCATTGATCACCCGCGCCACATCGCGCAGTTGCACGGGCGCGCCGTCTTTGTAGGAAACAATCAGCTCGCCATATTCCTCGGGATGAAACAGTTGGTCGTTGGTCGACAGCGTCGACACGCTGTCGCGCCCATACAGCGCGCCCTTGGCCAGGTTCAGGCTCGATTGCTGGAGCACCAGGCGGATGTCGGCCAGGGTCAGGCCAATGGCGGCGAGCTTGTCCGGCGAGGCTTGCACGCGAATGGCCGGGCGCTGCTGGCCGGTGATGCTGATCTGGCCCACCCCGTCGATCTGGCTGATCTGCCGGGCCAGGAGGGTTTCCACATAGTCGCTCAGTTCGGTGCCAGGCATGTTGTTGGAACTGATGCTGAGGATCAGCACCGGGCTGTCCGCCGGGTTGACCTTGCGCCAGGTCGGCAGGTTGGGCATGTCGCTGGGCAACTTGCCGGCCGCGGTATTGATCGCCGCCTGCACTTCCTGGGCGGCGGTATCAATGCTCTTGTCGAGGGTAAATTGCAGGGTCAGCAGCGTGGAGCCCAGGGCGCTGCTGGAGGTCATCTGGGTCATGCCGGGGATGGCACTGAATTGCACTTCCAGGGGCGTGGCCACCGAGGACGCCATGGTGTCGGGGCTGGCGCCGGGCAGTTGGGCGGTGACCTGGATGGTCGGGAACTCCGCCTCTGGCAGCGGCGCGACCGGCAGGCGCGGGAAGGCAATCAAGCCCAGCAGCACCAGGGCAAAGGTCAGCAGCAGGGTGGCGACCGGATGGTCGACGCACCAGGCCGATACCGAACCATGGCCTTTCATGGCCGGGCCTGCGCTTGGGCCGTCTGGATCACTTGCGGCGGCTCCTTGAGCACCTCCACCTGGGCGCCGGCCTTGAGGCGTGACTGGCCGTCGCTGACCAGCACATCGCCGGACTGCACCCCGGTGACAATCGTCAGGTCACTGTTCTGGTAGGCCACGTGTACGGGGACCACGTCCACCTTGTCGCCATTGAGGCGGTACACGAAGTGCGAGTCCATGCCGCGCTGGACCACGGTCGGCGGCACCACCAGGGCCGCCTTGTCGAGGGCGGTCTGGATCTTCACCGTGACCAGTTGCCCTGGCCATAGTGTTTGCGTGGCATTGCTGAATTCGGCCTTGGCGCGGATGGTGCCGGTGGTAGCGCTGATCTGGTTATCGATCAGGCTCAGGCGGCCTTCGCCAAGCAGGACCGCCGCCGGGCTATCGGTGTCGGCGCCGAGGAACGCATCGACACTGGCTGGATGCTGCGCGGCGATCAGGCCTTGCAGGGTCGGCAACATCTGTTGTGGCAGGGAGAACTCCACCGCGATCGGGTCGATCTGTGTCACCGAGAACAGGCCTTGGGTATCGCTGGTGCGCAGGAAGTTGCCTTCATCCACATTGCGAATCCCCACCCGGCCGCTGACGGGGGAGCGAATCTGCGTGTAGGAAAGTTGTACCTGGGCCGCATCAATCGCCGCCTGGTTGCCCTGTGCCGTGGCCTTGAGCTGGTTGACCAGGGCTTGTTGCTGGTCATACGTCTGCTTCGACACACCGTCGTCGATGCTCAGCTCCTTGTAACGCTTGAGATTGACCTGCGCCACCTGCAACTGCGCCTGGCTTTCGCCCAACTGGGCCTTGGCCTGGTCGAGGCTGGCGCGGATCGCCCGGTCATCGATGCTCGCCAGCAGGTCGCCGGCCTTGACCAGTTGCCCTTCCTTGACCTGCAATTGGGTGAGAATGCCATCGACCTGGGGGCGAATCACCACACTGTGCAGCGACAGCACCGAGCCGATCCCGCTGACAAAACGCGGGATATCCTGTTGCGCGACACTGACCACCCGCACCGGAATCGCACTGGAGGCGGACAGCTTGGTCTTGGTTGGCCGGATCGAGAGCCAGGCCACAGTCGCCAGGGCCACGCAGACGAGCACAATCAAGGTGGTTTTTCGTTGAATGTGCATGGGCGAGCGGCGTCCGGACAGAGAGTTGGAAGGCTGGATGCTCTTTATAGCCTGCAAACCCGGTCAGCAAAGTGACCGTTAACTGACAGCGCTGTCAGCAAAGGTCGACCATTCGTACGAGCAGTGGTTAAAGAACTAGGGCGCGCAGGTATACTGCGCGCCAGTGTGGCCTGCAAGGCGGGCCCGCGTCATTTTTTGCACGTTCCGGAGCTTCCATGACTTCCCCGACACAATCGCCTGTTGAAAGCGCCGAATTGGCTGATCCCGCCAACCCAGACAGCCTCGACAGTGAAGCCAAGCCGGTAATTCCTGCTTTTAAGTTCCCTTTCAAACCGGGTGAACTGGCCGGGGCGAAAGACGGTAATCAGCCGTGGTACAAAAACGGCGCCAAGAACGGCCACACCAAGACCCCTGGTATGGCGCCGCCAGGCACACGCCGCTCGATGGGTAAACGCTAACGGCAGTTGTGCCTACAATCATTGCTGACTTTTCGCCTTGTCGGTCCATGACTCTTTCTTGAAAGCTTGCTCGATACCCCTTCGCCCCACCTGGCTGGCAGAAGCCCCGGTTGAAGGCGTTGGTCTTTCAAGAAAGGGATGTCTTCATGGCTTTGGCAAAGATCTTCGTGTTATCCGCTGGGCTGTTGTCAGGCGGTTTTTTTGTTGGGGCAGCAGCCGGTGCTGCGCCACGCAGCGAGATCCGCTTCGCGATCTCCCCGCTGTTTCCTCCCTATGAAAGCCGCAATGCACAAGGGCAGTTGGTCGGCCTGAACATCGACTTGGGCAATGCTTTGTGTGCCCAGCTCGACGCCCGCTGCATCTGGGTCGACCAGGTATTCACCCGCAGTATCGAGGCCCTCGAAAACCGGCGTTTCGATGCGATCATGGGTATGGCTTCAACGCCCCAGCGCCGCAACCTGATCGACTTTACCGACGATTTGTACCCCCTGACCACGCACTTGGTAGCACGTAGGTATTCCGGGCTGATGCCCACGGTGCGCGCCCTCAAGGGCAAGCGTGTGGGCGTGCTGACCGGGAGCAATCGTGAAGCCTTCGCCCAGGCACAATGGGCACCGGCCGGTGTGATCATCAAGAGCTTCTGGCTCAACGACCAGTTGATCCGCAGCCTGGTGGCCGGTGATATCGACGCGACGCTGCAGGGCACCGCAGAAATCCGCCAGGAACTGCTCGACACTGAGCAGGGGCAATCTTTCGACTTCGTCGGCCCGCCAGTCACCGGGCAGCAGATGGGCACCGCCGTGGCCATCGGCGTGCGCAAATCCGACCCCGAGTTACGCAGTGACCTTAACCGGGCGCTGGAGCAGCTCAGGCAGAGCGGCGAGCATCGGCGCATTCTCCAGAACTATCAGGAGCAAGAGCCCGACGCCGCCACCGTGCAAGACACCAATGGGCCGCAGTTCTACCCCACTGATGTGGAGCTGACCTTTTCCGAGGCTGTGCGGGTGGGCAGCACGCTGTATATCTCGACTATTTTGGGTGTGGATGCGAACCGCAATCTGGTCAGAGGAGGCACGGGCGCGCAGATGACACAGGTGATGAAGACCCTGCACGACCTGCTGGAGCGCCATCAGTCGTCGCTGGACCGAGTGGCCAAATGCACCTTGATGCTGGTCGAGCTGGATGACCTGGCCCTGGTCAACCAGGTGTACCTGGGTTACTTCGCCAGTAGCCGCTTGCCCGCCCGCAGCGTACTGGCCGTACGCAGGCTGCCGCGCGGCGCACGGGTGGCGATCGAGTGTGTGGCCCAGACCGAGGACCATCACGGGGCGGTGGTGATCACACCGGGCAACTAAATGCGTGGAACATGAGCTGGATCAGTATTTGCTCAAGCGGTGCGCTTAGAGTCGGTGCCCCTTGCCGACTCCCTCAATAACCCCCCGAGCGCGCTTTCCATGAAGATCAATCTCCCGGTCACGGGGCGAAGTGTGGACATTGCCCAAGACGCCAATATCCTCTCGACCACTGACCTCGGCAGTTCGATTACCTACGCCAACCAGGACTTCATCGACGTCAGTGGCTACAGCCGCGAGGAATTGTTGGGCGCGCCACATAATCTGCTGCGCCATCCGGACATGCCGTCGGCGGCCTTTGCCCATATGTGGCAGGCCCTCAAGAGCGGTCGCTCGTGGATGGGCATGGTGAAGAATCGCTGCAAGAACGGTGATCATTATTGGGTCAGTGCCTATGCCTCGCCGGTCACGCGCGACGGCGTGGCGGTGGAATATCAGTCGGTACGCACCAAGCCTGATGCGCGGCGAGTGATGGCGGCGGAGCGCGCTTATGCGCGCCTGCGTGCAGGGACTCGGCGCTGGCGGCCAATACTGGAGATGCCCTTGAAGTTGTCGCTGGTCACCGGCGCAACGTGCGTCCTGACCTGGGGCGTGGGGGCTGGGTTGGCGAGTTATTCATGGGCGTTGCAAGTGCTGGGCCTGGCGGCAGTGGGCGCGGCGGGGGTATTGGGCATCAATCTGTTATTGCGTCCCCTGAAGCAATTGAGTGAGCGGGCGCGGCAGATTGCCGACAACCCCGTCAGCCAGGCGATCTACACCGGGCGCGCGGATGAGCTGGGGCAAATCGAATTTGCCATGCAGATGCTTGAGGCCCAGGTAGGCGCGGTGGTCGGCCGGATTGGCGATGCGTCGCAGCGTTTATCCGGGCACGCCGCCGCATTGGTCGAACAACTGGATAGCAGTCACACCAGCACCCTTGGCCAGCAGAGCCAGACCGATCAGGTGGCAACCGCCATCCAGCAGATGGCGGCCAGTGTGGCGCAAGTCGCCCACCATGCCCAGCAGGCCTCGAAGGCCGCAGACCAGGCCGGTAGCGAGACCCGCGAAGGTCATCAGCGGGTGGACGAAAGCCGCGATGCGGTGCTGCGCCTGTCTCAGGAGCTGGCCAGGGCCACCACCGTGATCCATCAGTTGGAAAACCACAGCGGTGATATTTCCAGTGTGCTGGAAGTGATCCGGGCGATTGCCGAGCAGACCAACCTGCTGGCGCTCAACGCGGCCATCGAAGCCGCGCGGGCGGGCGAACAGGGCCGTGGCTTTGCGGTGGTGGCCGACGAAGTGCGCGGCCTGGCCCAACGTACCCAGCAATCGACCAATGAAATCCAGCGCATGATCAGCACCCTGCAGGGCGGCGCCCGGGATGCGGTGATGGCCATGGAACAAAGCAGCCAACATGTCGACGTCAGTGTCGAGCATGCCCAGCGTGCCGCATCGGCCCTGGACGGCATCAGTCAGCGGGTCAACCAGATCACCGCGATGAGTATGCAGATCGCGACGGCGGTGGAAGAGCAGAGCGCGGTGAGCGAGGACATCAATCGCAATATCGTCGGCATCCGCAATGCTGGCGAGGCCACTGTCAGTGCCGGCCAGCAAAGCCAGCTCAGTTCGGGCGACGTGGCGGCACTGGCGCAAGACCTGCGGCGGCTGGCAGAAGAGTTCTGGGGCAAGCGCCGCTAGCGTTTGCCCGTGTCAGGTCAGGCTGCGCGCAGGGAGATAAACGCATAGTTGGCCGGCACCTCGGTGGCTATCTGTGCCCCGGCGTCCAGCAACTGTTCGGCAATGTCCATTCCGGAGACATGAAATGCCCATTCATGGGCCTCGGCGGGTTGCTCCACCGCCAACTCAATGGCCTGGGCAAAGGCGCCCATGTCCGGCAGGTACGCGGTAAAGCCATCGCCCTTGAGCGCGGTGGTGCGAATCCCCAACAGGGCGCACACCGCTTCCTTGGTCTGCACATCGTCACGGTCAGCCTGGCGGGAACGGCGGATCAAATCTGCCAGTTCCAGGTCCATCAGTTCGCCGCCGACGATCAGCGCCGGGCCCTGTTCCCAGGCGTGCGGTGGGCAATCCTTGGCGGCCGGGTTCAGCGGGATATGCGGGTTGATCTCCATCGGGTAGATGCGACAGACCAGCGGGCGACGCTCATAGATCCCGCAGCGGTTGTCTGCGTCAAGATTCCGACAGGGCCCGGCGTTGTAGGCGGCAAAGGTGATTGCTACAAACGCTTGGGTTGTGCCGCTGGGCACCACCACCGAACGCCGTTCGGCATGCTCGCGTTGCTGCAGTGGCAGGCCCAGGCCGTTGCCCAGGAAGCCTTCCACCAGAACGATGACATTGCCACCGTCTGCCGCCCACATGCGGGCTTCGTCGAGGGTCAGGGGTACATGGTGATCGGTGCAGCATTTGCCGCAACCTACGCAGGAAAACTGAGTATTCATGGAGGATCTGCTACCAGGCCAGGTCAGAGGGCTCTCTAGAACGGTGACGGGTTTTTACCTCTATCCGCCGTTCAGAGACTCTGGAAGCAAGTTATGCGCCAGTGCCTGTCAGTCTTGCGGCACCACGTCGCGCAGGACAAAGACCATGCCCGCACTCTCATACAACTGACGTGCGCGCAGATTGCTCTCGCGTACCTTGAGGTCCACATAGGGTTCGCCACGCTGCTTGAACACCTGGAAGCTATGCAGCAACAAGGCGCGCCCCAGGCCCTGGCCCTGGGCGCAGGGGTGTATGCAGAGGTGCTTGATAAAGGCACTGGTCCAGCACTGTGCGACGCCGAGAATGCCATCACCGTTACTGGCCACCAGGCACAGCGTGGGGTCGAACTCTGCGTCGGTGACGAACTGCTGCTGCCAGGTGTCCAGGTTGGCGACGCGGCCACCGCCCTGTTCCTGGGTCATGCGCAATACCGCATGAATCGCCGGGGCCAGCTCTTCGCGGTAATGATCCAGGCGGGTGTCGGCCGGCCACTGTGGTGCGGGCAGGCTGCCAGTGAGGTCGCGGCGTAGCAGTTGGTAATACTCTGTCACCGTCTACAGGCCTTTCTGCGCCACCGTCTGGGCCGCGACAACCAGGCATTTGGTCAGTTCGGGCGACGAGAACTTGGTCAATACCGCGTCGGCACCGGCCAAGCGCGCTTTTTCGCTGTTCATCGCGCTGTCCAGGGAGGTGTGCAACAGCACGTAAAGGTCCTGGAAGTCCGGGGTTTCGCGCAGGGTGCGGGTGAGGGCATAACCGTCCATTTCCGACATCTCGATGTCAGACACCACCACATTGATCTGCCCGGCAGTGCCTTGCAGCTCCAGCAGCACGTCGATGGCTTCCTTGGCGCTGCGTGCGGTGTGGCAGGTCAGGCCGAGGTTGCGCAGGGTGTGTACCGATTGCTGCAGGGCGACCTGGCTGTCGTCCACCACCAGGATGCGTGCATGGCCGAGCACTTCGGCCTCTTCCATGGTCAGGTCGGTGGGGGCCACTTCGATCTGGGCGGGGGCGATGGCATGGATGACTTTTTCGATGTCCAGCACTTGCACCAGCACGCCGTCCACCTGGGTCACGCCGGTGATAAACGAGCGCGTGCCGCCGGAGCCGAAGGGTGGCGGGCGGATATCGGTGGTCAGGCAATGCACGATCCGGCTCACGGCCTGCACATGCAGGCCCTGCTTGGAACGGCTGACATCGGTGACGATCAGGCAGCCGCCGTCGGGGTCTTGCAGGGGCATTTCGCCCAGCGCGCGGCTGAGGTCGATCACCGACAAGGCCGCGCCACGCAGGGTGGCGATGCCTTTGACGTGGGGGTGGGACTCCGGCAGCTTGGTCAGCGGCGGGCAGGGAATGATTTCGCTGACTTTCAGCAGGTTGATGGCCATCAGCTTGCCGCTGCGCAAGGTAAAGAGCAGAAGCGAGAGTGAATCTGCGCGGGCTTTGGTGGTGGACATAAAAACCTTCTGTGGATCAGGGATAACAATCTTCTATGGCAGGTTATCGACTCAGGCACAAAAAACTGTAGGAGCGAGCGTGCTCGCGAAAAACCCGAGGACGCCGCGTTTATTCAGGATAGACGCGTTATCGTTAATGTTTTTCGCGAGCACGCTCGCTCCTACAGTGGGTTGTGTTGTGTCTTAGCCTTTCCACACCTGCGGGTTCACCAGATCCTGCGGGCGCTGGCCCAACAATGCGCTGCGCAGGTTGTCCAGGGCGCGGTTGGCCATGGCTTCGCGGGTTTCATGGGTGGCCGAACCGATATGCGGCAAGGTCACCGCATTGCTCAGTTGGAACAGCGGCGACTCGGCCAGCGGCTCCTTCTCATACACATCCAGCCCAGCGCCGCGGATGGTGTGGTTTTGCAGGGCCTCGACCAGCGCGGGCTCGTCCACTACCGGACCCCGGGAGATGTTCACCAGGATTGCACTGGACTTCATCAGCCCCAGTTCGCGAGTGCTGATCAAATGACGGGTTTTCTCGCTGAGCGGCACCACCAGGCACACGAAATCCGCCTCGGCCAGCAACTGGTCCAGGCTACGAAACTGCGCGCCCAGTTCCTGTTCCAGCGCGCTCTTGCGGCTGTTGCCGCTGTAGAGAATCGGCATATTGAAGCCCAGGCGCCCACGGCGGGCGATGGCGGCGCCGATATTGCCCATGCCGACGATGCCCAGGGTCTTGCCGTGTACATCACAGCCAAACAACGGCGCGCCGACACTGGCTTTCCACTGCCCGGCCTTGGTCCAGGCGTCCAGCTCGGCCACGCGACGGGCGCTGCTCATCAGCAGGGCGAAGGCCAGGTCGGCGGTGCTTTCGGTCAGCACATCGGGGGTATTGGTGAGCATGATCCCGCGTTCGTTGAAGTAGTCCACATCGTAGTTGTCGTAGCCCACCGAGACGCTGGACACCACCTCCAGCTTGCCCGCACCTTCGAGCTGCGCACGGCCCAGCTTGCGGCCCACGCCGATCAGGCCGTGGGCGTGGGGCAGGGCTTCATTGAATTGCGCGTTGATATCACCGAGCTTGGGGTTGGGCGCGATGACGTCAAAGTCCTGTTGCAGGCGTTCGATCATCTCGGGGGTGACACGGCTGAAGGCGAGGACAGTCTTTTTCATCGCAAGTGGGGCTCATCGACAGGGAGGAATGCCAAGCAAGCTAACATTCCTGCACACACTTGTCAGGACACCGGGTGCCCACTGTGCAATACCTGCCTGCGGCCAGCGTGGTTTGACGGGGCACCTAAGATCAAAAGCCAGATCAAAAGTAAAAGCAAAAGTAAAAGCATAGTGCAGAGCTGGCTGCTTACCTGTGGGAGCGGCGGTGCGACGATTCGACTTGCTCGCGAAGATGTCGGCCCAGCAAATATTGATGTTGACTGACCCAGTGCCTTCGCGAGCAAGCCCGCTCCCACAAAGGGTGCGCGTACGCATCAAGAATCAGGTCGGCTGTCAGGCCGCCTCGACTCGCTTTGCTTTTTGATTTTGATCTTAGGCGCCCCGTTAAACCACGCTGGCCGGAATCCGATATTGATTTGGGGGGTAAACCGGCAGGACGCCGGTTTAGCCGCGCTGGGCCATGGATGGCCCATCGCGGCGGCCACCCAAATCAATGTCGGATTACGGGCATGCCGAGCCTAGGCGAGGCACCGAGTGGTGGGGCAAGAGCGCTTTGGTTACTTTCGCGCTTTTCGAAAGTGACCCGCTGTAAGAGCGGAACCCTAAGTGGCCCTGACCGCAGCAACGGATATGTACACATACCAAGAAGACAGTTGTGTAGATACTCATGGCTATCGCGGGCAAGCCCGTACACAGGGTGATCTCCACTATTTGGGAGGCCGTGTTCCAAATCAGGTCGTAAGGCGCACGCTACCCAAACTCCCACTCAACTCATACGCCACCAACTCCGCCTGGTGCGCCGCCAGGATCTCCGGCAGCGAGCCACGCAGGTATTCGACCCAGGTCTTGATCTTCGCATCCAGGTACTGGCGCGACGGGTAGATGGCGTACAGGTTCAGTTCCTGGGAGCGGTAAGTCGGCATCATTCGCACCAGGGTGCCATTGCGCAGGCCTTCGATGGCCGCGTACACCGGCAGCAGGCCGACACCCATGCCGCTGATGATCGCGGTCTTCATCGCGTCGGCGGAATTCACCAGGAATGGCGAGCTGTTGATGCTCACGCTTTCCTGGCCATCCGGGCCGTTGAACACCCATTTGTCCAACTGGATCACCGGGCTGACCAGGCGCAGGCAGGCATGGTTGAGCAGATCACTGGGGCGCTGCGCGCAGCCGTTGGCTTTGACGTAGGCCGGCGAGGCACAGACGATGCTGTAGGTGATCCCCAGGCGCTGGGAGACAAACCCTGAGTCCGGCAGCTCGCTGGCGAGCACGATGGACACGTCGTAGCCCTCGTCCAGCAGGTCTGGCACGCGGTTGGCCAGGGTCAGGTCGAAGGTCACATCGGGGTGGGTGCGGCGATAGCGGGCAATCGCGTCGATCACGAAATGCTGGCCGATGCCGGTCATGGTGTGCACTTTGAGCTGCCCGGCAGGCCGTGCATGGGCGTCGCTGGCCTCGGCCTCGGCTTCCTCGACATAGGCCAGGATTTGCTCACAGCGTAATAAATAGCGTTTGCCCGCCTCGGTCAGGGCGATGCGGCGGGTGGTGCGGTTGAGCAAACGGGTTTGCAGGTGGGCCTCCAGATTGGAGACCGCGCGCGAGACGTTGGCCGTGGTGGTGTCCAGTTGCACGGCGGCGGCGGTGAAGCTGCCGGCTTCGGCGACACAACTGAAGGCGCGCATGTTTTGCAAAGTGTCCATGGGGTGCTCTCAAGGGAGATGGCAAATTGTGACACGAAGTTACGGGGGCGAGTGAGCCCGACCAATGGATTATCGCCTTAACGGTAACAAAGATTCACAGGAATCCCACCTTATCGCCATTCCTTGCGCCCCCTAGAATTGCCGCACCGTCCCCGCAACACCACCTCAGGAATTCGCAGCAGTGCCGCGTCGCATCAGCAGAGAGCTGAAGACTCTCAGTGTTTGGGCTTTATCGTTAGCAATCAGCGGCTGCATCGGAACCGGAGGAGTTGCCCCCCAAGGCAAGAGCCTCGCCGCCAATACCCTGGCCACCGACGACGCGATCCAGAGCGCCGCCCGGGATGCCCACTGGCCGACCACCCGGTGGTGGCAGGTTTATGGCGATCCGCAACTCAATGCTTGGATCGACCTCGCCGTACAAGGCAGCCCGAGCATGGCCGAAGCCGCCGCGCGGGTGCGTGAAGCGCGGGCCATGGCCGGGCTGGCCGAGTCCGCCGAGGCCGTGCAGATCAACGGGGATGCCACGCTCAAGCGCCACAACTGGCCCAGCGATCAGTTCTACGGCCCTGGCAAACTGGACAACTCCACCACCTGGGACAACAACGCCGCCTTGGGCCTGAGTTACGCCCTCGACCTGTGGGGCCGCGAACGCAACGCCACTGAACGCGCGGTGGACCTGGCTCATATGAGTGTCGCCCAAGCGCGCCAAGCCCAGCTGGAATTGCAGAACAACGTGGTGCGCGCGTATATCCAGCTGTCGCTGCATTACGCCCAGCGCGATATCGTCGCCGCCACCCTGGCCCAGCAACAGCAGATCCTCGACCTGGCGCAAAAGCGTCTGGATGGTGGTATCGGCACACATTTTGAAGTCAGCCAGGCCCAGTCCCCATTGCCCGAAACCCACCGGCAACTGGACGCCCTCGACGAAGAAATCGCCCTGACCCGCAACCAACTGGCGGCTTTGGCCGGCAAGGGCCCGGGGGAGGGGGCAAAACTGCAGCGACCGACCCTGGCCCTCGGCGAACCGCTGAAACTGCCGTCGGCACTCCCCGCGCAATTGCTTGGCCAGCGTCCCGATGTGGTCGCCAGCCGCTGGCAAGTGGCGGCCCAGGCCCGGGGGATTGACGTGGCCCATGCCGGCTTCTACCCCAATGTCGACCTGGTGGGCAGCCTCGGCTACGTCGCCACCGGCGGCGGTATGCTGGAGTTCCTCACCGGCAAGAAGCTCAACTACAGCGTCGGCCCGGCGATTACCTTGCCGATCTTCGACGGCGGCCGCCTGCGCGCGCAATTGGGCGAGGCCAGCGCCGGCTACGACATTGCTGTGGCTCGCTACAACCAGACCCTGGTCAATGCGCTCAAGGGCATCAGCGACCAACTGATCCGCCGCGAATCCATGGCCAAGCAGCAAATATTCGCCGCCGAATCGGTGGCCTCGGCGCAGAAAACCTATGACATCGCGATGATCGCCTACCAGCGCGGCCTGACCGATTACCTCAATGTTCTCAACGCCCAGACGTTGCTGTTTCGTCAGCAACAGGTCGAGCAGCAGGTCCAGGCTGCGCGCCTGAGCGCCCATGCCGAGCTGGTTACCGCCTTGGGCGGTGGCCTTGGCGCGGGCAGCGATGCCCCGGCCCCGGACACGACCCTCCCGAGCAAGACCCCGGCGGCACTGGCCGTGTTCGATCACTGATCAGGTTTCCCATGACTCCCTTGCCTGCACCGCTGCGTTGGCTGCATTCCCTGGAATGGCGCCGTGGCTTTTTCGACTGGGCACGCAGTGATGGCGTGACCTGGGTGTATATCTTCAAAGTACTGATCGCCGCGTTTCTCACCCTGTGGCTGGCGATGCGCCTGGAGCTGCCACAACCGCGCACCGCGATGATTACCGTGTTTATCGTGATGCAGCCGCAAAGCGGCCAGGTGTTCGCCAAGAGTTTCTATCGTTTCCTCGGCACCCTCGCAGGCTCTGCGGTGATGGTGTTGTTGATCGCCTTGTTTGCGCAAAACACTGAGCTGTTCCTTGGCTCGCTGGCGATCTGGGTTGGCCTGTGCACGGCGGGTGCGACGCGCAACCGTAACTTTCGCGCCTACGGATTTGTGCTGGCCGGTTACACGGCGGCAATGGTGGGTTTGCCTGCGCTGGCCCACCCGGACGGCGCATTTATGGCGGCGGTATGGCGGGTGCTGGAAATCTCCCTGGGGATTCTCTGCGCGACCCTGGTCAGTGCCGCAATCCTTCCGCAAACCAGCAGCGCGGCCATGCGCAACGCCTTGTACCAGCGCTTCGGCACCTTCGCCCTGTTCGTCACCGATGGCCTGCGTGGCCGCAGCCAGCGCGAGGGTTTTGAAAGCAGCAATGTGCGCTTTATCGCCGAAGCCGTGGGCCTGGAAGGGCTGCGCAGCGTCACCGTGTTCGAGGACCCGCACATGCGCCGGCGCAACGGCCGCCTGAGTCGTTTGAACAGCGAGTTCATGGGCATCACCACGCGCTTCAATGCCCTGCACCAGTTGCTCGAACGCCTGCGCAGCGATGCTGCCGACCATGTGGTAGCGGCCATCAAACCCGGTTTGCAGGACCTTGCCGAACTGCTCGATGGCTTCAGCGGCCGTGCCTTGACCAGCCCCGATGCGGCACGCCTGGTGAGCCAACTCACGGCTTATAAAGAGGGCCTGCCCGCCAAGGTGCG
This sequence comes from Pseudomonas sp. FH4, assembly GCF_000510915.2. Lineage (NCBI taxonomy): Bacteria > Pseudomonadati > Pseudomonadota > Gammaproteobacteria > Pseudomonadales > Pseudomonadaceae > Pseudomonas > Pseudomonas sp. FH4. The sequence goes on along the minus strand of NZ_AOHN01000016.1, from coordinate 166,731 downwards.
CAGCCTGCGGGCGCTGTTTCAGAAGAGCGGGCCGAGCGAGGCCGAACAACTGGATTTCCATACCGCCTACGAGTTGCTGTACCGCTTTGTCGATGACTTGCACAACTATGCGCAGACCCACGCCTCCCTGGCCGAACACAGCCACGAGCGCGAGCACTGGGACGAAGCCTACACGCCAAAAACCAACTGGCTGGCCTGCGCCGCCTCGGGGATTCGCGCGTCATTCATTCTGATCGTCCTCGGCAGTTACTGGGTGGCCACCGCCTGGCCCAGCGGCGCCACCATGACCCTGATCGCGGCGGCCACCGTGGGTCTGTCGGCAGCTACGCCGAACCCCAAGCGCATGGCCTTTCAGATGGCCTGCGGCACCTTGATCGGCGCGGTGGTGGGGTTTGTCGAAATGTTCTTCGTGTTCCCCTGGATCGATGGCTTTCCCTTGCTCTGCGTGATGCTCGCCCCAGTGATCGTGCTGGGTGCGTTCCTGTCGTCGCGGCCGCAATACGCCGGGGTCGGCCTGGGCCTGTTGATTTTTTTCAGCACCGGTTCCGTGCCGGATAACCTGACGATCTACAACCCCTACACCTTTATCAACGATTACATCGCGATGATCCTCGGCATGTTGGTGTGTGCGGCGGCGGGCGCGATCATCCTGCCGCCCAACAGCCCCTGGCTGTGGCGCCGCCTGGAGCGCGACCTGCGCGAGCAAGTGGTGTACGCGATCAGCGGCAAGCTCAAGGGCCTGGCGTCAAGTTTCGAAAGCCGCACCCGCGACCTGCTGCACCAGGCCTATGGCCTGGCCGCCGGGCAACCGCAAGTGCAGCGCAACCTGTTGCGCTGGATGTTCGTGGTGCTGGAGGTCGGCCACGCGATCATTGAGTTGCGCAAGGAACAGGCGATCCTGCCGGTGCATCCGGCGTATGCCGAATCCCAGCCCTGGCGCCAGGCCATCCGGGTGATGGGGCGCTCGCTGGTGCGGCTGTTCCTGCAACCCGGCCAGAGCAATCTTGAGCGCGCCTTGATCGCGGTGGATCACGCGATCAGCCGCGTGCAAGCCACTGACGAACCCTTCGCCCCGCACTTCGACACCTCGGCCCTGCGCCGGGTGAAAAGCTACCTGCACTTTATCCGCACGTCCCTGCTGGACCCGCAATCGCCCCTGGCTGCCCTGAAGCCTTCCGGAGTCGCCCATGCCTCGTGAAATCGCGTTCCACGGCATCTACATGCCAACCATGACCCTGATGTTTTTCATTGCCGCGGGGCTGGCCTGGGCCCTGGACCGTTTCCTGGCGGGTTATGACCTGTACCGTTTTTTCTGGCACCCGGCGTTGCTGCGCCTGAGCCTATTTGTTTGCCTGTTCGGCGCCATGGCGCTGACCGTCTACCGTTGAGAATGCCCTGATGAAAAAGTTTTTCAGCCTGCTTGCGACATTGCTGGTCTTGGCCCTGGCGATCTGGATTGGCCGTACGCTGTGGGTGCATTACATGCAGACCCCGTGGACCCGTGATGGTCGGGTGCGCGCCGACATCATCAACGTCGCTGCCGACGTCACTGGCGAGGTGGTTGACGTGCCGGTGCGCGACAACCAGTTGGTGAAAAAGGGCGACCTGCTGATGCAGATCGACCCCGAGCACTACCGCATTGCGGTGAAACAGGCGCAATCACTGGTGGCGTCACGCAAGGCCACCTGGGAGATGCGCAAGGTCAATGCGCACCGCCGCGCTGACCTTGACGCTCTGGTGATCTCCAAGGAAAACCGCGACGACGCCAGCAACATCGCCGACTCGGCCCTGGCCGACTACCAGCATGCCCAGGCGCAACTGGAAGCGGCGGAGCTGAATTTGAAACGCACGCAGGTGGTGGCGGCCGTCGATGGTTATGTCACCAACCTCAACGTACATCGCGGCGATTACGCGCGCATCGGCGAGGCGAAGATGGCAGTCGTCGATATGAACTCGTTCTGGGTCTATGGCTTCTTCGAAGAAACCAAGCTGCCCCATGTAAAAGTGGGGGATAAAGCCGACATGCAACTGATGAGCGGCGAAACCCTCAAGGGCCATGTGGAAAGCATCTCGCGCGGCATCTACGACCGTGACAACCCTGAAAGCCGCGAACTGATCGCCGACGTGAACCCGACCTTCAACTGGGTGCGCCTGGCCCAGCGTGTGCCGGTGCGCATTCATATCGATGAAGTGCCGGAAGGCGTGCTGCTGGCGGCTGGTATCACGTGCACGGTGATCGTGAACCAGACACAACACTAAAAGTGTGGGATCTGGTTTGGTCACAGATTTTTTGCGGTTGACTAAGAGATTGACGCGTTAGCCCTGATTTTACGCCGACGCTTGACCCTCAGCATGTTGGTGTAGCGGCGGTGGTTTCTTGTATTGAGGATGACCAGGCAGAGCAGAGATTGCAGCAGAGGAAATAGCGCAAACAGAGTGACCGGGTGGTTGCCCAAGTAGTCCGCCGAAAGCAGAACATTCAGAGCCGCGACACATGCAAGTAGTGGAGGGCCCAAACGAAACCCTAGCGCCACCAAGGCTAATCCGATACACATTGCCAATACCAGTATCAGGCTTGCCATCACAGCATAGTCGCTAGAGAGATAGTTTATTCGGGCGTAATAAGAGAGGCTATGTGACAGGTTGCCCGAGATGCTCACTAAGTTCATTGATATTGCAGTACCCACCGTGAAAGCAAAGCGTTGGGTGTAACCACGCAATGTTCGCGGCTTGCATACTGTATTGGCGTTATTGGTCATGGCTACTGAACTCCTCATAAAGCGCGATGACGATGTGGTTAATATTTCCAGAGATGCTGCTACCTGTGACGGCTATCGCGGCCCCTATCTGATCTGCTATCTGAGTGAGAATGTCTTGGCGTAATTGGGCATTGCTGTAGCGTTTAGGAAGAGTTCCGGCCAACTGCTTCAACCGGATTATTTCGCGAGGATGGCGAGGGTTTTTCAGTCGCAGCACCGTCACCCGATAATCACTGCTGATATGCACTACGCCAGCCCCGACGATGGCAGGATCGGCGTCAATGGTTCGATAGAGCCTGGGCAGGTCCAGTAGGCTGGTTAGTCGTTGACGAGTTGTTATGTGGGCATTGGGCACGCCGCTGCTGAGAAAGTCCTTGAGCATCCTTTCACCTTTCCTTGGACAAGAGGTGAAAGAGCCTGAAGATTGGTTACCGTTAATGATGTCAGCTAGTTCGCGGATTGCTGTAGGAGCCGGCTTGCCGGCGAAGAACCTGAGAGCAACGCGGGGTACCTGGTGCTCCGTGTCAGCGTTGACGTTTTTCGCTGGCAAGCCAGCTCCTACAGGAGGCGTTATTGGCCCTGGATATAGGTCTCGTGCAGATGGCGCCACAGCAGCGCGCCACTGGCTTGTTTCTCGAATACTACGGTGGCACGGCGGTCTGTTTGTGTACCGCTGTCATCGATCTGGCGTTCGCGGTAGGTCACCGTGGCCCCGCGTGCATGCCGGTCAATGCCTGCCATTTCACTCAAGGTGATTTTCAATCCGGGCCGCATGCCGCCCAGGCGAGTGAACAGGGCATTGACCCCGGCGGCATTGACCCGTGCGCCGGTGGCGGGGGCGATCATGCTGAATTCGGGGGAGAAGCGCGCAAGCAGGTTCTGCAGGGTGCCTTCGGGTGCCACGCCGGCAAACCATTGCTCGATTTCTATGTGGGTCTGGATCACTTCTTCAAAAAAATCACTGTAGTCAATCATCGTTGCGGCTCGCTGGCTGGGTGAAGCAGCGTGCGGACTCTGGAAGCATCCAGGTGCAGCACTGCGAAGAGTGGCAGCAGTGTCAGGGCTGCCGCTATCGTGAAGGTTATGCTGAAGGAATCCAAGGCCGACAACAGTGCGCTGAGCGCTGCGGCACCCAGGCAGAAGCTGACTTGCCGATTGATATTCCACAGCGCGCTGGCATGGCCCATGCGTTCGACGGGAACATCGAGAAACGCCAGGGTCTGTGCGGTGCTGCTGCACAGGCTGCCGCCCAGGCCCATTGAGGCGTAGGCAAGAATGATCAGCACAGGTTCGGCGGTGTTCAGCAGCACAATACCGCTGCATTGCAGCACCATGCCCGCCAGCAGCAATGGCTTGGGCCCACAGCGGTTGAACAGTTTTTTGCTGAGGAAAATGGCCAGGGCCGACGCCACTGCCCATGGCAGCATCAGGCCCCCGGTGCGTGTCGAGTCGTATCCAAGGCCGCGCAGATAGAGGATGGCAATCAGGCTGGTGCCGATAAAGACCCCGGGAATAAACAGATAGACCAGCATCGCCACCCGTAACAGCGGGCTGCTCAGGGGGGTGAAAATCCCCCCCAGCTCAAGCACAGGGCGAACATTTGTTGGTTGGTCGGGTTTTATCCACAGCAGCGCCAGCAGTAAGGTCAGCAGCGCCAGCGGCAGGTTGGCGTAGAAGATCCAGCGCCACGACACACTGTCGACGATCACCCCGCCCAGCGCTGGGGACAATGCTGGTACCAGTAACGCGACGGACATCACCCTGGCGGTGAGTTGGCTGCGTTCTGCTGGGGGAAAGTGCCGGTAGGCCATTGCCTGGCCCACCGGAATCAGTAAGCCACCCCCCAACCCTTGCAGGCCGCGCCAACCGATCAGCGCTTCAATCGAACTCGCCTGCCCGACCATCACCGAGGCTGCGGCGAACAGCAGCAGGCTGACGGCAATCAGGTTTCTTTCCCCCAGCATGGCGGCCAGCCACACACTCATGGGAATGATCGCAGTCAGGCCGAGCATGTAGGCATTGCTGACCCACGCCAATTGCGTGACCGAAGCCTGCAGTTCGCGGGCGATATCCGGGTAGGCAATGGTGGCGACAAACATGTTCACCAGGTCGAGGGCAAAGCCCAGTAAAAAGATCCAGGCGACTTTCGAGCGGTAGGTCATCAGGGCGTTCCTGCATTCAATCCCGGCAGGGTAGAGTGCTGCGGATGCTTGGGGAACGCTGGTTTGGCTGTTAGTTTGTCAAAAATATTTTGACAAATGGAGGCGTGGCCCATGGTCAGCCTGGATCGTTTCGAGACGTTCAAGACGGTGGTGGAGGCCGGTTCGCTGACTGCCGCGGCCGATAGACTGGGGCAGACCCGCGCTGTGGTCAGCTTCAATCTCAAGCGCCTGGAGGCTGAACTCGGTGTCACCCTGCTGACGCGCAACACCCGGCAATTGGCGTTGACCGATGCCGGCGAGCGGTTTTACCTGCGCTGTACACGCATGCTCGAAGAAGCGCAGTTGGCGGTGGAAGAAGCCCGCTCTGAACACGCCCAGCTCAAGGGCACGCTGCGCATCACCACCACCGTGGAATATGCGTTGGCGGTGGTTGCCCCAGCAGTGGAAGCCTTTCGACGTCTGCACCCGGATCTGAATGTCCACTTATCCACATCCTCCACCCATGCCGATCTGATCTCCGAGCGCTTTGATGTGGCGATTCGGTTGGGGCGGCTGCTGGATTCCAATCATCGTGCGGTGCAGTTATCCACTTACCAGATATTCGCGGTTGCGGCGCCTGGTTTTGGTACCGCCCATACGCTGGATGAACTTGAACAACTGCCCAAGCTGGGGCACGGCCGATTGACCGAGTTGAGTGTGATCGACCCGGCAGGTGGCGAGCATCAATATCGCTCTGGTCCCTGTGCGCTTATGGTTGACAGTGCCGCCGTGCTCCAGGCATTTGCCGTGCGTGGCCATGGCGTGGCAATCCTGCCGCAGTGGCTGGTACAGGAGGATCTGGACACGGGGCGATTGGTACGCCTGTTGCCGGATTATCGCTTCGTACCCCAGGGGGTGTATGCACTGTACCCGGACACGCGGCATTTGCCGCTCAAGGTGCGGGCGTTTATTGATTTCATGAAGGAGGGGGCGGTTGCTGGTTGGGACGCCATCGCGAGCAAGCCCGCTCCCACAGGTTGACCGCATTTCAAGGATGTACTCGGCAAGTGTGGGAGCGGGCTTGCTCGCGATACAGGCGCCTCGGTCCCTGAATAAACCTACAAAACCCCAGCCAACCCAAACCGCTTCTTCAACACCTTCTCCAGCAACCCCTTGGGCAACAGTGCCGCCATCAACGGCAACGCCCGGCTGCCATTGCCCGAGCGCAGCAGGCGCGGTGGTTCTGGTTGTTGCACGGCCTTGAGCACATCTGCCGCGAACGCGCTGGCCGGTGTGGGTTTGTCTTGAGAGGCCTGGGAGCGCGCACGGATGCTTTCGCGCAACGGCCACCATGGCGATTGTTCGTTGATCAGCAATTCGGCCTGGGTGCCGGCGTTCTTGGCAAAACGGGTGTTGATCGCCCCCGGCTGCACTTCCATGACCCGCACGCCAAACGGCGCCAGCTCCATGCGCAGGGCATCGCTCAGGGCATGGACGGCGGCTTTGGAGGCGCAGTAGGCACCGGCAAACGGGGTGACCAGCACTCCGGAAACACTGCCGATATTCACCACCAACCCCTTGCGCGTGCGCAAGGCTGGAAACAGCGCCTGGGTCACGCCGACGATGGAGAACACATTGGTCTCGAATTGGCGCTGCATCGCCTCGGTACCGCCATCGAGCAGCGGGCCCATGGCGCCGTATCCGGCGTTGTTGATCAGTACATCCACCTCGCCCACTTGCCCGGCCAGTTGCGCCAGCGCCGCCCCATCGTTGACATCCAGTTGCACGGCCTTGAAGCCGGCTGCCGCCAGGGTCGCGACGTCTTCGGGACGGCGGGCGCTGGCCCACACGTCATAGCCGGCAGCCTTGAAGGCATCGGCCAGGGCGCGGCCGATGCCGCTGGAGCAACCGGTGATAAGCACGTTGGGCATGGATCAATCCTTTGTGGGTATTAGTCGGAGAAACTGCCTTGCAGGCGTTCGGCACGAAACTCCAGGGTTTGTGGGCGATAGCCGGGACGCAGTGGCGGCATCGGCAGGCAATCTTCCCAGGTCGCGCCGGCCTGCAACTCGCCGGGGCCGCGATAGCGCGGGGCAGCATAGACGTTGTCGGCCAGGTTGACCGTATCGCCCGGCGCGTAGGCGGCGACGCGCCAGCGCAATTCGGTCAGGGGCACATCGTTGCCATTGTTGAGTTTGAGCTGCAAGGGGCGATCGACAGGGCATTGCTCGGGGGCGTAGCTGATGCGTAGTTCCAGGCGCGCCAGTTGCGCGGCTTCGCGGTTGTCCAGCCAGACCACCCACATCGCCACGAAGCCCAGGCCCACGGCAGCTGCGAGGGATACTGGCAAGGCCTTGGCGGGATAGCGCAGCAGCAGGATCAGCCAGGTGATGATCAGTAGAACGCCGAAGAACATGGAGACCACCTCGAATAAGGAACGAACATCCTAACTGAAGCGCAGGTGGGATTGGCTACCTTAAGAGGTGTGTTGGCTGGGCTGACGCCTTCGCGAGCAAGCCCGCTCCCACAGGTTGACCGCATTTCAAGGATGGACTCGGTAAGTGTGGGAGCGGGCTTGCTCGCGAAAGGGCCCTCAGCATCACCCAAAGCCCCAAAGAAAAAGCCCCCGCCCAACCCCCTGCGGATAGGGGACGCAGTGAGCTGGACGGGGGCTTTTTGTACGGCGTGGTTACTGCGCGATGGTTTTCACCGACACGCCACGCTCAATCGGGGTCGACCGACCGTAGATATCCTCAAACCGCTCGATATCATCCTCGCCCAGATAACTGCCCGACTGCACTTCAATAATCTCCAACGGGATCTTGCCCGGGTTGCGCAGGCGATGCACCGAGGCAATCGGGATGTAGGTGGACTGGTTCTCGCAGAGCAGGAACACGTTATCGTCGCAGGTCACCTCGGCGGTACCACTGACCACGATCCAGTGTTCGGCGCGGTGGTGGTGCATCTGCAGTGACAGGCACGCGCCCGGCTTGACCGAGATGTGCTTGACCTGGAACCGCCCGCCCATGTCCACCGAGTCGTAGGAGCCCCACGGGCGATAGACCTCGCAGTGGTTCTGGGTCTCGCTGCGCCCCTGTTCGTTGAGGGTGTTGACCATCTGTTTGACGCCCTGGACCTTGTCCTTGTGGGCAATCATCATCGCGTCCTTGGTTTCCACCACCACGATGTTTTCCAGGCCGATCACCGACACCAGTTTGCCATTGCCGTGGATCATGCAGTTCTTGCTGTCCTGGATCACCACGTCGCCTTTGGTCACGTTGCCGTTGGCGTCCTTGTCATTGACCGCCCACAGCGAGGCCCAGCAGCCCACGTCGCTCCAGCCGGCGCTGAGCGGGACCACGCAGGCGCGCTGGGTTTTTTCCATCACCGCGTAGTCGATGGAATTATCCGGGCAGCAGGCGAAGGTGGCTTCGTCGAAGGTCACGGTATCGGCGGTATGTTCGCTGCGCTCCAGGGTCAGCACGCAGGTGTCGTAGATGTCCGGGTCGTGCTTTTTCAGCTCTTCGAGGAAGCGGCTGGCGCGGAACAGGAACATGCCGCTGTTCCAGAAGTAACCACCGCTTTTGACGAACTCCACGGCGCGTTTTTCATCGGGTTTTTCCACAAACTGCTGCACGCGGCTGACGCCTTCGGGCAGCAGTGAGTCGTTGGTGGACTTGATATAGCCGTAGCCGGTTTCCGGGCGAGTGGCGGGCACGCCGAACAGCACCATCTCGCCACGCTCGGCGGCCACGGTGGCCAGGGCCAGGGCGCGTTGCAGGGCTTTCTGGTCGTCCAGTACGTGGTCGGCGGGCAGGACCAGCATCAGTTCGTCACGGCCTTCATTGACCAGCATCATCGCGGTCAGGGCCACGGCCGGCGCGGTGTTGCGGCCAAACGGTTCCATCAGGATGCGCTGGCTCTCCAGCTTGCGTGCGCTCAACTGCTCGTTGACGATGAAACGGTGCTCCTTGTTGCAGACCACGATCGGGCTGTCCATGCCTTCGAACACCAGGCGCTCCAGGGTTTGCTGGAACAGCGTGTGCTCGCCGGTCAGGGCCAGGAACTGTTTAGGGAACTGTTTACGCGAAAGCGGCCAAAGACGTGAGCCGCTACCACCGGAAAGGATTACTGGGATCATGGGTTTCTCCTTGAATCTGTATGGGTTAGAGCAACGAAATTCAGTCGTTTCACTCTTGTTTTTGTCTCGGTCCGAACTGACGCCTTGATCCCCTGTAGGAGCGAGCTTGCTCGCGAAGCACTTCCAGACACCGCGTTCATTCAGATTGCTCGCGTTATCGTTGGCGATTTTCGCGAGCAAGCTCGCTCCTACAGTGGGTAGCCGTCAGTTCAGGAAATAATTAGCGGGTCGACACGGGGCGCTTGACCCACACTGGCGACAGGCTGCTGCCAGAACCGGTGACATACAGCACCGCCGCCTCACCACGCTCCAGCGCCACCGGCTTCACGTCGCCGACTTTCTTGTCGCCGTCGTACAGCGCCAGGCTGACCTTCACCGGGTTGATTTCGCGCTCGCCACGGCCCTTGGCGGCCACGGCCTTGACCACGTCGGTCTTGCCGTCAGCGGTCTTCAGGGTCAGGGCCTTGTCGCTGAGGTTCTGCACGCGCACCAGGGATTTCTGCTTGTTCTTGAACGGTGGCTCTTCGATCAGTTGCGGCTGACCGCTGCCACTGTTGACCAGGGTGTAGTAGTGATCGGCGGCCAGCTTGACCGTGACGTTCTGGCTACCGACCTTGGCGCTGTAGTCGCCGCCCGGCAGGAAGCTGAAGTCACTGCTGGCCAGCGGGGCGACGTCGCTCAAGGCGGTGTTGCCGACCGTGGCGCTGACTTCCTGGTTGCTGGCGTTGAACAGGCGCACGAAGCTCGAACCTTTCGGCGCTACCGGGCCGTAGAGGGCGGCATCGCCGGCGAAGGCGGACATCGATACGAAGCTCATACCGGCGGCCAGGGCCAGGGTCTTGGCGAGACGACGCGGAGTAGTAGTGAAAGTCATGTGAGTTACCTCTCTTTCAGTTTTGCGCCCGGTCGGGCGTCTCGGATTTCTGGGTTTTAACGGGAGTGTTGAGTGCCATGTTCTGTTGGCGGGTACCGGCTTGTTTGAGTTGCGCAACCCACTGGGGGTCGGCGTCGCCGATTTCGTTGTTCACAGGCAGATAGCGTTCCGGAAACTCCCAGATCAGCACTTGTGGCGGGCTGTTCTTGAAGTCGTCGCTTTTCAGGTAGCTGAGCATCGGCAGGATCGGGCCGTGACCGTCTTCGGCGTAGCTCACCACTTCACTGCCCAGGGCTTGCTTGAGGGCGCCGACGAAGTTCCAGTTGGGGTTGGCGCTGTAGCTGGTGCCTACCAACGCCACCGGCATTTCGCTGTCGGCGAACAGGGCGTCATCGCCTGCTGCCTGGGTTTGCACCGCGTGAGTCACGCGTTTTTGCAGGGGCTCTTTGGGCGGCATCAGGTTTTCGAACAGCGGGTCCAGGGGCAGGAACAAGCGCAAGTCACCGCTGTGCGGGGTGATGCTCTCGGCGTCGGTGACAAAACGCTGGGGCTCGCCACTGAGCAGGGTCTTGGCGTTGATCACCCTGGCCAGTTGCTTGGCCGCAACTTCGGCGCCATCCGGGGTCCAGTGTGTGTCGGTGCGCAGGAACACTTGCTGGCCATGGAGCTTGGCCTGTTGCAACGGGCCCAGCAGGTCGGGGGCGATGATCTTGTCGGCGGCAACCCGGGCGTGGAAATCCTGGTAGAGCCCGGCATGAATAGTCGCGGGTTGCACTTCTCCCAGGTGCTCGGGGTACAGGCGCACCTTGGCCGGGACAATCGCCATCACCAACTGCACGCCCTTGGCCTTGAGGGTCTGGCGCACGCCTTCGACCAGGGCGTAGTTGTCTTGCAGGTTCTGCGCCTGGTTGACGGCGGGGTTGAACTCCTCGTCGCTATACAGCCAGTGATCGCGGCCCAGCACCACGCCGGGACGGCCTTCGTTGAACAGCTTGTAGTCCAACGCCGCCCAGAGGTTGGTACCCAGGCGCTTGATCGGGAACTCGTCGTCGTAATGGGTCTCGACGGCCTTGGTCCAGCGACCGTTGAGCACGGTGGCATCGGCGTGGGTGCTGAAACCGAAAAAACTGCGCATCGACCAAAGTCCCAGCACCAGCAGCATGCTCAGGAACAGGGCGATATAGAGCACGCGTAATGAACGGGTCATGTCGGCTCCCTCAGAATTGGAAGTAAAGGAACGGCGAGAAACTCTGCGCCGACAGTTTGAGAATCGATGCCGCGAACAGCAGCAACACACAGGCCCGCATGGCGTAGCCCGGCACTGCCTGGGCTACGCGGGGCGCCGCCGGATGATCGCGATAGAAGTCGCGCAGGCCAAAGAACGCCAGGGTGGCGTAGGCCACCACCAGGGTTGCCACTTGCAGGCCGGTGAGGCTGGCGCGGTTGAGTTCCGACAGCGACCACTCGTTGAAACTGAACATCGCGCCGTACATGCGCCCGGCCACCTGCAGGTTTTCCGCGCGGAAAATGACCCAGCCGGTCACCACCAGCAGGAAGGTGAAGGCCCACCGCAGCGGGTTGAACGTGCGTGGCGAGGTGTCGAGGCCGATGGCTTTTTCAATCGCCAGCCACATGCCGTGCCAGGCGCCCCAGACGATGTAGGTGATGTTCGCGCCATGCCACAGGCCACCGAGCAGCATGGTCAGGAACAGGTTGCGGTAGGTGGTCAGCGTGCCTTTGCGGTTGCCGCCCAGGGTGATGTACAGGTAGTCGCGCAGCCAGGTGGACAGGCTGATATGCCAGCGCCGCCAGAACTCAGTGATCGACTGGCTGATGTACGGCTGCTTGAAGTTTTCCATGAAACGGAAACCCATCATCAAGCCCAGGCCGATGGCCATGTCGCTGTAGCCGGAGAAGTCGAAGTACAGCTGCGCGGTATACGCCAGCGCGCCGAGCCAGGCATCGCCGGTGGTGGGGTTTTGCAGGGCGAAGCAATGGTCGGCCACCACCGCCAGGGTGTCGGCGATAAACACCTTCTTGATAAAGCCCTGCATGAATCGCGTGCAGCCCTCGGAGAATTTATCCAGGGTGTGGGTGCGGTTGTTGAACTGGTCGGCCAGGTCGCGAAAGCGCAGCACGGGGCCGGCGATCAGGTGCGGGAAGATCGCCACGAACGCCGCAAAATCGATGAGGTTGCGGGTCGCCGGAGTGTCGCCACGGTACACGTCGATGATGTAGCTGATGGACTCGAAGATGTAGAACGAGATCCCGATCGGCAACAGTACGTGGGTCAGGATAAACGGTTCCAGGCCCGCCGATTTCATCATCAGGTTGATGCTGTCGACGCCGAAGTTGGCGTACTTGAAGTAGCCAAGGATGCACAGGTCGACCGCCACCCCGAGCAGCAGCCAGCGCTGCGCCGGCTTGGTGCGCACGCCTGCCGCACCGACCTTGAGGCCGATCCAGTAGTTCCACAGGGTCACGGCGGCGAACAGCGCCAGGAAGTCCACTCGCCACCAGGCGTAGAACACGTAGCTGGCAATCAGCAGCAGCAGATTGCGATAGCGTTGCCCGCTCAAATAGTACAAGCCGAGGAAGATCGGCAAGAACAGAAACAGGAACACATTGGACGAGAAAACCATCCCGATCTCTCCATGTTTAACCAACAGTCAAGGGCCAACGGCCCCCCCAAACCCCCCACGAAAAACCGGGGAGGGCTGTACTACTTTTTCACTGTCGAAACCGGCCCCAAATGTGGGAGCTGGCTTGCCTGCGATAACGGTGTGTCAGGTGACATCAATGCTGAATGTCAGACCGCTATCGCGGGCAAGCCCGCTCCCACATTGGGCGCCCGTTCCATCAACGGCCTTTATCGTGCGCCGGGTCGTAGACCTTGGTCAGGTCGCCGCCCAGGCGGAAGGTCTTGAACGGTTGCATGTCGTGCTTGCGTTCGATCACATCCGGGGCGCAGGTGTAGAGGGTGCAGAACGGTTCGAGCCAGGCGAATTTCGAGTCCTGCTCCAGATCCTTCATGTCCTGCTCCTTGCCGTTTTTCTGTTCGAATATGTCCGGATCTTTGGCGCCTGCGAGCACCTTGTCCCCCAGGCGCTTGAGCGCGCCGTTGTTTTCACCGCGCACATCCACGCCGTTGACCAGGGCAAAACTGGCGATCATCGCCAGTGGCGGCAACGCATAGTTGTGATAGGCCAAGGCCCGTTGCTGACGCTTCAGTTCGTTGGGCAGATAGCCCTGGGCATCGACCTGATTGACGCCGACCTTGTATTCCTTGACCGCCCAATCAAACAGATCGCGACGGTTGGTGGCGACGGACGTGGCCATCACCGACCAGGCGGCCCAGTACGAGTGGTTGTTGGTTTTTTCCAGGGGCAGGTTGTCCCAGTCGCTGACCACTTGCTCGGCCAGTCTGTTGAACCAGGCTTCGATCAACTGTGATTCCTGCGGGTGTTTGGCCAGCGGTTGCGACTCGGAAAACTTCAGGCGCACATACGCCGAGGCCATGCTGCCCAACGCCCATTTGCGCATGGACTTGCCGGTGTGGTTGAAGTCCTTGGACATCAACGCATCGGCCTTGGCCCAGCTCACCAGCCAGTTCAGGGTGCATTGCAATTGCTCCGGGCGACCGTCGCGCATGAACTGCATCACCCGCTTGCTGGTGTCTTTCTCCAGTTTGGTGATATCGGCGGTGCTGTCGCGAAAGGCTTTTTCCGACTGTACGTTCAGGGTCGAACGGGCCTTATCGGAGCCCTCGTATTTGCTGCGAAACTGCAGGGCCCCGGTGTAGGGCGTGGGCATCGCGTCGCAGTCATTCTTGAAGTCGCCGGTCTTGAACGCTTCAATCGGCGCGAAGTAACCCTGGGGCGGCCGCAGCGGCGCGGCGGCGTTGACTTGACCTGCAAACATCGCCAGGCCCAGCAGCGTTGGAATCAGTAACTTTTGCATAGGTAACCTCATTGCCCAAGTTGGGCGGTCTGCTGACCGTCGCTTGGGAACACGTTGCGTGTGCAAATTTTCGCTTCGACTTTTTGCGCGGCAGCACCCGCTTCGGGGCCCTGGACTTCCACGGCCAGCAGGTTCTGCGAGGCCCAGTCTTCATCGGTGCGCAGTTCAAAGGCGAAACGCCCGTCTGTCTCGGATGTTTCGGGCTTGTCGATCTTGATGTCCTCGTGGCGCCCGTTCATGTACCAGAGGGTGGCTTGCAGGGTTTTCACCGAGGGATCGGCGAAGCGAATATCAACCTGATGGCGGCTGTTGCGCAGGTCCATGTTCTTGCTGTTGACCATCAACTCGTTCTTGCCGGGCTTGAGCGTGGTGCTGGCGCTCATTTGCGCCGGCTTGCCTTCGCAGCCGTTGTCGAGCAGGGCCATCATCTGGCGATAAGTGGTTTCCTGGTCCAGGCGATACAGCGGCGAGAACTCCCAGATCAGGATCTTCGGCGGGCTTTTCTGGAACTCTTCGCTGCCCAGGTACTGGATCATCGAACCTTCCAGGCCACCGCCGGGGAAGGCGACGTTGAGGATGTCGGCACCGATTTCCTGTTCCAGGAAACCGGCGAAGTTGTAGTTCTTGCCGCTGTGGCTGGTGCCCACCAGCGTGATCTGCGGGTTGCCAGAGTCGCCGAACAGGTCGCCGTCCGCCGCTTCGCCCTTGGGCTCGGTGCTGAATTGGTCCATGTACTGGATCGCGTAGCTGGTGCCGCATAACTGCCCGGCCATGTTGTGCAGGGTGCCGGTCTTGCCCATGCGTCCGGATTTCTTGGTCTCGAATTCGCGCTGGGGGATCCCGGCGAATTCGGGCATGGCGCGCACCTTGGCACCGACGATTTTTGCGGTGCGCTGGGCGCCATACGGGGTCCAGTGCTGGTCGCCACGGAAGTAGAAATCATGGGCCGGCAGTTCGTCCGGTAACTGTTCATTGGTCAGCGGCGACAGATCCGGCACCACGTAGCCCATCTTGGCAAAACGCCCGAGCATGGACTTGTAGTTGCCCAGCGCCTTATCGAAATCAAAGCGCGCCTTTTCCGCCGGGTTGAGCTTGTTGCGGTTCACCAGGCCACGGGTCGGCTGGTAGACCACCACCAACTCCACGCCCTTGCTCTTGAACGCATCGTGCAACTGTTGCATGCGCTTGTAGCCGGCCGGGGTGGTGTCGAATTCGGTACGCAGGTCTTCCTGGGTCCGGAACAGCCAGTCGCCCTGGGCCTGTACCAGGGTGGTGAAGTTCTGCTGGTAGCGAGTGGTGTAGTTCTTTGCGTCGTGCGCCGCGGGGCACAGGTTGCAGCACGGCTCGGCAGTGAAGCTTGGGGCCGGTGCTTGATCGGCGCGCACGCTATGGCTGGCGGCCAGGATGCCAAGGGTCAAACCCGAGAGGCTGAGCAGTTTGATCATGTGTGGGTGCATAAAGGTCATCCTCAGTCCTGCAATGGGGTCTGGCGTTCGACAGGGTCGATCAGCACGGCTTTGCGCTGGCGCACCAGCAGGTCGAGAATTTCATCCTGGCGCTCGCCAAGAATCCCCGAGAAGCTGATGCCGCTGGATTTGGTGGGTGCGAGCATCGATACGCGAAACAGCTCAATGCTCAGCGGCGAGTCGATGGACAGCGGCCCGCTGCCGTTGGCCGCCAGCTCACCGCCGACGACGATCAGCGAGACCTGGGCGTCGAACGGGTCGAGGGCGATGTCGCGGTCGGTGTCGGTCAAGTCCTTGATGTGCCCGTAGACGCCGGTCAGGCCGTTGGCCATGGCGACGTTTTCGTAGAGGCGGATATTCACGCTGTTGCGCACGCGGATCCCATGGCGGCGGTTGCTGATCACGCGGTTGCCCCACAACAGGTTGTCGCCGCTCTCATAGAGGGTGATGCCGTCGGTGTGGTTGCGGTAGATCTCGTTATCGGCGATCAGGTTGTTCACGCTGTTACGGTCGATCACCAGGCCCGAGAGCTTGTTGTCGTAGCTGCGGTTGTTGAAGATGAAGCTGTCGTTGACCTCACGGGAAATAATGATGCCGTGCTTTTTCTTGGTGCCGTACACGGTGTTGTCGGCAATGATCAGGCCGTGGGAACGGTCGTGGGGGTCGATGCCGTAGACGATATTGTCTTTGTAGGTGCTGCCCTTGATCACAAACCCGGTGGTCTCGTAGCAGTAGAAGCCGTACCACATGTCCGAGAACTCGGAATCGACAATCCAGCCGGTGGGTTCCGGGCGCTTGAGCACCTTGGCCATGTTCGGCGTGTACTGGGAAATACTCACGCCGTAGGACTTGCTGTTGGCGTAGCCGAAGCTGGCCATCTTGCTGTTGACGATATAGGTCTGGGTACCGCCCCAGGCCAGCAGGAACGGGCGGAATTCCTTGGGCGAGCGGAAGGTCGCCGGGCCATTGGTCTTCTCGCGCCAGCCGGTGATCTTGGTATCGCGCACAAACAGCTGGCCATCGTTGACCAGGAACGAGCCGGCCTCTTGGGACAGGCGCAATTCCTGGGTCTGTTTATCGATTTCGAGGATGCCCTTTTCGCCGACCACAATCGGTAGCTTGGCCAGGAATACCCCGGGCGAGGTTTCGCTCAGGTATTGCTTGGGCACCTTCTTGAGCAGGTCCTTGAGGTTCATGTAGCCGTCGTCGATAAAGATCGCCTGGGGGATGCCGTGCTGGCGCACCACCCATTCGGCCATCTTGTTGTCGCCGCCGATGAAGTCCTTGAGGGCGTTCTCCTGCATCATCCGACGGATGCTGACCTTGCCGGCCTTGCTGCGTACGATCTTCTGCGCCACGGCCTCGGCGGTGTAGCCCGACAGGTCTGGCAGCGCCGGCTTGGGCATCTCCAGCGGCGCGGTCGGCGGGCTGGTGATGGTGTAGGTCTTGGCCTGTTGCAGTTCCTTGGCGATGGTGGGCGCCTTGACCTGCGGCTCGACATTGGCAAAGGCCGGGGCGCACGCCAGCAGCATTGCCGCAGCGAGCAGGGCCGAGCCTTTGAGGGCGTGAGGATTCATTGCGCAGGCTCCCATCAGAAGCGCCAGACTACGTCGACAAAGGCGCGGTGCATGTACGAGTCGACTTGCTTGCCATAGGCATCGCCCGGCTTGAACACCCCACCACGAAAGCGCACCAGGGCCGACGGTTCGTCGATCGACTGGCTGAGGGCTGCGGGCAGCAGGCCTTTCTTGAAGTATTTGGTGACCACCAGGTCCATCTCCTGGCCAAGGTCCTTGTTGCCGTCTACCAGCGGCAGGGAGGCGCTGGACAACACGGCGCCGGTGACGTCGTCGTAGTTGTTCTGTACCGCATCGATGCCATTGCTGCCCACTGGCTTGTTGCCGTCCACGCGCCAGAACTTGTGGTAGACCAGGCTGGCGTCGTAGTCGTCGCGCAATTGCCAGGAACCAAACAGGCTCATGGACTGCATATTGTTCATCTCGCCGCGAAACGCCTCGCCAAAACGATGCACCCGCGATTGCGTGCCGGTGAAGTTCGAACGGTTGCTTTGCAGGCCGTTCTGCTCGTAGTCGGCGCTGGCGCGGGCATAGGCCGCGCCCACTTGCCACTGCGGGTCGAGGCGCAGGCGCACGCCGAGGTCAGTGGCCCAGCCGTCTACATCCTGGTTGCGCTTGGCGTTGGCTGGGCGTGTGCCGTCGGCGTTCAGCGCGTTGACGCTGCTGCGGTCGCCCTGCATGCCGGTGACGCTGGCCCAGTAGTTGACGGTATTGGTGTTGCGCCAGTTATAGGCGTCGCTGTTGGCCTCAATACCGAGCCAGGTCAGGTCGCCGTTCTGGCGCTTGTCCAGTGGGTCGGCGGCCACGCCCGGTTGTGGGTAGTCGAGCTTGCCGTCGTCGTGGGTGTGATGCCCGCGCAGGCCGACCCAATGGCCGGGAGTCCACTGGTAGGCTGCATCGGCATACAAGTGCTGGCGGTCCTTGTCTTCGGGAGACAGTTCCTTGAGGTCGGTGCGGTACTCGCTGAAGCGTTCGGCAACGCCGACATTGGCTTTGAGCAGGGTGGTGTCGAAGGTCCAGTTCAGCGCTTCGATATTGGTGTCGCGCCACTGCCCATCGTTATTGCGCAGGCGTTGGCGGCCGAGCTTGAGGATCTCGCCAGGGTAGGGCGTGAAACCGCTGTAGCCGACCCAGAACTCGCGCAGGGCCAGGTAGTTCTTCTTGGTCTTGCGATCGTTGTTGCTCGACTGCTCGGTGGTGTCGCCATCGGACTGTTGCAGGGTATCGGTCTCGATGATGTCGCTGGACGCCACTGCCTGGCCCATGGCGTAGGCGCTCCAGGCACCGCTTTCGCCATAGATCCACGGGCGTACATCCAGGCCGATACCGTTGACGTCGCCGCCACGCTGGGTGCCCAGGTCGCGGTCATCTTCGGACTGACCGGTGATTTTTACTTCCAGGCCGAAGTTCTTGTCTTCGGTCAGCGCGGCCAGGGTCGGGCACGACCACAGCAGAGCGAAGGTCAGGCCAATACCGGCCTTGACGAATGGATTGAGTTTCATAGGGATTCCTCGCCGTCTTCTTCTTGCAGGGCGTGCAGTTGCAGCGTGCTTTGGCTCAGGGCGCCACGGGCGGCCAGCTCTTGTTGCAGCAGGCGCTGGCCCTCGGCGCGCTGGGCCGGCGGCAGTTGTTGTTCAAGTTGCGCGGCCAGCTCATTGGCCTGCGGGGTGTCCTGGATCTTGGCCAGTTGGCTGAAGACATAGGCGTTCAGCGGATCGGGCTGGGTGCCCTTGCCTTGGGAAAACAGCTGGGCGATGGCGAAGTCGGCGCTGTTCTGGCCGTTGCGCGCTGCGGTCAGCAAGTGATCCAGGGCCTTTTGCGGGTAGACCTGGCCGAGGTAGCCACGGCGGTAGATTTGGCCGAGGTAGTAATCGGCAGCCACTTCCTGGCCCTGGGCTTTCTGGAAGTGCGCTTGCGCGGCCTTGGCATCGGCCGGCACCCACTTGCCTTCGTAGTACAGCTTGCCCAGCAACAATTCGGCGCGGGGTTGGTCGGCGGCACGGCCGTTGTCCAGATACTTCATCATCTGCTCGACGTCGCCCAGTTCCGGGAAGTCGTAGAGCAACTGCGCGAGGCTGACCCAGGATGCAGGGTAGCCTGGGGCGATGTTCTCCAGCAGGGCCTGGGCGGTTTTTTCGTCAGTCTTGCCCAGTGAGGCATCGCCCAGCACACGGGCCACACTGTCGACCCGCTGGGCGGTGACGGTGCCACGGCTGTAGTTTGCTTGCATCTGCTTGAGCAGTTCGGCCTGTTGCTCAGCCTGGCCGCGTTTCTGGTAGACGGTGGCCAGTTCGACGTAGCAGATATCGGTACTGTTCAGCGCGGCCTTGCAGATTTTCTCGACGTCATCCAGGTGCTGGTCGTAAGTGCCCTGGGTGCGATACAGCAGCACCTGCGCCAGGCCCGCTTCAGGGTAGCCGGCAGTGCGCCAGGTATCGATCTGCTGCTGCGCGTTGACGCTGGGGAAATCGTGAGGGTATTGCAGGTACAGCATCGCCAGTGGGATCAGGGTGTTGCCTTCGCCATTGGCAAAGGCTTTTTTCAGCAGGCTTTCGGCTTCGCGGTGCTCGGCCTCGGTGGCGCCGGGCTTGGCCACCAGCAGGCGACCCAGGCGGGCCTGGGCGCGTGGCGATACATCCGCTGCCGCGCGATAGGTGGCCTCGGCCTGCTTGATCTGCGCCGGGTCGCGGCTGCCGACCTGGATATCCGCGAGGCCGACTTGGGCCTCGCTGTAACCCAGGTCTGCCAGTTGCTGGTAATTCTGCGCGGCGGTGGCGGTGTCGCCACGCTTGAGTGCTTCATTGGCCAGGCGCTGGTCGGGCAGGCCGGCGCAACCGGCCAGGCTGACCGCCAATGCCAGCAGCGCCACAGGGCGGATGTGGGCGCGCGCTTTTGTGGGAGCTGGCTTGCCTGCGAAGGCATCGCCGCGGTTTGTCTGATGCACCGCGTCGCCTGCATCGCGGGCAAGCCCGGCTCCTACAGGACTAGGCTCCCACAGGGATTGTGTTGTTCTTGAAATAGGGTTCACAGGCATGTCCTCGCTTACAAACCAGCAGCCATGGCTTTATCGATCAGCCAGTTCAGGGACGGGCCACGGTCGCTGGTCACTTCCACCGGGCGGCCGGCATAGAGGCTGTCCAACGGGGTATCGGGCTTGATCTGCACGCGGATGTCGGAAGACAGGTCGGCGCTGTTGAGGCTGGTGCTGCTGACGATGGTGCCGCTGCGCACTTGTTCCTCATCGGCCACCTGGAAGTTCACGCGGGTGCCTGGGCGCACATCAGCGAACTGACGATAGGAAAAGCGCGCCTCGACATTCGCCTGGCTGCCGCGCGGCACCAGTTGGAAGATCACATCACCTTTGCTGGCGTACTGGCCGTCCGCGACCAACTGCTGGGCGACGATGCAGTCGCAGGGCGAGGTCAGGGTGCCGGTCATTTGCTTGCCGAACAGCTCTTCGACCTTGGCCGGTTGCAGTTGGTCTTCGTCCAGATGGCCCTTGAGCACATCGAGCATGCTGGTGCTGAAGGTCGCCAGTGGCGCGCCTTTGGCGGCAACGCCGTTGTCCTTGATCAGGCTTTGTACGGTGCCGTCGCGGGGCATGGTTACGTTCATCCCCGGCACGTTGACCAGGCCGGCCTGGGCATGGCTGACGAAGTACATGCCGTACACCGACTTGAACACGAACCCGAAGGCTGCCAGGCCCACCAGGAAAATCGCCAGGCTGAAGGTCACGGCGCGCAGGCGGCCGAAGGCGCTCATGCCACTGCCACTGTCCTTGACCTTGCGCGCCTTGGTGAAGTTGTCGCGCTGCAGGGTTGCCAGCACGTCGCCCATGGTCACGATATCGCCCGACAAGTGCGAGGTGATCAGGTGGCGCAGGGTCGAGATGTCCTGGGCGTCGAGGTTCTGGAACTGGCAGCCGGTGCGGCCACTCTGGCGGTCGTGGGAACGCACCATCAATTCCACGTCCATCGCCAGGCCCAGGTTGTCGATCACAAATTGCAGGCGCGCCTTGTGCACATCACCGACTTTCAATGGTTGCTGGGCGGCATTGAAGGCCAGGCCGCCGGCGGACAGGTCGATGACACGCACTTCCATGGGCGTGCGGTCGGCGCCGAAAAAACGCAGCTTGGCCGGTATTTTTACCCGGGCGTGTTGGCGCTGGGCTTCGGATTCGTGGACAACGTTGGCGTTTACTTGACTGTTCATGGCGTACTAATTCCTAGGTTAATTCAGGCTTGGCAGGGTCAGACCATCATCAGCAACACGGCGACGAAAATGCTGCCGGCGGAGAAGGTCATGGTCCGAGACGACCAGGTGTTGAACCAACGTTGAAAGCTGGCCAAATCGCGGGTCAGTTTGGTGTCCTGGCGGGTCCAGGACTGTTGATCGAGGCGGAAGAACACGTAGATCTTCACCAGCGCGCCCATGATCTGGTTGTAATAGAGAATCGCCGGGTAGGCGGGGCCGATCTTGTGGCCGGAGCACGACAGCAGCAGGGTCAGGATCAGGCGGGTGATGCCGATCCACAACAGGTAGGCGAGGATGAACGCACCGCCGTACTTGAAGGTGGCGATGATTGCCACGGTCAGGCCCAGCAGGGAGGTCCACATCGACACGCGCTGGTCGAACAGCACCACGCTGGTAAACAGGCCCAGGCGTTGCATGCCCAGGCCCAGGGCGCGGGAGTTCTGGCGCAGGTTGTTGCCGTACCAGCGGAACATCAACTTGCGGCTGGCCTTGATAAAGCTCTTTTCCGGCGGGTGTTCCACGGTGTTGATCGCCGCATCCGGCACGTAGAAGGTGTCATAGCCCAGGCGCATCAGGCTGAACCAACTGGACTTGTCATCGCCGGTCAGGAACTTGAAGCGGCCCAGGCGCCAGTGTTGCAGCGAGTCGCTTTCCACATCGGCAATAAAACCGGGGTCGGTGACTACGCTGGCACGGAACACCGACATGCGCCCGGTCATGGTCAGCACGCGCTTGGACAGGGCCATGGAGCACATGTTGATGTGACGCTGGGCGAAGCGCAGCTTGTGCCACTCGCTCATGATGTAGCCGCCGCGCACTTCGCAGAATTCGTTGGTGGTCAGGCCGCCGACATTGCCGAACAGCTGGAACCACGGCACGGTTTTGCGCACCACGCCCTCGGCCAGCACCGTGTCGCCGTCGATCACTGCAACCACGGCGCGCTCGTCCGGCAGATGGCGGGAGATCGCGCGGAAACCGAAGGCCAGGCCATCGCGCTTGCCGGTGCCGGCGATCCGCACGAAATCCAGTTTGACGTGGGCCGGCGGGTTCATCTTTTCCCAGAGGCTCTTGACCAGCAACTCATCGGACATTTCCACCAGCGAGCAGACCACGGTGGTAGGGAAACCGCACTCGATGGCCTCGCGAATCACCGAGCTGTAGACCTGTGCGGTGGTCAGCGCGTCGATGCGGAAACTGGTGACCATCAGGAACACATGGGAGGGGTCCGCCGCCTTGCCCAGCTTGCGCACTTTGCGCCGCAGGTGCGGGTAGACCACATAGAGGAACAGCATGCCGCGAAAGAAATGCGTAGCACCCATCGAGTAGCGCCAGATACCGACGGCGCCAATCAGGAAAATAAAATTCTTCGACTCGGAGTCGAACGTACTGGCTGGCAACAGCAGGGCGAGACCCATCAGCAGGCTCAGGAAGCACAGCCAGCCGGCGGATTGCAGTAGTACGTGTTTTAACTTGGACATAAGCGTCATCCGAAGGTGAAGAAGGCTTCGCGCTGCAAACGCTGGGGATGGGAACGCTGCAGCGCGAAACTTGCTGTTGCTGTTACCAACAAATGCCTTCGGTACGGCCCGTCACGCTGGTGGCCTTGGACATGAAGCCCACCAGGTCGACCACTTGCTTGCCGTGCGGGGCGTTCTGCGCCAGGGCACGGAATTTCTCGTCACGGTTGCCGAGGATGATCACGTCGCTGTTGTTGATCACATCGTCGAAGTCCGAGTTGAGCAGGGACGACACATGGGGGATCTTGCCTTCGATGTAGTCCTTGTTCGCACCGTGGACACGGGCGTACTCGACGTTGCTGTCGTAGATGCTCAGGTCGAAGCCCTTGCCGATGAGCATTTCCGCCAGCTCTACCAGCGGGCTTTCGCGCAGGTCATCAGTGCCGGCCTTGAAGCTCAGGCCCAGCAGGGCGACCTTGCGCTTGTCGTGGCCGGAGACGATGTCGAAGGCGTTCTGCACCTGGGACTCGTTGCTGCGCATCAGCGAGTTGAGCAGCGGCGCTTCCACGTCCAGGGCGCCGGCGCGGTAGGTCAGGGCACGCACGTCTTTTGGCAGGCACGAGCCGCCGAAGGCAAAACCCGGGCGCATGTAGTACTGGGACAGGTTCAGGGTCTTGTCCTGGCAGACCACTTCCATCACTTCGCGACCATCGACGCCCACGGCCTTGGCGATGTTGCCGATCTCGTTGGCGAAGGTCACTTTGGTCGCGTGCCAGACGTTGCAGGTGTACTTGATCATCTCGGCGACGGCGATGTCCTTGCGGATGATCGGTGCATCGAGTTCTTCGTACAGCGATTGCAGGACATCGCCGGAGGCTTTGTCGAACTCACCGATGACGGTCATCGGCGGCAGGTCGTAGTCGGCAATGGCGGTGGATTCACGCAGGAATTCCGGGTTGACCGCTACACCGAAGTCGACACCGGCTTTTTTGCCGGAGCAGTCTTCGAGGATCGGGATCACCACGTTGGCCACGGTGCCGGGTAACACGGTGCTGCGCACCACGATGGTGTGACGGGTGGTCTTGTCACGCAGGACAAAACCGATCTCGCGGCACACCGCTTCGATGTAGTTGAGTTCCAGGTCGCCGTTTTTCTTGCTCGGTGTACCGACGCAAATCATCGACAGATCGGTATCGCGGATGGCTTCGGCGAAGTCGGTGGTACCGCGCAAGCGACCGCTGGCAATGCCCTGGCTCAACAGTTCGCCCAGGCCTGGTTCAACGATGGGCGACTTGCCCGCGTTGATCAGGTCAATCTTATCCTTGGAGATGTCTACGCCGACCACTTCATGGCCCCGTGCAGACAGGCAGCCGGCACAGACTGCGCCCACGTAACCCAAACCAAATATACTGATGCGCATCGCATATACCTCTGTGTTTAACGAGCCATTAGATGGCTGGAGTTAATGTTTTAAAGCGTCACTCATGCATAAGGTTATGCCGTGAATAGACACAGCATTCCCGTGTACAGGCATGTTAAAAGTCGAGTGACTAACTAATGCACTCAAGTTGTGCGCAACTTGGCCTTGTTGTTGGGGCTTGCCCTGAAATGCAGCCAGCCTTCAGCGAGAAAGGTCTGGCGCCAGTGCCGCAAAGCCGTGATATGGGGATTAAGCCCTTTTCTATCAGTGCCTTGGGTTGTCTCACTGACCCATTTGGGTAGGCTCAGCCTTGGCCTTATAGGTGATGGTCATGCAACCTGATCGCCTGCCCTCAACTAAATAGTTGGTTGTTAGAACCGAAAGTAAACGTGTATGTGACAACTTTGCTACTTTCGGTGGTCGTTGTGTAAGTCATATCGCACAAGAGCAGAGATAATCGTTACCGGTGGTATGAGCGGCACTTGGGGGCATAGTTCCTGGCCGCTCATCCTGTTTTTCGAAATTTCTTGAAATATTGGCAAAGATGGCACTGGTACTATATTGATAGCACTTGCGGATTTGGCTAGTGGTTATAGGGAGTTGGCGCGGGGATATAGTTTTATGCCACTACTGTTTAAAAAAAGTGGTGCCACTACGAAAAAAACTGACGAATGTCGAGTGAAAGAAACGTTAGAGAATCTGAAGAAATATTTTTGACGCCAAAATAATGACGATTCTGCTGAAGGAATGTAGGACAAATGTGGGAGCGGGCTTGCTCGCGAAAGCGGTGCTTCAGTCAATCTATCCGGTGACTGATCCACCACTTTCGCGAGCAAGCCCGCTCCCACATTTTTATCCGCATTGTTCTTTAGATCGGGCAGCGCTTTATTCCGGTGCGTGATCGCGCAAAAACACCAGGTTATCCGGCTTGGACTGCTCGGCATTGAAGCGATAACCCTGCACATCGAACTGCTTGAGCTGGGCTGGGTCGTTGATGCGCTCTTCGATCACGAAGCGGCTCATCATGCCGCGGGCTTTCTTGGCGTAGAAGCTGATGATCTTGTACTGGCCGTTTTTCAGGTCCTTGAACTCGGTATTGATGATCCGCGCGTTCAGGGCCGGGCGCTTGACCGCAGAGAAGTACTCGTTGGACGCCAGGTTCAGCAACACGTCATCGCCTTGCTCGGCCAGTGCTTCATTAAGCCACTCGCTGATCTGTGTGCCCCAGAACGCGTACAGGTCCTTGCCACGGGCGTTGGCCAACTTGGTGCCCATCTCCAGGCGGTACGGCATCATCAGGTCCAGCGGGCGCAGCAGGCCATACAGGCCGGAGAGCATGCGCAGGTGTTCCTGGGCGTAGGTGAAGTCGGCTTCCTTGAAGGTCTGGGCATTCAGGCCGGTGTACACATCTCCCTTGAACGCCAGTAGCGCCTGCTTGGCGTTGGCCGGGGTAAAGGCCGGCGTCCAACTGCCGAAACGTGCGGCGTTGAGACCGCCGATCTTGTCGGATACGTGCATCAACTCGCTGATTTGCGCCGGGCTCAGCTCGCGCAACTGCTCGATCAACTCCTGGGAGTGGTCAAGGTATTGCGGCTGGGTAAAGCGCGGGGTCGCAGGCCTGGTCTCGAAATCGAGGGTTTTGGCGGGGGAAATCACCATCAGCATGAAGTCGTCTCCTGTAATCGTCGGGGGATTCTAGGGGGTAGGGCGGTTTGACTCCACCTATCAAGCCAATAGCCACGCAATTTCTGTAGGAGCGAGCTTGCTCGCGAAAAACGCCAGGGCACAGCGTGCATGCAGGATGCCAGTGTTATCGTTGACGTTCTTCGCGAGCAAGCTCGCTCCTACAGAGGGACCCGTTGTGCGAATTGCGCTTTTCTTATGCGCCTGGCTGGTGTGCCTGGGCGCCCAGGCGGCCAGTGTGGATGTCGCCAGCCTCGACCGCGGCACCTGGCCGGAAAAACTCAGCAGCCCGGCGCTGTTCGATGTGGCGTCACGCGCCGAAATCCTGATGTTCGCCAACACTCTGCTGGTCAGTGAGGCCCTGGACGAACCTGCGCTCAAGCAGCGCCTGGGCCTGAAGATCATCAACCGGGGGGCTGTCGATGACCTGCGTCGCCACCTGTGGCAACGGCTGCTGGAGAACTACACGTTCGCCCAGCAAAGCTGCGAGCAGGACGCCTCGTTCTGCTACCTGGTGGAAAACATGGACGACCTGCGCGAGCAGGCCGGCAAGTTTGAAGTCAGCGACCAATCCTTCTATATAGGCTGGGCCGGCCCCAGTCGCATGTTTCACCAGCGCTACCTGGACGAGTTGCTGCGCAAGGCCGCGTTGTTCCCGCAGATCAGCAGCGAAGTCGCGCGTTTTGGTGATTTCGAGCGCAATGGCGATGAGCTTAACGACCGGCTGTTCCTGCTGACCTTTGACGGCGGCCCGGCGCCGGTCAACGGTAATACCGACTGGCTGGCCGATTACCTGCGCAAGCAGAAAATGACGGCCACCTTCTTTGCCCTGGGCAACAGCCTGCAAACACGTCTGGAGAAAACTTCGGCCGCCGATGTGCAGGCGTTGTATCAAGGCCAGTGCGTGGGTATCCAGGGCTGGCAATATCGTTCCCACAGCCATTGGGTCGATTGGCAGGACTCCATCACCCGCAGCGCCGCGCTGACCCAGAACCTGCTGCCGGAAAACTACGTGCCGCTGTTCCGCCCGCCCTATGGCCAGCGCCGGGCCGACAGCCAGGGCTTCTTCCAGGCCCAGGGCCTGCAAGTGGCGCTGTGGGATATCGACTCCCAGGATGAGCCTGGGTCGCTCAAGGCCGAGGAGTCGGCTCATCGCGTTTTGACGCTGATGTTGTTGTGGCGCAAAGGTGTGATTGTGTTCCATGACACCCAGGACAAGGCACGGGTCGCATTGCCTCTGTTGTTACAGGCCACGGCGCAAAGTGGGTTGGGTTGGCAGGCGTGTCGGGAGGCGTTTCGCTGAAAAACGCAAATGCCCGGCCCTGTTGGGGATGAGGGGTTTCTGGGGCGATTTGCCGCGACATTTCGATGCAGGCGGACTTCCGACTTTAACGGTGCATCGGGCACTCGGCTAGTGCTATTCGTCATCCTGAAAAATAAACTTCAAAAAAGCGTCAAAGTGCTTTTTTCTGTCATGGGTTTTGCGGTATTACGAAGTCAGATCGCCGAAACCTGCACCACAGGTGGCGTCTTCCCAGACTCCCTTTGCGGTGTATCCGGCGGTCGAATCGAGGCGCAGCACTGTTGTGGTATTGCGTCGACTGGCTCCCACAAAGGTGACCGAGTATGGATGATCATGGACGTACCCCTTCTTCCGACCAGCCAATCCTTTATGTGCTTGATACCAACGTATTGATCCACGATCCAAACGCGCTGCTTAATTTCGAAGAACATCACGTCGCCATCCCCATGATCGTGCTTGAGGAGCTCGACAAGCTCAAAAGCGGGCACCATAGCGTGGCCGCCGAATGCCGCCAGGCCATCCGCCTGATCGACAAGACCCTGGGTGAAGCTTCGCCTGAGGATGTTGAAGTCGGCGTACCGATCCAGCGTGGCAAGGGCGACCCCAAGGGCTTGCTGTCGATCCTGATGAGCAAGCGCAGCGAGCCCAACAGCCTGCTGCCGGAAAACCTCAACGACAACAAGATCATCAACCAATTGATCGACCTGCACGCGCGCGACAAGGACCTGCGCCTGGTGCTGGTGACCAAAGACATCAATATGCGCCTCAAGGCACGAGCGTGTGGGATCGCGGCCGAGGACTACAGTACCGACCAACTGGTCGATGACGTGTCGATGCTGTCCCGTGGTTATCACACCATGACCGGCTCGTTCTGGGACCGCGTCAGCAAGGTCGAGACCCGCCAGGACCATGGCCGCACCTGGCACCAGGTACAGCTGATCGACAACCTGCCGGCGGTGCATATCAACGAATTCATCATCGACGAACAGGGTTTTGTGGGCTGGATCAAAGAGATCCAGGTCGACAAGCTGCTGATCCTCGACCTGCATCAGGAACCCCTGTTGCACCAGGAGGCCTGGGGCCTGAAACCGCGTGACGTGTACCAGAGCCTGGCGCTGTACGCGCTGCTCGATCCGGACATCCACCTGGTCAACCTGACCGGTGCTGCCGGTTCCGGGAAAACCATCCTCGCCCTGGCCGCCGCCATCGAACAGACCATGGTCACCAAGCGCTATCGCCGCATCATCGCTACCCGCAGCGTGCAGGGCCTCGACCAGGAAATCGGCTTTTTGCCCGGCACCGAGGCAGAAAAAATGGAGCCGTGGCTGGGGGCGATCACCGATAACCTCGAAGCCTTGCACATGGATGATGAAAACACCCATGGCAGCGTCGACTACATCCTCAGCAAAGTGCCGTTGCAGTTCAAATCCCTCAACTACATCCGGGGTCGCAGCTTCCAGCAGAGCCTGATTTTGATCGATGAGTGCCAGAACCTTACACCGCACCAGATGAAAACCATCATCACCCGTGCCGGCGCCGGTTCCAAAGTGGTGTGCCTGGGCAACCTGGCACAGATCGACACCCCTTACCTGTCCGCGACCAGCTCCGGGCTGACCTACCTGACAGAACGCTTCAAGGACTTCCCGAACGGCGTGCACATCGCCTTGCAGGGCGTCCCTCGCTCGATTCTGGCCGAATACGCCGAATCCCACCTGTAGCCGTCAGTGTGGGAGCGGGCAAGCCCGCTCCCACATTTTGATCTGCGTTGGGTTTACAATCGGGGCTTCTGATCAGGAGTATCCCCGTGCTGACTCATCTCGATTCCCAGGGCCGTGCCCATATGGTCGACGTCACCGACAAAACCGTGACGTTCCGTGAAGCCGTGGCCGAAGCGCGGGTGCGCATGCTGCCCCAGACCCTGCAAATGATCGTCGACGGCGCCCACCCCAAGGGCGACGTATTTGCCGTGGCCCGCATCGCCGGGATCCAGGCCGCGAAAAAAACCAGTGATCTGATCCCCCTGTGCCATCCGCTGATGCTGACCGGGGTCAAGGTTGAACTCGCCGCCGAAGGGGAAAATACCGTGCACATCGTCGCCCGCTGCAAGCTCTCCGGCCAGACCGGCGTGGAGATGGAAGCGTTGACCGCCGCCAGCGTCGCCGCATTGACCATCTACGATATGTGCAAGGCGGTCGACCGGGGCATGACCATCGAAAACATTCGCTTGCTGGAAAAACTCGGCGGCAAGAGTGGGCATTTCAAGGCGGATCAAGCATGAGTATCAACGTACTGTTTTTTGCCCGCTACAGCGAAGCGGTAGGCCTGGACTCGCTGGAAATGGAAGGCAACTTTGCCACGGTCGATGCCGTACGCCAGGCGTTGGCAGGTGATCCAGGTTTTGAGGTGCTCAACGAGGCCAGCTTGATGTGTGCGCGCAACCAGGAACTCTGCACCCTCGACGAGCCACTGCAGGCGGGCGATGAAGTCGCGTTTTTCCCACCCGTGACCGGAGGCTGAACATGGCCATTCGTGTACAGATCGAGGCTTTTGACCCCGGTGCTGAAGTCAACGCGATGCACGCGGCCAATGTCGGCGTGGGCGCGGTCGTCAGCTTTGTCGGTTATGTACGCGACTTCAACGACGGTCTCGACGTGGCGGGCATGTTCCTCGAACACTACCCCGGCATGACCGAAAAAGCCCTGGCCAAGATCGCCATCGAAGCCGAGCAGCGCTGGCCGCTGCTCAAGCTGGAAGTGCTGCACCGCATCGGCGCCCTGGAGCCCGGCGAGCCAATTGTGTTCGTCGCAGCCGCCAGTGCCCATCGCCAGGCCGCGTTTGATGCTTGTGCGTTTGTGATGGACTACCTGAAGACTCGGGCGCCGTTCTGGAAGAAGGAAAATACCAGTGAAGGGGCGCGGTGGGTTGAGGGGCGGGACAGTGATCATGTGGCGGCGGGGCGTTGGAAAGCCTGATTGTTGATTAGTCGATGGTGCCTGTATAAACAAGCTGCCACGTCTGTGGTTTACGGTTATGACGATTGTTGAAGTTATTTCGAATTGAGCTACTTGACTGTCAATTCTGACAGTTATCTTCTTTGAATTTTTAGGATCTACTTTTTCCAAGGATCTGGCATAAAAGTGCGTGCTTTTTGGCTGGTTTCTATTATTTCTTCGGATAGAAATTCATGGGAGAGCGAGATGATCAGGCAATCGGCTAATATGAAACTTGCACATTTTAATGTCAGGTTTGCTGACGGTACTGATTATACGGATGCGCTTTATGCCAATGGGCATCATCAGCTTGAAATCGTTGTTGAGGTTATAAAGGAGGTCGTCGGCCGGTTTAACACTTGGGGTAACGTTCCGTTGACTGATAGTGAGCGTGCGAGTGTAGAAATTGTACCGGTACCAACGGCATCTGATGAGAGTAAAGCGGTCGGATGGATATGTGATACGGAGAAAAATAAATACGATCCAGGGCTTTGGAATCGTACAGGGGAAGATTTAAGTGAGCGAGTACCAAGAAGTGTTGTTGCCGATCCGCGCATAGAAATTGTCAAGCGATACATACGTGTTGAAGAGAATGCATCTCTCGAACCTATGCAGTTCATGGCGACAATTATCTTGGATGGGGAAAACGTCACCAATAGCTATTCCGAATGGCCGACGGATTTTCAATCATCGGTCTTTGTTGCGCCTGTCCTGCCGCCTGAGTTGCTATCTACCGAGCTTACAGAAACGGTCGACTATAATGCTTTTAATGTGGTTAATAAACTCGATGTGGATGTGTACTACTGGAGTGGTGTAAATGGTTTGCGTTTTGTTGATAATTATGGATTGATTGAGCCGTTGTTTGTGCCGAATGAGGGGTTGATGTTTCAAACTTCTTATGGTTTTTCGGGGATATTTAAAGGAGGGGTTTTCAAAAATCCAGCCGCACTATATTGGTATTTAGATACGGTCCACCAGCAGCTTCCTGATATAGAACCGGGCTCAAATCCGGTCATTCGGCGAATAAATGCTAGCATCATGTGTGCAGCTAAGCTTACAACGACGATACCTGAGCTTCCGCATCTTGATTCAAAAAGTAACTGGCGGCTTCGGGACAATTTCGGAACACTCCATATATTCAAGATAGTGCCGTATGAGAGTGGCAATCGGTTGTCGATAGTGCCCGTACCACTGAAAAGGAAGGTTCATTTTTTCCGCATCACACTTCCCAATGGGCAAGATTCAACTAACGCTCTTTATGCCAATAGCCGACATCAGTGTAAAGTAAGCATTGAGGTCGTTGTGGAGCGTGAGACGGTAGATGGTGGATGGGAGGCTGTACCCTTAACCCCCGAAGAAAAAGCCAGTGTGACGGTGACGGCTTATTCGGCGGATGTGAACCAGCCGCTTCCGCTAGGGTGGGCGTGTGATACGAATAAAAATATATATGAAATCGGTCTTTGGGAACGTAGTGCAGAACCTGCAGGAGAGCAAGGCCCGCAAAGGCATGCAGACTCACCAGCTTCAATAGAGGTCATTGATCGTTATATGCGGCTGTTGGCAGGCTCTTCTGTTGAGTCTCGACGGTTTATGGCTAAGATAGTTGTAGGCGGCAAGGTCTATACAACTAACTTCAAGGATGGAAGTTCGGATTTCAATAGTTGGTTGCATATCTCCCCTCAGCGGCCTTATCGAGTGAAAGTTGCTGATCTTCGGCAGACCAGGGATGACCCATTTTGGGATGGGGTTTGGAAGATTGATATTGATGTTTATTATTGGTTGCCTCCTTCGGGTTTGAGGTTTGTCTCCCAGTCAGGACTGGATGCGCCTCTGCAAGTTAGTCATGAGGGGGATTATTTTCATACATCCTTTTGCCAAAGGTCGGGTAAGGTTTATAGAAAGGTGGGGGTGGTTGTCTCTAAGAATATACCCGGATTGAGGCTTCGTTATAATGATATTCATCGGGACGCCCCCGGTCATTGGGATAATCCCTATATTGAGTTTAATCGTGTGAATACAATCATGCGTGCGGTATGGTTTTCTACAGAAAGACCCATCAGTCAGGGAAATGCCGGAACACCTTGGCGCTTAATAGATAACTATGGTTGTGAGCACTCATTTGTGATACGTGAAGACTGGAATACAATTTTGCTGGCGGATTATGAGAATTGACTTGGGTTTTATTAGTGTAGGGAGCATGTCATGAATGTTTACTCCAATGCTTTTAATTTCAGTTCATACTTAAGTGGGTCGGTCGATCCGCGTACTGGTCAATACGGTTGTCAAATCAACTTGGCGCAGTTGTCCCCTCAAGGAGCTCTTGAGGTCAATCGCAGTATTGCTTTGTCATTCTCAATGCTCGGTCCCGAGAGCTCGCTTTATGGAAAAGGCTGGCGATTGAGCAACACAGAGTTTGATCTTGCTACCTCAAAACTTACTTTACTCAGTGGTGAGCAATTTCAGACGCAAGGCATGCCCTCGGTCAAAGGGACGATGATTATCAAGGATCGAAAGCTCCAAGATCTGGTGGTGAAGCGCCCGGATGAAAGTACGCTCTATGTGATTTATAAAGATGGCACGATCGAAGTTTTGCAGCGCACCAACAGTACCCTCCCTTATCGGATCACTTCTATAAAATTCGAAAACGGTGAGACCTTAAGCTTTCGTTATTCCGAGAGTGGGGCTCTGGAACGTATCCTCAATCACAAGCAGGAAGAATTACTGGTACTGACTTACGGGAGTGGGCGCTTACAAATGGCTGATGCCCGGGTTGATGGCGGCCGTTATGCGCGTATGTTGTTTACGCAGTCTAACGGCCGCCTCACTGCGGTCACCGCTCCGTATGACCGTAATGGCGCGCCCGGGACAGCTGCCTATAATATTGTGTACAGGGATCCGTTTCGTAACGGCCTGGTTGCGATCGATCGGATGCAGCTGCCTATGGGAGGGGAGGAGAAAATCAACTACACAGAAAATGGTCATCAATATGCAAATAACCAGTTCATCCCCCGAGTGTCCAGTTGGACGCTGACTCCGGGTAGTAATCAGCCTCGTATCACCCGGACTTATGGGTACAGCCCAGGTCTTAACTTTACAGGGTTCCCTTATGCCGGCGGTTTTCGTGAAGGCGAAGACAATTTGTATCTGGTTGGCAGTGCCTATGACTATTGGACAGAAGAAAAATACCTAGACTCGGAAAACAATGATGCGGTGCTAAGTACTACCCGTACCACCTACAACAAGTTTCACTTACTGATCGAAGAGCGAGTCCTGCGCGAGGGGACGTTGACCACGACGAGCATTGCCTATAACACTAAACCTGGGCTCTTTCCGGCGCAGCCGGCCAATCTCCACCTTCCGAAAACCATCACCAAACAATATGTACTGGCCGCTAACCCAACAAGGACGGTGATTGAGAGTATCGAGACCGACGACTACGGCAACGAACTAAGCCGCACCGACGCTTCCGGAGTTCGCACCGAATATAGCTATTACCCGATCACTGGCGAGAGCGGCAAATGCCCGGCCGATCCTCATAACCTGTTCCAGCGTTACGTGAAGCAAGAGCGCCTCATCCCGGTTGGTGGTACGCCTGCTGCCCGGCTCACCGAGTACACCCACACTCGCATGCCACTAACCGGCGACAGTTATTTTGTCGTGCAGCAGTCGAGCAACCAGGCCGGTGTGTTCAGCATGCAACAAACTTACTACGACACACCTGTCGCGCTGGCCGGCCGGCTGAAGAGCACCACCAGCACCATTGGCGGGCAGTCGTTGGTCAGCGATTTCAGTTACACCATTACCGGCGATACACTTTCCGAAACCCGCCGCCTCAAGGGGCGTGAAGGGCAATGGCTGGAGTCGGCGCGCACGCTCTCACTGGTCAACCGTCGTATATTGTCGATGACGCGAGACGGTGGCAGCACCTTGGCCCTGGCGTTCGATGTCAGTGGCCGGTTGACGTCGGAAACGGCATCCCCCGGCAAGCCGCAGCAAGCGGCGCGGCGTTATGCCTACCATTTTGCGACGCCGACCAAACGTGCTCACCTGATCACTACCGATGCCCAAGGCAACCGCTCAATCACTTACTACGATGGCCTGGGGCGTCAGGTCGCCGAAGCTCAACTGTTGACCGGGGACCAGGAGCGTGCTGCAGGGACCTGGCTGTATGACGCGCTTGGGCAAATCAAGGAAGTGGTTAATTTCGATTACCTGACCGACGGGCAACGCTTGCTCAAAAGCACCTACTCCTACAGTCGTTGGGGCAATGCCAGTCGTGTGACCCGTGCCGATGGCTCTGTGGTGATTGATGAATACGATCCGCAGCTCAATATCAAGCTGGAGGGCATTGAAGGCGGCGAGCGTCTGCGGACGTCTTTCAATGGGCATAATCAGCCGGTAAAGGTGGAGCGTCTCGACACGGCCAATAACAGCGTTGAAGTGGAGTCGCGTACCTACGATGGCTTGGGGCGTTGCCTGTCAGTACGGGATGTCAGCAAAAACCTCACCGAATTTACTTATGACCCGTACGACCGCCAACTGACGGCCACGCAAAAACCGGTAGATGGGACCCCACAACGGTCACGTAAAACAGACTACGTCCCAGGCACCAGTGGAGAAATGGTCAGTGCACTCACTATCGATGGCAAGCGGTTGGGCGCCCGTACTTACGATAGCCTGGGCCGAATGACCAGCCAGGTACGCGGGACAGGGCAAGCCACGACCTGGGAGTACGAAGCGGGTTGGATGGAACCTATCGCCATGAACTCCCCTGGTGGTGGCCGTCAGACCCTGACTTATGACAAAGAGCTGGATGTACCGACTAAGATCGAAATGACAGGGCTACCGATCAGTCACTACCGACATGACCCGGTTACTGCTGCACTGGCTCGCTCGGAGACCAATAGCCTGGTCCATGAGGTGTTTCACAATGCGAGCGGGTATCTGGAGAAAGACGTTCAAACCGCCAATGGCACGGCGTTGACTGCAACGTATGGTTACTCTTCCGGTGGGCGCCTGCAAAATCAAGCCGCTGCCGATGGCCAGCAAAGCCAGTTTGTATACGACACCCGTGGGCGCTTTTCAAAAATGACCGCCGGCGCCATGGCCATTGAACAGAGTTACGACACGTTTAGCCGGCCGCAGACCCTGACCACCACCTACGACAGTCTGAAGGTCGTCACCAGGGTGTCTTATGACACACTGGGGCGTGAAGCCGAGCGCCGCTTTGAGCAGAATGGTGCGTTGTTGCAGACGATGACCAGTACCTATCACGGCAACAGCATGCTGGCGACACGCGTTCTTCGGGATGCGAGTTCACGTGTAGTGATCGGTGAGACATTCACCTATGACGCCTACTTGCGGTTGAAGACGTACCGTTGCGAAGGTCTTGAACATCCTAAGGATCACCAGGGGCGTGGCATCGTCGGGCAGGATTTCAGCTTTGACAGCCTCAACAACATCACCCGGGTGGTGACCACCTTTGCCGATGGCACGCAAGACACCTGCGTGCGCTATTTCACGGGCACCGACCCAACCCAACTGACCCGGGTGACTCATACCCGGCCGGTGCAGGATTTCACCCTGGCCTATGATGCGGCGGGCAACGTGAAGACGGCGCCTTCAGGCCAGGTCTATACGTACAATGGTTTTGATCAACTGACCGCAGTACAGGCCGGCCCCCTCAAGTACAGCTACCAGTACGATGCCGAGTCTCGCCAGGTAAGCGCCTCCAGAGGCAACGAGGCGCCTGTGATGCTGGCGTACTCTGGTGATCGCCTGGATGTTCTGGTTGAGGGGAGCAAAAAGATCCGCTACTTCGACGGTAGGGATCAGGTGATGGCGCGCAGTGGTGGCGTGGATGGGCCGCAACTGCATGTCAATGATGCCGCAGGCAGTGTGCGCGGCGTATCGGCCCCGGGGCGGGCTCATGTACGGCGCCATTACACGCCTTATGGCGACGCGCAGATACCTCTGGATGACGGTAAGGTCCGTACCATGGCTGACCTGCAACTACCGGCGTTCAATGGTCAGCGACTGGATGTTGCGAGCAATCTCTACTTCCTGGGCAATGGCCAGCGTGCCTACGATCCTGACTTGATGATGTTTCTGCAAGCTGACCCACTAAGCCCATTTGATGAGGGGGGAATCAACGGTTATGCCTACTGTGCGGGCAACCCGATCAACCTGATCGACCCCAGTGGGTTGTGGCCGAATTGGTTGAAGTGGGCGTTGACCGGGGCGGCATTGGCGCTGTCGATAGTGACTCTAGGGTTCGCCGTTCCGGGGGTTATAGCCGCAGCGGCGGCGTATACGGCGGCGGCAACTGCGGCCGCGGTAGCTACGGCTGCTGCCGCTGCTACTGCGAAAGCAGCGCTTACTACGGCAATGATAGTTCTTGCCTCCAAGCTCGCGCTGGCTACCGCTTCGGGGTTGGGTGTTGTTGGGGGGACACTGGGTACTGCGGCGCTGAGCATCGCTGAGGTCGACAGGAAGATGGGCTGGGACCGCTCGCGCCACATCAATAACCTGGGATGGGCTTCATTCGGATTTTCTATTGCTTCATGGTCTGTCAGTCTGGCAGGGGCTTACACGTCGGCAAGCCTGGCCTTTAACGCAGCAGCCAAAGCCGGGGCGGCCAAGGATTTTATCAAGTACCCCGGTTTTTTTGATACCCCGGTAGGGAGTGGCATTCTGGCAGCAGGTAAGCGCATGGTGGGTTTGAGCTATAAGTTCACCGATAAACAGGGAATCACCACGTTCAGCAAGATTTACGGTGTCACCCGTTTTGCATTGCGAACCACCAACTTTGGCCGGGCAATAGAAGCCAGAAGTAAAACGGCACCCGCAACTCCGGCTCCTGAGGCGGATCCATCAAGTTTCTCGACTCAGCCCCAGCCACAAGCGACGGGCAGCCGTTTGACCGATATGCCGAGCAGCAGTGCCAGCTATTACCAGGCATTCAGAGACGAGGCGACACGTATTCGCCAACCGATCCTGGGGGAATTGTTTTAAGGGTAACCGATGAGGCAGGAGCGGGAGCATGGCGCCAATGGGTTTGCGTCATGCTCCCGCTCAACTAAAACGCCTGGGTGACAGCATCGCCTCGCTCAAACCTGCTTGTTGCAAGCACTCGGGCAACCCCAACCCACGTACCAGCGCCGCACTGGCCTGGCCCATCGCCGGTGAGGTCTGAATCCCATAGCCACCCTGAGCCGCCACCCAGAACAACCCCTCCACCTGCGGATCAAAACCGCAGACCAGATCACCATCGCTGACAAAACTGCGCAACCCGGCCCAGGTCCGGGCCGGACGGCGGATGGTCAGGGTCGTGGCCTCTTCAATGTGATAGATGCCCGTGGCGATATCCAGCTCTTCGGGCTGTACGTCGTGAGGTTCCACTGGGTCGGCATTGGCCGGTGAGCCGAGGAACATGCCTGCGTCAGGCTTCATGTAGAACGAGCCGTCGAGGGCGGCCAGCTCTGGCCAGTCATGAATATCCAGCCCGGCAGGCGGGGCGAACACAAAGGCGCTGCGACGCTTGGGTTGCAGGCCGATTTTCTGCGCACCGGCCAGTTCGCCAATATGATCGGCCCAGGCACCGGCCGCATTGATAATGACCGGCGCACAAAAGCGTTGCTGCGAGGTGCGCACTTGCCACAGGCCTTGATCGTCACGGTTGAGCTTTTGCACTTCGCTGCTAGTGTGGATCACGCCACCGTTGCGCCGAATACCACGCAAATAGCCCTGATAGAGCGCGTCGGTGTCGATATCACAAACCGTCGGGTCATAGATCGCGCCGTAGACTTTCTCCCGGCGCAGGATGGGCAGCATCGCCAGGGTTTCTTCGAGACTAAGCAGGCGGGTTGGCGGGACCAGGGCCTTGGCGCTCAGGTACTGGCGCTGCAGCTCGTCGGGGTCGCCGATAAAATCCACGAGGACTTCGCCACGGGGCGTGAGCAATGGATGCTCGGTAAAACCTGTGGGCGGATGATCGAAGAATTCGCGGCTGCCCAGGGTCAGGGCGCGCACTTGCGGGGTGCCGTAGGCGGCGATGTACAGGGCGGCCGAGCGTCCGGTGGAGTGATAGCCCGGCATGGACTCACGCTCCAGCACGATGACGCGGGCGTGTCGGGACAGCCAGTAACCGGCGGAGGCACCGGCAATGCCGCCGCCGATGATGATGTAGTCGGCTTGGGTCATGGGTTCCTCCTGGAATAGGTACTTGAAGATAGCGCAAGACTAATGTGGGAGCGGGCTTGCTCGCGATAGCGGTGTATCAGTCGCCGAATCTATTGACTGATCTATCGCTATCGCGAGCAAGCCCGCTCCCACATTTTTTACCGCATTCCAGCTTAAGGGCGCTTGCGTTCTACGGCGCGCAACAAGTGCGTCGGCGGTGTCTCACAGCTGATCTTGCGCCCCAGCAGCGCCTCGATCGACGGCAACTGGTACGAATCATCTTCACCGGCAAAGCTGATCGACACCCCGGCAGCACCTGCACGCCCGGTACGGCCGATGCGGTGTACGTAGTCGTCCGGCACTTCCGGCAGGGTGAAGTTGATCACGTGGCTGATGCCGTCGATATGAATCCCGCGACCCGCCACGTCAGTGGCCACCAGCACGCGGATCTTGCCCTCGCGAAAGCCTTCCAGGGTCTTGATGCGCTTGTGCTGCGGCACATCGCCCGACAGTTGCGCGGCGTTGACGCCATCGCGCACCAGGCGTTCTTCGATGCGGCGCACTTCGTCCTTGCGGTTGGCAAACACCATGACCCGTTCCCAGCCGTTGTCGTTGACCAGGTTGTAAAGCAGTTTGTATTTGTCGGCACCGGCCACGGCATAGATATGCTGTTCGACGTTTTCGCTGGCGACGTTTTCTGCTTCGATTTCGACGATGGACGGGTCAGTGGTCCACTGCTTGGCGAGGTTCATCACGTCTTCGGTGAAGGTCGCGGAGAACAGCAAAGTCTGACGCTCGTTTTTCGGCGGGGTCTGGCGAATGATCTGGCGCACTTGTGGGATGAAACCCATGTCGAGCATCCGGTCGGCTTCATCCAGCACCATCACTTCAACCATGTCCAGATGCACGTCGCCGCGCTGGTTGAAGTCCAGCAAACGGCCCGGCGTAGCCACGAGGATGTCGCAGTGCCGCGCTTCCAGGTGCTTGAGCTGCTTGTCGAAGTCCATGCCGCCCACAAACGTCATGACGTTGAGGCCGGTGTATTTGGTCAGGTCGGCGGCGTCCTTGGCGATTTGTACCACCAGCTCCCGGGTCGGTGCGATGATCAGCGCCCGTGGCTCGCCCATGTAGCGTTCTTTGGGCGGCGGGGTCTGCAGCAGTTGGGTAATGATGGAAACCAGGAAGGCAGCGGTCTTGCCGGTACCGGTCTGGGCGCGGCCAATGGCGTCTTTGCCGGCCAGGGTAAAGCCCAGCACTTGTGCCTGGATCGGTGTGCAATACGGGAAACCCAGGTCCTGGATGGCGTGCATCAGTTCCGGGGCCAGCTTGAAGTCATGAAAGCGGGTCTTGCCCTCTTGCGGCTCGACCACGAAGTCTTCCAGTTTCCACGGCTTGACCACGGGTTTTGGCGCACGTTCGCGGCGCGGTTTTTCCACGTGTGCGGGTTCAGCGGGCTGCACGGCGGTAGCGGCTGGCGGCTGTTTTGGTGAGGCAACGGGCGCGGTTCGGCCAGGCTGTTTACCGTCATTGCGGCTGCCGGGAGCTTGGACAGGGGCGCTGGGAACAGGGGCGAGTGGTTCAGCCTCGCTTTTACCGAACATCTTCTTGAGTGCTTTGAGCACGGTCATCTCATCAATTGGTTAAGGAATGTACGCCGGCCAGTGTAATGCAAGAATCGGGCGCGGCGTAGTGTGTTGGTCATGCGGCTACACAATGCCTGGTTTTCAACCCAGGCGGCCGGCCAGCCAAGTGCCGATATCGCGGATTTCCTCGGGTAACACTTCGTGACCCATTGGGTATTCCTGCCATGTCACGGTGACACCACGCAGTTTCAAATGCTCGTAGGCACTGCGGCCCATGGCGTTCTGCACCACTTCATCGTACTGGCCATGCAGGCACAGCGCCGGAATTCGCTGCTGGCTCGCCGACAGTTCGAGCTCGTCGCTGAAGGTTGGCGCATAAGTGGAGAGGGCAAGCACGCCACCGAGGGCACCCTGCCATTTCACAAACGCGGCGTGTAGGACCACGGCGCCACCCTGGGAAAAGCCGGCGAGGAAAATTCGCGATGCGTCTATTCCGCTGGCTTTTTGCTGCCCGATCAAATCAATGACCATTTCGGCCGACTCATCCAACTGTTCTCGGCTGATGGCCCGTGCTGGGCTCATGGCCAATATGTCGTACCAGCTGGGCATCTCGTAGCCACCATTAATGGTCACCGCACGGCTCGGTGCCTGGGGCAAAACAAAGCGGGTGGACAGCAAGGTTTCTTGCAGCGCCTCGGCCACCGGCAAGAAGTCGTAGCGATCGGCACCCAGGCCATGCAACCAGATTACGCAGGCGTCTGCGGGCTTGGCGGGCTGAAGAATCAAGGGTTCGGTCATGTTTGCTCCATATATGTGCGTGCGCGCCGATGGGGGGCGTTGGGGTGGTGCGAAAAAGGTGATTCAGTTAACAAGATGTCGCATGGTTGACTGTTTTGCGATGGTTCATGGGCTGAAACGGCTCAGCTGCCACTCTGGTACGGCGCTTGCTATGCGTAGGTCGATGTCAGAACTTTCCGAGGACGGTAACACTATCAGTGACTGCCGCCTGTGGGATACCGCTGGAATGACAGCACCAGCCTCTTGCCGCTTGACCCTAAAAAAAGCCAACACGGGTCGATATCGCCTCATAAGGGTGCGCAGAGGTTGGCGCTTCGACACAACAAGAGCAACTGGAGGTTTGAATGAAGGTATTGAAGTCCACCCTGGCCATCGCGACTGCGGCGACCGTATTGGGTATCAGTGGCCTGGCCCAGGCCGGCGCCACTTTGGATGCGGTGCAGAAGAAAGGCTTTGTGCAATGTGGTGTCAGCGACGGCCTGCCGGGTTTCTCGGTGCCGGATGCCAGCGGCAAGATCCTCGGGATCGACGCTGACTACTGCCGCGCCGTGGCCGCCGCTGTTTTCGGCGATGCGACCAAGGTCAAGTTCAGCCAGTTGAACGCCAAGGAGCGTTTCACCGCGCTGCAGTCTGGCGAAGTCGACATCCTGTCGCGCAACACCACCATGACCAGTTCTCGTGATGCGGGCATGGGCCTGAAATTCCCCGGGTTTATCACGTACTACGACGGCATTGGCTTTTTGGTCAACAACAAGCTGGGCGTGAAAAGTGCCAAGGAACTGGACGGTGCAACCATCTGCATCCAGGCCGGTACTACCACCGAGCTGAACGTTTCCGACTACTTCCGTGGCAACAACCTCAAGTACACCCCGATCACCTTCGATACCTCCGATGAAAGCGCCAAGTCGCTGGAGTCCGGGCGTTGCGACGTACTGACCTCCGACAAGTCCCAACTGTTCGCCCAGCGCAGCAAGCTGGCCGCGCCGAAGGAGTACGTGGTGCTGCCGGAAACCATTTCCAAGGAGCCCCTGGGCCCGGTCGTGCGTAATGGCGATGACGAGTGGCTGGCCATCGTGCGCTGGGTGGGCTACGCCATGCTCAACGCTGAAGAAGCCGGTATCACTTCGAAAAACGTCGAGGCTGAAGCCAAGGCCACCAAGAACCCGGATGTCGCCCGCCTGCTGGGCGCTGATGGCGAATACGGCAAAGACCTGAAAGTGAAGAAAGACTGGGTCGTACAGATCGTCAAGCAGGTCGGTAACTACGGCGAAGTGTTCGAGCGCAACCTGGGCAAGAGCACCCCGCTGGAAATCGACCGTGGCCTGAATGCGCTGTGGAATAACGGCGGCATTCAATACGCACCCCCAGTGCGCTGATCGCTGATGGTTCTATCACCCGGTGGGCCAACCGCCGGGTGATGTTCTGTTCCATTTTTTGCGGGGCACTTCATGCAAACTCAAATCGGCGCACCCAAGCAGAAGCTCAGCTTCAGCGATCCCAAAGTGCGCGCGTGGCTATTCCAGATCATCACCATCGTGGCGGTGGTCTCGCTGGGCTGGTACTTGTTTCATAACACCCAGACCAACATGCAACACCGGGGTATTACCTCCGGTTTCGACTTTCTTGAGCGCAGTGCCGGCTTCGGCATCGCGCAACACCTGATCGACTACACCGAATCGGACAGCTATGCCCGGGTGTTTGTGATCGGCTTGCTCAATACCTTG
The DNA here is from genome assembly GCF_000510915.2 of Pseudomonas sp. FH4. NCBI lineage: Bacteria > Pseudomonadati > Pseudomonadota > Gammaproteobacteria > Pseudomonadales > Pseudomonadaceae > Pseudomonas > Pseudomonas sp. FH4. The sequence continues at coordinate 124,420 of NZ_AOHN01000016.1, read as the reverse complement.
CTGGTGTCCGTGATCGGTGTCGTCCTGGCGACCCTGCTCGGCTTCATCATCGGCGTGGCGCGCCTGTCACCCAACTGGATGATCAACAAGCTGGCGACGGTGTATGTGGAAGTGTTCCGCAACATTCCGCCGCTGCTACAGATCCTGTTCTGGTATTTCGCGGTGTTCCTGACCATGCCGTTGCCGCGCAACAGCCATAACGTTGGCGATACCTTCTTCATGAGCTCGCGGGGCCTGAATATGCCGGCCGCACTGGCGTCTGAAGGTTTCTGGCCGTTTGTCGCCAGTGTCGTCGTCGCTATCGTGGCGGTCGTGTTGATGACGCGTTGGGCCAACAAGCGCTTTGAGGCCACCGGTGTACCGTTTCATAAGTTCTGGGCGGGCCTGGCGCTGCTCATCGTGATTCCGGCGTTGTGTACCTTGGTCTTCGGCGCACCGTTGCACTGGGAAATGCCCAGGCTTGCGGGCTTCAACTTTGTCGGCGGCTGGGTATTGATCCCGGAACTGCTGGCGCTGACCCTGGCGCTGACCGTCTACACGGCTGCGTTTATTGCCGAGATCGTGCGCTCGGGTATCCAGTCTGTGAGCCACGGCCAGACCGAAGCTGCGCACTCCCTTGGCATGCGCCCAGGCCCCACGCTGCGCAAGGTGATCATCCCGCAAGCCCTGCGGGTGATCATCCCGCCGCTGACCAGCCAATACCTTAACCTGGCGAAAAACTCGTCGTTGGCCGCCGGTATTGGTTATCCGGAAATGGTTTCGCTGTTTGCCGGCACGGTGCTCAACCAGACCGGCCAGGCCATCGAGGTCATTGCCATCACCATGAGTGTGTACCTGGCGATCAGTATCAGCATTTCCCTGCTGATGAACTGGTACAACAAGCGCATTGCGCTGATCGAGCGGTGAGGAAACACCCATGAGTACGCATACTTTCAAACCTGATATGCCGCCGCCGGGCAAGGTCTTCGGCCCGATGGCATGGGTGCGCGCCAACCTGTTCTCCAGCTGGCTCAACACCCTGCTGACCTTGCTCGCGTTCTACCTGGTGTACCTGGTTGTACCGCCGATTCTGCAGTGGGCGATCCTCGACGCGAACTGGGTGGGGACTACCCGCGCCGACTGCACCAAGGAGGGTGCCTGCTGGGTATTTATCCAACAGCGTTTCGGGCAGTTCATGTACGGCTACTATCCCAGCGACTTGCGCTGGCGCGTGGACCTGACCGTGTGGCTGGCCATTGTCGGCGCGGCGCCGTTGTTCATCTCGCGCTTGCAGCGCAAGGCGGTCTACGGCCTGGGCTTTCTGGTGGTGTACCCGATCGTGGCTTTCTTCCTGTTGCATGGCGGCGTCTTCGGCCTGACCAACGTGGCGACCAGCCAATGGGGCGGGCTGATGCTGACCCTGGTGATCGCCACTGTCGGCATCGCCGGCGCCTTGCCGCTGGGCATCATGCTGGCGTTGGGGCGGCGCTCGAATATGCCGGCGATTCGTGTGATCTGTGTGACCTTCATCGAGTTCTGGCGCGGCGTACCGTTGATCACCGTGCTGTTCATGGCCTCGGTGATGCTGCCGCTGTTCCTGCCTGAAGGCATGAGCTTCGACAAGCTGTTGCGCGCGTTGATCGGGGTGATCCTGTTCCAGTCGGCCTACGTGGCAGAAGTGGTGCGCGGTGGCTTGCAGGCGATTCCCAAGGGGCAGTACGAAGCGGCCGCAGCGATGGGCCTGGGCTACTGGCGCAGCATGGGCCTGGTGATTCTGCCGCAAGCCTTGAAGCTGGTGATACCGGGCATCGTCAACACCTTTATCGCGCTGTTCAAGGATACGAGCCTGGTGATCATCATCGGCCTGTTCGACCTGCTCAACAGCGTCAAGCAAGCCGCTGCCGATCCCAAATGGCTGGGCATGGCCACTGAAGGCTATGTATTTGCGGCCCTGGTGTTCTGGATTTTCTGTTTTGGTATGTCGCGCTACTCCATTCATTTGGAACGCAAGCTCGACACTGGCCACAAGCGTTAGGAGTTCTTTTGATGAGCGAAGCAATCAAACAGCCTGTGAGCCCTGAAGGCATTATCCAGATGCAGGGCGTGAACAAGTGGTACGGCCAGTTCCACGTGTTGAAAGACATCAACCTCAACGTCAAGCAGGGCGAGCGTATCGTCCTGTGCGGCCCGTCGGGCTCGGGCAAGTCCACTACCATCCGCTGCCTCAATCGCCTGGAAGAACACCAGCAGGGCCGCATCGTGGTCGATGGCGTGGAACTGACCAACGACCTCAAGCAGATCGAAACCGTGCGCCGTGAAGTGGGCATGGTGTTCCAGCACTTCAACCTGTTCCCGCACCTGACCATCCTGCAGAACTGCACGCTGGCGCCGATGTGGGTGCGCAAGATGCCCAAGCGCAAGGCCGAGGAAATCGCCATGCACTACCTGGAGCGCGTGCGCATCCCGGAGCAGGCCCACAAGTTTCCGGGGCAGTTGTCCGGTGGTCAGCAACAGCGCGTGGCGATTGCCCGGGCGTTGTGCATGAAACCCAAGATCATGCTGTTCGACGAGCCGACCTCGGCCCTCGACCCGGAGATGGTCAAGGAGGTGCTGGACACCATGATCGGCCTGGCCGAAGACGGCATGACCATGCTCTGCGTGACCCACGAGATGGGGTTTGCACGGACCGTGGCCAACCGGGTGATCTTCATGGACAAGGGCGAGATCGTGGAACAGGCGGCGCCGAATGACTTCTTCGACAACCCGCAGAATGAGCGGACGAAGTTGTTCTTGAGCCAGATTTTGCATTGATCGATGTTTGAAAGCATAAACCCGGCCTGGCGCCGGGTTTATTTTTTTGGGCTAGGACGTTTTGAGTGCTTCAGCGTCGTTGTTCACCGTGTAGGTGAATGCACCGCGCATATCAGCGCCGTCCGCCAGGGTTTTTGCGTCTGCCAGCAAGTGTGGGTGACGATCCAGTAAGCGCATCAACAGCACCAAGGGTTTGGGCGCCAGAAGCTCGCCGCGCTCGTACCGGGAGAACGCGTTGTGACCGCCCCCGGACAGCAATTGCACCGCTTCCTTTTGTGTAAGGTGCAGTTTGCGGCGGGTGCGTTTCATCTCGGCGCCGATCATTTGCCGGGCGGCGAGGGTCAGTTCATCTTTTGCCTCTGCGTAGCGATCTGCGCTGTCGTTGTCAGGATCCCAGAAACCGTCGCCGCAGACCTCGCATTCCCAGCCTGAAAGGTTGTCGACCCGTCGCTCCATGCCTTTGACGCTGATGGTTTCGCTGCGGCCCTCGAAATAACTCAATGCATCGGGGGCGCCGCAGATGTAGCACAGCTCAGTTTTTTTCATGGGTTTTTCTCCTTGAAGGAGACTACTGGAGGTCTTCCGTCTGTGCGGTAAGTGACCTTGATGTAAATCTCCCTATCTTTTGAGTAAGTGTGATACACGTCCTGCCAGACTCTATGGTCTCCATAAGTGGTCATCGACTTGTACAACCTCCAGTTTTGTAACTCATAGATGACGCCCTGCATTTCCTCGATGCTGAAGCCGAGCTCCTCACCGCACTCTTGTGCTGCCCGGGTAAACGCTTTCTTCCCAAGCCGCCTGAAATCAGCCTTTATCACCGCCAAATCGTAATGAGGTGTGTACTTTTCCATAAGACACCTGACTCCAATAATTACCCTTTAAGGGTAATTTTACTAATCGAAAATTCCGCTCCTTTACTCGCCTGAAAACCCTAGTGCGTTGCTTCTGTGGGCAACTCCGAATAGGCTGTACGAAAATTCATCCTATGATTGGACGAAAGCGAAAATCCGATGACAGACATCGCTCCGCTGATCAAACGTTCCCTGGTCGACCAGGCCCTGGACCAACTGCGCCAGCGCATCACCCAAGGCAAGTGGGCGATTGGCGAACGCCTGCCCACCGAGCCCGAGCTGTCTGCCGAGCTGGGCATCAGCCGCAACACCGTGCGCGAGGCCATGCGGGTGCTGGCGTTCTCGGGGTTGATCGAGATCCGCCAGGGCGATGGCAGTTACCTGCGCTCGATGACCGACCCCTTGGGGGTAATGAACGCCATGTCTCATTGCACCCTGTTCCAGGCCCAGGAGACGCGGCAGATTCTCGAAGTCGAGGCCATTGGCCTGGCCGCTTTGCGCCGAACCCCAGAAGATTTACGACGGTTGCGCGAAGCGTTAGACGCCAGCGGCGAGCACTACCATGGTGATCTGGAGCACTACATTCGCTGCGACCTGGTGTTCCACAAGCGCTTGGTGGATGCCGCTCACAACCCGGCCTTGAGCGAGTTGTACCAATACTTTTCCAGCATCGTCGGCGCCCAGTTGCGCCAGACCCTGAACATCAAGCCACGCCGCCAGGCGGTGTTCGACCTGCATGTCGAGCTGCTTGAGGCCGTGGAGCAACAGGACCCGGAGCGCGCCAAGGCATTGTCCCGGCAGTTGATCAATGAACCTTGACCCTGAGAGCGCCATGTCACGCCCAGAAAACACCCTTGAAGAATTGCTGATCGACGCCGAGGCCGACGACGAGATGGTCCAGCACAGCCCGCCGTTGGTGCATCGCCCGTGGCTGTTGCTGCTGGGCCTGATCCTGGTGGCGCTGAACCTGCGCCCGGCGTTGTCGAGCATGGCACCGTTGCTCAGCGAAGTGTCCAGCAGCCTGGGCTTGTCGGCGGCCCAGGCTGGCCTGCTGACCACCTTGCCGGTGCTGTGCCTGGGCCTGTTTGCGCCCCTGGCGCCGATCCTCGCCCGGCGCTTTGGTGCCGAGCGAGTGGTGCTGGGCATCTTGCTGACCCTGGCGGCCGGGATCATTTTGCGCAGTTCGTTCGGTGAGGTCGGGCTGTTCGCCGGCAGCCTGCTGGCCGGGGCCAGTATCGGCATTATCGGGGTGTTGCTGCCCGGTATCGTCAAGCGTGATTTCGCCAGGCAAGCCGGCACCATGACCGGTGTCTACACCATGGCCCTGTGCCTGGGGGCGGCGCTGGCGGCAGGGGCCACGGTGCCGTTGAGTCACTTCTTCGGCGACAGCTGGAACATCGGCCTGGGCTTCTGGGTTCTGCCAGCGCTGGTGGCGGCGCTGTTCTGGTTGCCGCAAGTGGGCCAGAAACACGGGGCCCACCAGGTGGCCTACCGGGTCAAAGGCTTGCTGCGCGATCCGCTGGCCTGGCAGGTGACCTTGTACATGGGCCTGCAATCGTCCCTGGCCTATATCGTTTTCGGTTGGTTGCCATCGATCCTCATCGGTCGAGGCTTGACCGCTACCCAGGCCGGGCTGGTGTTGTCTGGCTCGGTCATTGTGCAGTTGGCCAGCTCCCTGGCGGCGCCGTGGTTGGCCACGCGTGGCAAGGACCAGCGTCTGGCCATCGTGGTGGTGATGCTGTTGACCCTCGGTGGTTTGTTCGGTTGCTTGTATGCCCCACTGGACGGTTTATGGGGCTGGGCGATTTTGCTCGGCCTGGGGCAGGGCGGCACCTTCAGCCTGGCGCTGACCTTGATCGTCCTGCGCTCACGCGATGCCCATGTGGCCGCGAACCTGTCGAGCATGGCCCAAGGCTTCGGCTATACCTTAGCGTCCCTTGGCCCGCTCGCGGTGGGCCTGGTGCATGACTGGACCGGCGGCTGGACGGCCATCGGCTGGATTTTTGCGGTGATCGGCCTGGGTGCAATCGTCGCGGGGTTAGGCGCCGGGCGTGCGCTGTATGTGCAGGTCAGCAGCGAGAAGCTCTAGAGATACACCACTTCCAGGGTCGCCGAGCCGTCGAGCAGGGTGTCGGTGCTCAGGTCCAGGTTCTGCCTGGCATTGATCACCGCCGCGACGTTGACCGTGCTGATCAACTCCTGGATCGCCGAAGGCCCGGCAACGCTGCCTTGGGTGTCGGTGAAACCCAGGTAACTGTTGGCACCGATATCGATGGGGTTGAGGTTGGATGTGCGCCAGGCCACCCCGCCCGTGGTGGACTCGGTGCCGTAGACCGTAGTGGTGCTGTCCACCTGGGTGTGGCGCGGGTCAAAACTCATGGAGTAAAGGCCGAGTCGATTGCCGCTGTGGTCCAGCCCCAGGCCGTAGTAAATCTCACTGTTGACCGTGGCCGTGCCATCACGGTTGTCGCGCATGCGCAGGGCAAAACGACTCGGGGCATTGCAGGCAATGCTGACTTGCAGGTATTTGATCGGCAGTCGTGTGCCCCGGTCGACGTTCAGGTCCTGTTGGGAGATCTTGCCGTAGTCAATCAGGCCGCCACTGGACAGCCGCGGCGTACAGGCGATGGGCGTGATCCGGCCCTTGACGGTCAGGTCCACGGTCGACGCCGCCAGTGCATGTTGGGCCGAGGGCAGTAGCAACAGGGACGAAAAAACCAGGCAGTACTTTTTCATGGGGTGGATTCCAGAGGCTAGAGGTAGATGATTTCCAGGGTGCCCGAGCCGTTGATGCGTACCACCGTGCGTAGATCCAGGGACTGGGTGGGGGCCAGGTAGGCCTTGATACGGACGGTACCGGCCAGGTTTTGCAACGCGATCGGGCCAAGGGTATTGCCGGCGCTGTTGGTAAATCCCATGAGGCTGTTGGCGGCGATAGGAATCTGTCGTGCACTGGAGCTGCTCCAGGCCTGGCCGCTGCTGGTGGAGTCCGTACGGTAGAGCGTGCCGTAGGCATCGGCGGTGAAATCCGCGGGGTCGATGTTCAGGTAGTAGCGGCCGATCTTGTTCCGGCTGTTGTCCAGGTCCAGGCCATAGGCGGTTTCATCGGTGCCGCCGGTCGCTGTACCGAAGCGGTTGTCGTGCATCAGCAGGGCGAAGGGCGTGGGCGCATCGCAACTGACAGAAAATTGCAGGGTACGGGTGGGCAGTGGGTTTTCGTTGGTGCTGCTCAGGTCCTTGGCCAACAAGGTGCCGTAATCGACCAGGCCACCATTGGACAGCTGCGGCATGCACGCGGCGGGTGCAAAGTGGGCGCGCAGGGTCAGTTCCCGGTAGCGACCGCTCTGGCGGCTATAGATTGTCCCTGGTACTTCCCAGGTGGTGGTGTCCTTGACCCGTGTGGCAGCGATATCGGCAAAGGCACTGAAGGTCAATTGCACGGAAAAGTGCTGGCCGCTGAGTACCGTATCGCCCTTGACCGGCGCGATGCCGTGGTTCGTGCGCCAGTTCAGCAGAGTGCCGCGAGCCACCGGCGGTTGGCCGAGTGCTGGGACCAAGCCAAGCTCCACAGCGTTGCCGTCCAGTACTGCGTCGCTGGCCTGGATCGCGTAACTGCCATGCTCGGTGAACTGCAGGCGCTGGGTATTGGCTGCCAGGGCTCTATAAAACAGACTCATATCGGCAGGTTGTGGACAGCTGAAGTTCAGGCTCATGCGCCGCTCACCCAGGGGGCGTTCAGACGCGCTGTCACGTTGGGCAATACGGCTCATCAGACCGAAGTCCAGCAGTGCTTCGCTGATGTTCAACTGGCATTCGTCCTCGGCGACGGCGTTGCTGGTGAATATCACCAGCATCAGCGTCACGGCCAGACGTGGCAGGGCAGAAATTATATCCATGGTGATTGTCCTCATGACTGATCACATCGGGCAGGTGCGGTTTCGAAATACACCCGCGGGTCGCTTTTTTCCGGCAACTCGAACCACAAGGCACAACGCGCCATTCCAGGTGCACTGACCCACAGTTGCGGTTGCTCAAGCACATTGGGCAGGAACACCTGGCCGCCGTCTTGAACCAGGGTCACGAACTCACCGCTAGCGGTGGTGACGGACGCCCCACGTGGCAGTGGCGTGCCCTGTTCGTTGCGCACGTAGAGCAATGCCCTGCGTGTCAGGGTCACGCCGAAGTCGACCCGATCCACGGCGCCGCGCCCGGCAGCGATCATCGCCAGGCCGTTGTTGATATCAGCGTTACGCGGCAGCGAGCGGGTCTGCACTTCCACCGGGCTGCGGCCATAAGCGCTCAACTGTGGCACCACGGCCTGGCCTTGCCAGTCGGTCCATACCGGACCGCTGGGGGTGCTCAGCTTGATGCCCTGCATATCGCCGACCGCGACCAGGGCGAAGGTGTCACGCACCGGATAGGGCGACAGCGTTACGCCACCGCCATGCACCACCACACCGCCACGGGCACTGCCTTGATAACTTGAACGTTCGGCATCGGAGCGGCTGTAGCTGAAGTCGAGCTGGCTGTAGCGGGGCAGGGCCGAGAGGCCGAGGGTGGTTTCTACCTGCTGGTCGCGGCTGTCGTGTTCGGCGCTGACGCGGTAACTCAGTTGATCGTCGATCTGCTCGTTCAAACCGAGGCCGGTGCGGTGCTCGCCGCCCGAGTTGCGCACCCAACTGCGTACCCGACGGTTCTCGCCCAGGGGCAGGCTGATATTCAGGTACGCCGCATTGTCTTGCTGCTGACGGCCCCCCATTTGCCATTCCGCACTGGCCGACAGCGACACCCCACGCACACTGCTGCCCCAGGACACCAGGCCGCGGCTGCTGCTGTCGCCATCAAAGCTGCTGGAGCGCGAAACCCCGGCGCTGAAGGCGCCCAACCAGGGATGGGACCAACCCAGGGTGGCGCTTTGCTGATCGCGATAACGTGAGCGACGCTGCTGCGTAGTCTCGGGTTCGTAGGTGGCTTCTTCCAGCTCCCGATAGCCCGGTGTGCGCCAGGAATTGGCCACGCTGAACGACCATTGATCATTCAGGCGCTGGGACCAGGACAGGTCGGTCTGCAGCCCGCGGGCTTTGTCCCGTGCCTGCGCATCGGCGACCTGGCTGGACAGTTGCACTTGACTGTCCAGCCACGGCAGCCAGCCCAGGCTCAGCCCCGCCGCGCGGTATTCGCTGGACGCCAGCACGCCGCTGCCCAGGGACAGTTGCGGGTGCACGGCGCCGGTCCAGCCCGCACTGGCTACCCACGGATCGTCGCCCTGGGTATCACCGATGTTGCGCACGCGTCCCGCGGCCACTGAATAACCTGGCGCTGGCAACCCGAGGCCGAGCATGGCGGCTGGGACGGTGAACTGCCGCTCGTCACCGCTGCTTTCCCTGACGGTGACGTCGACGTCCGAGCGTGAATTCAAGCGTCGTACATCTGTCAGGGAAAACGGCCCGGCGGGGACCACTGTTGAGTGAATCAACGCGCCGTTCTGCCGCACTTCGACCTGCGCCGGGCTGTTGGCGATACCGTTGATGGTCGCGCCTTGGCCTTGTTCTTGAAGGGCCTGTTCGGTGAGTACCTGGACCCCCGTGATTTGCGCGCCGGACAACACCGGGTTGTAGAGATTGATCTGCCCGGCTTGCAGCACCGCCTGATGGCTGGCAAAGGTGCGTTGCGCATAAGCCTCCAGATGGGTGCTGCGCGACAGGCTGTCCTGCCAGGTCTGTACCTGGCGGCTGCGCACGATCCAGTCACCGGCATTGAAGCCGACCTCGGTATTGGCCGAGCCAAACCGGCTGTCGCCATCGCCAAAGCGATTGTAAAACCCGGTGAGATCGTAGTTGAGCAGGCCGGCAACGCCGCCGGTTTCATAACCCGAGATGTCCTGTTGCAATGGCCGCAAGGCCTCGGTCGGTACGACCAGAGAGACCGTGAGACTGGCCGGGTCGGGCTCCACCACGCTTTGTGGATATTGTGCGAGAAAGGCATGACAGGGGCCGTCGTCGCTGGGGGCCAACAGGTTGGCAGCGTCCAACAGGGCACGGTCAAAACACAGCGTACCCTGTTGATCAAAGCCCACTTCCAGCCGCCCCCGGCGCTGGCCGTTGACCTGCAGGCTGACGGCATGCCGGCCGGCGGTAAAGCGCGGTGCGTCCAGCAACAGGCTGGCCAGTTGTGGATCAATACCACGCTGGTGCAGGGTCGTGGCATCAAAGCCTGGTCGTTCTGCGGCCCAGCCTCTGCCGGGCAACAGGGCGCATGCCAACAGCAGCGCGGGCAAGGCGATACGCGCAGGAATCTCGGGCACGGCTTTGCCGTCACGGTAGCTCAATACTATTTTCACGAAGGGCACTCAAATGATGGGCGTTGGTGCGCCCTGGTGACGGTCTTCGAGCCGTCACTTCGTTATGCAGGCGCCGGGCGCCTGATGTTTAGTGGTCAGGTAATCGGAGCTTCGTAGGCGGCGACTGCAAAGCCATACACCGTGGCCGGCTGCAGTCGGACTTTGCTGGCCGGGCCGCCGGTGGCTGGCACACTCAGGGTTTCTCCCGGCAACACGTAGGTGCGCGGCAGCATCGCCTTGCCGTCACCCGGGAGCAGGCGCAGTTCCTGGGCCAGGCGTACGACATACGGGCTGTCATTGCGCACCTGCAAGGTGTTGTCATTTAGCGACCAGGCAAGCCCGGTCCACGGTGTGCGATTGGGGGCCAGGCCCCTGGGATGAATGATCACCGGCAGGTTCTGGCGCACCGTCACGCCAACCCGCGCATGCCCGGCTTCAGTGGCTGGACGGCCCTGAGGCATGCCTTCGAAGATTGCCCGCTTGAGGCGCTGGGTGAGCAAGGGTTGCTGATTTTGCAGGATGAAACGTACCAGTTGTGATTTGGACGCCTCGACCCGCGATAGCGGTGGAGTGACCACTAACAACGGTTCGGTGTCTTCGGGAATGTCTTCCAGGGTGACGTGCAGCAAGGCGAGTTGACTGTCGGTGTTGGTGACCGACACGGCGGTTTCGCCATCGGCTTCGTAAATGATCACCACGGAGGTATCCGGAACCATTCCGTCGGCCTGTGCACACGTGCCAAACAGTAGCGTCAGGGCCGCGATACTGGCCACAGTTTTCAACAATGCTGTCGTCATGACGGGGTTTTCCATAGGGGAAATATGAAGAGCTCAGAGGTAGCGCAAATCCAGCACGATGGAGCCATCGAGGGGCACCTCCTGATTCAGGGTCAGGTATTGGGCAAAGTTGATGGCGGTGTCGATTTGCAGTTGGGCGCTTAACTGGCCGATGAAGTCGGGCTGCCGATCACCGGGGGGAGCAAAGCCGACGTAGGATCTGGGGGGGCATTGGGGGCCGGTGCCCAGGTTTCACCGTTGTCGCTGGAGGCCAGGGCTTGCATGGAGAGCGCGTCGCCCAGCGGGTTGCGATAAGACAGCGCCACTGACCCCAGGCGCTCGGCAGGCACGTGGATGTTTCTGCCCAGGCTGTAAACGCTTGGGCCCAGTGAGGACTCGGCTCGGTTGTCGACCCCTACCAGGGCAAACAGCATGGGCCTGGAGCACTGCACACTCAGTTCCAGTAAGCGGCTGGGCAGCATGGTGAACTCATTGGGGTTGAGGGTATGAGCAGGAATTTTTCCGTGATCGACCATGCCCTCGTCTGATAGCTCGACGTGACAGGCATCCGGCGTCAGCCGCCCGGTCACGGTGATTTCGACAAAAGATGCGGCGAAGGCCGTAGTGACGTTGCTCAGCAAAAGCACTATCGCCAGGAGGCGAGGGTAGGTATTCATCGGTTGGCGCCACTGGCCGAGGTGCAGACGGCCGCTACGGAAAAAATACCCATGCCTGCCTGTTCCAGCCAGGCATGGGCGCCCAAGGCTTACAGGTACTTCACTTCAAGGGTGGCCGAGCCGTCGAGCGTGACCTCGTTGCTCAGGTCCAGGCCATCGGTGCGGGCGATGGAGGTGTCTACCACCAACTCGGTTACCAGTTCCTTGATGGCGGCCGGTTGGGTGGCATCGTCCAGAGTGGCCAGCGCCATGTACAAGCCGGCGTCCCAGAGCTTTTCGCTGTACCAGGTATTGCCGCCATCGGACGAAGCGATTGTTTGCATCTGTGCCCCATCGGCAACGGCGTTGCGTAGCATCAGTTGGAACCAGCCCAGCTTCTGGGTGCCGTTGATCAGGCCCAGGCCATAGTCGGAAGACATGATGGATGAACCGGCACGGTTATCGATGGAGTGCAGGGCAAACTGGATGGGGGCGTCGCATACCACCACCAGGGTCATGACGTGTGTACCGATCAATGTGGGATTGTCCGGACGCAGGTCTTTTGCGGAGATCTTGCCGTGGTCGATGATCCCGCCACTGCTCATGTTCGGTGTGCAGGCGCTGGGCACGATCAGCCCCTTGACGGTCAGGTCCACGGTGGAGGCAGCATAAGCGGTGGTGGAACCGAGGAACATCAGGCCGGTGGCGATGGCCGTAAACAGGGGCTTCATGGCGGCGAATTCCTTTTGATAGCGTTTATGTGTGGCGCTTAGAGGTAGTTGACCTGGACCGTGGCGTGCCCGTCGACGGGGACTTCATCGGTCAGGGTCAGGTCGTCGGCGGGGGCGATATGGGCGTACAGGCGGATCTCGGCGTCGAAATTCTGTACCGCGATGGGTACCAGTTGGTTACCTATTGCGACGGCCGTCAGCATGGTGTGGGTGAGCAGGCTGGTCGGCAGCCACGTCACGCCGCCGTCTTGTGAGGTGATGGTGCGTACAGCGACGCCATCAGCCACAGGGGCATACAGATGAAAGGCGGTACCGCCGAGCTTTTCGCCTTCCGGTGTCATCCCCAGTCCATGCCAGAAGTCGTGATTGGCGGAGGAGCCTGCGCGGTTATCGATGGTGGTCAGGGTGAAAAACGTCGGTGCTTCACAGCGCACGCTCAATTGTATGGATTGGTTGGGCAGTGAGGTGTACTGCTCGGCGTTCAGGTCTTTGACCGCCAATTTTCCGAAGTCGACCATGCCTCCTCCGGAGATCAGTGGGGCACAGGCGCTGGGGGTGATACTGCCTTTGACCGTGAGGTCGGTATTGCTGGCGGCCATTGCGATTGACGATACGCCGGCTAGGCAGGCAACCAAGGGGATGCTGCGAAGAAAGTGCATTGTGTGAGCCCTCCTGGCGTTCTGGTTTGGCATTACAGGTACATCACTTCCAGCGTTCCGGAACCGTCGATAGGCTGCTCTTCGCTGAAATCAAACTGATCCGCGCGAGCGATTTGGGTGGCTACTTCAAGGTCCATGACCAGATCCTTTACCGGGATCAGCGCCGTGGCATCATCCAGGGCACCCACACCCCACAGGGTTTGCAGTTCCCAGAGCCTCTCTGCATACCAGGTACTGCCACCATCGCTAGACGCGATGGGTTGTACAGCGACGGCATCAGCCACCATGTTCAGAGGCGTCAGATAAAACCTGCCGAGTTTCTTGTTCTCATTGATCAGGCCCAGGCCGAAATCGCTGCTGCCGGTGGATGTTCCGGCACGGTTGTCGATGGGCCTGATGGCCATGGCGGTGAGGCCTTCGCAATTGATCGTCAGTTGCAGCGTGAACCTGGGAAGGGATGTCGGGTTGTTCTGTACCAGGTCCTTGGAGGCGATCTTTCCATGGTCGACAACACCGCCGCCGGAGAGGGTTGGTGTGCAGGCGTTGGGTGTGATCAGGCCCTTTACCGTCAGGTCCACGGAGCTGGCGGCAAAGGCAGATGCAGAGCTGGCGAGCAACAGGGCAGTGCCCAGCAGGGTTAGGGATTTGTTCATTTTCAGGTTGTTCCAGTGCAAGGTCGGCTGTTGAAGCGCGCAGGGCAATGCCTTTCCCTGGACAGGGGCAGGTTGCAAGGCGGCTTGGCGTATCTGTTTCAGGTCTGCCGCAGTGCGGCATCCCTGTTCCCTCTGGTTGGGGTGGGCGCAATTTATCGAGAGGCGGGGACTGGGGGAATACAACTATTACGACAATGGCGGGGCGGATAAAAAACCGCTTGTGCCATGTCGGAATAGTTTGTTTGGCATGTAGGACAAGTGGTTTTTTCGTAGTAGTTGCATCGTCACCAAGGCGTTCATAGCGATATTTTTAGGTGGCGATGGCGGTCATATGAGTGTTTGTGATGCGCTCTCTGACCGTTGCGTCAGTGCCAGCCGGGCGCTGTAGAACTGATCGCAACACTGAGGTGAACATGGAGACTGGCGTATCGTTGAACGCAGTGCTTTCCCGTGAACTGAGACCCTCGACCGTTCCGCCACCGCATTGGCAACATCTGAAGGTATTGGTGGTGGAGGACCACTCTGCCTATCGCGCCTTGATGGGGTGGTTTCTGAAGAAGCTAGGGTTGGGCCATCAATTGGTTGGCGATGGGCTACACGGGCTGGCGGCCCTCGCCGAATGCCCTTTCGATCTGGTCATCAGCGATTGCCAGATGCCACTGATGGACGGCTACAGCATGAGTCGTGCTATCCGTCGTCGTGAGTGTGCCAACGACCTGGCGCGAGTGCCGATCATTGCATTGACGGGTAACCTGGTACACGACGATCCCCAACGCTGTCGCGATGCGGGTATGGACGCCTGGTTGCTCAAGCCGTTGTCCCTTGAGCAACTGCATAGCGTATTGGCATTGTGGCTGCCCGGCCCGGCCGATGCGAAGCTGCACGCGCCGGTCTCGGCACTCTGGCCGAGCCGTATTGACCTGATCGAAAGCTTTGGTGATGCCCGCGTGGTGAATCAGATGCTCGCCAGTCTGCTTTGTGAGGCCCGGGAAGACAGTGCAGCCCTGGATCACGCCCGCATGACCCTGAATGTGCCGCTGACTGCCGAACGCCTGCATCGCCTGGTGGGAAGTCTGGCCTTTCTCGGCGTCGCAGAGTTGGAGTTGCGCGGGATGCGCCTGATCGAGCATGTCCATACCCAAGGCATTGTGTTGACAAAACCGCAGCTGGAAGCGTTCCAGACGGACCTGCGGGCCTACCTCGTTTACCTGGGCTCGTTGTGATGTGCTCGGCGATTTGTAGGGGGATGGAGTTCTGTGTTGAAGGCTTTGGATGTAGGTGTTTTCTTTTTATTTTGTAGGTTTTGGTTGGGTAACTACCAAACATTGATCTCGGCGAAAAAAGCGCGGGACTTAGGCGGTTGTTGAGGGCGGCTGGCGGAGGTATTTTGCGCGGACTCAAATTGCCATCATTCGTGGGTACCTAATGCTTCGCGTAATTATTGCTGACGATCATCCCATTGTACGTATCGGGCAGAGAGTGGTGATCGAGGCGAATAGCAGATGCAAAGTGGTGGGGGAAGCCGAGGGCCCGGATGAATTGCTTCGGCTGCTGGAAAGCACTTCTTGTGATGTGCTGGTGACTGATTTCGCTATGCCGGGAGGCCAGCAGGCCGACGGCTATGGCTTGCTGAGCCTGCTGCGCCGCCAGTATCCGAAGTTGCCCGTGATTCTGGTGACCATGTTTGCCAATGTCGCCACCTTGCGTGCCTCCTTTGCCCATGGCGCCCAGGCCATTGTCGCCAAAAGTGCCTCGGCCAAAGAGTTGCCCCAGGCGATCAAGGCGGTGAGCGCTGGGCAGACCTTTGTCAGCGAATGCCTGCGGGTTCAACTGGTGGAGGCTGGCACGGGGGATCAGTCGCAGCAGCCACAGTTGTCCGGCAAGGAGCGGGAAGTGGTGCGTATGCTCGCCAGCGGCATGACGGTCAGTCAGATCGCCGTACGGGTCAATCGCAGCATCTCCACCATCAGCAAACAGAAAAGCACAGCGATGAACCGGCTATGTATTTCCACCGATGTGGATCTATTTGCCTATGCCCGCAGCTGCGGCATGGTGCCATAGGGGCACACCCTTGGCATTTCGGGCGTCAATATCGATGGTGCTCCAGGTCTTTGCACACTATCGTGACTTTCCAAGCCTTTGCTGGATGCTGCCCATGCGCGATGCCCATAACGCCCTGATTACCGAGTTCTACAGCGCCTTCAAGCGCCTGGATGCCGAGGCCATGAGCGCCTGCTATACCGACGACGTGGTGTTCAGCGACCCGGCGTTCGGCGAACTACGTGGACGTGATGCCGGTGACATGTGGCGCATGCTCACCACCCGGGCCAAGGACTTTTCCCTGACCTTCGACAGCGTGCGCAGCGATGACGCCACCGGCAACGCCCACTGGGTGGCCACCTACCTGTTCAGCCAGACCGGCAACACCGTGGTCAACGATATCCAGGCGCGCTTTGTGTTTCGCGATGGCAAGATCTGCGAGCACCACGATCACTTCGACCTGTGGCGTTGGTCGCGCCAGGCGCTGGGTACCAAGGGCCTGTTGCTGGGCTGGACGCCGTTGGTGCGCAATGCGGTGCGTAGCCAGGCATTAAAAGGGTTGAAGGCGTTCCAGGCCAGTCGTTGATAAGATCAGCGTTTCTTTGCTTGGCCAGAGTCCGTTGTGAACAATCCTTCTGAACCCGTCGCTCCCAAGCCTTGGTTTGTCTACTTGGTGCGTGCGGCCAATGGCTCGCTCTATTGCGGGATCAGTAACGACCCGGTACGCCGCTTTGCTGTGCACCAGAGCGGCAAGGGTGCGCGGTTTTTCCTGTCCAGCCCCGCCGTGGCACTGGTCTACACCGAAGCCTGTGCCAGCAAGGGCGAAGCCCTGCGCCAGGAGCGGCTGATCAAAAAACTCAGGAAAAGCGCCAAGGAGTGTCTGGCGCGGGCTTATCAATCTGATTGATCAGTTCCCATCAGGCCCAACGGTAGGCCGCCGGCCTGGTATGCGCGGGTATTGAGCTTCGGCCGTGGCACTTCCCGCGCCTGGGGTATCCCACTGTAGGAGCGAGCTTGCTCGCGAAGAACGTCAACGATAACGCAGCGCTAACAGTTAACCTGCGTCGCCTGTACGTTTTTCGTCGGAACGCCGCCCGGAGACAAGCTCGCTCCTACGGGGTTAGTGCCGACAGGATGGCCTCGGGGTTGTATTCGCGAATCAGCGTGCCGTTCACATCCACAAACGGAATCCCGCCGCCGCCCAGCGCTTGATAGGCCTTGCGGCCTTCGGGATCCTGGTCGATATCGACGCTCTTGTAGGGAATGCCCTTCTGATCCAGGAATCGCTGGATCTGCTTGCAGTAGCCGCACCACTGGGTGGCATAAAGCACCACCCGCGCTGACGCCCGGGTCTGCTCCGAGACCACCTGCGAGGGGTTGAACACCCGCTGGATCTTGCCCCAGTTCTGGAATACCACCACCACCAGCAACACCAGCAGGACTTTTTTCAGGACCCCGCCAAGCATCAGTTGCGGCGCTTGAGCTGGTCGGTCAGTTGGGTCGGCAGGCCCTTGATGATCAGGGTGCCGGCAGCCTCGTCGTACTCGATCTTGTCGCCCAGCAAATGCGCTTCAAAGCTGATGGACAAGCCTTCGGCGCGCCCGGTGAAGCGGCGGAACTGGTTGAGGGTGCGCTTATCCGCCGGGATTTCCGGGGACAGGCCGTAATCCTTGTTGCGGATGTGATCGTAGAAGGCCTTTGGCCGATCTTCATCGATCAAGCCCGAAAGTTCTTCCAGGCCCATCGGTTCGCCGAGCTTGGCCTGGCTGCTGGCGTAGTCCACCAGGGTCTTGGTTTTCTCGCGGGCGGACTCGTCCGGCAGGTCTTCGCTCTCGACGAAGTCGCTGAAGGCCTTGAGCAGGGTACGGGTCTCGCCCGGCCCATCGACCCCTTCCTGGCAGCCGATAAAGTCGCGGAAGTACTCCGAGACCTTCTTGCCGTTCTTACCCTTGATAAAGGAAATGTACTGCTTGGACTGCTTGTTGTTCTGCCATTCGGAGACGTTGATCCGCGCCGCCAGGTGCAATTGGCCCAGGTCCAGGTGGCGCGACGGGGTCACGTCGAGCTGATCGGTCACGGCCACGCCCTCGCTGTGGTGCAGCAGGGCGATGGCCAGGTAGTCGGTCATGCCCTGCTGGTAGTGGGCAAACAGCACGTGGCCGCCGACGGAGAGGTTGGACTCCTCCATCAGTTTCTGCAGATGTTCCACCGCGATCCGGCTGAAGGCGGTGAAATCCTTGGCGCCGTCGAAATACTCCTTCAACCAGCCACTGAACGGGTGCGCGCCGGACTCGGCATGGAAGAAACCCCAGGCCTTGCCTTGTTTGGCGTTATAGCTCTCGTTGAGATCGGCGAGCATGTTCTCGATGGCGGCGGACTCGGCCAATTCGGAGTCACGGGCGTGGAGAACTGCGGGCGTGCCGTCGGGTTTTTTGTCGATCAGGTGGACGATGCAATGACGGATCGGCATGGGCTTCTCGGCTGGTTGGGCGGGAGTGGTCGGCCTCCCGGAAAAAGTTGCCAGTGTACCGCACCCGCTGGTTCCGGCGTCGTTTGAAGCGGTTTCGGGAGCCCTCTGACGGCTCATATGCCTTTTTTTCACGGTTTAGAGCGATAAAGCTGACCAAATGGGTAGGTAGAAGCGGATATTTCCCCGTCTCTGTGCTAGTTTTGCCCCGTCTTACGCGATGTATCGGCGTTAAGCGTGCATTCAGCATTTGTCAGGTCGAACCAAACCCCGTTTCAGGCATCTATAACCCCGATCTCTCGCGGTTATGGCCAGGGGTGCCAGGCCATGATGGTCGGGCTCGATGGCTGACACTGCACTCTGCAATCCAAATGAATTTGATAGGGAAGGAACACCACAATGGCTTTGACTAAAGACCAACTGATCGCTGATATCGCCGAATCCACTGACACCACCAAGGTTCAAGTACGTGCAGTACTGGAGCAACTGGCTCAGATCGTTGGTGACCAGCTGGACAACGGCGGCGAAATCACTCTGCCAGGTGTTGGCAAACTGAAAGTGACCGAGCGTCCAGCCCGTACCGGCCGTAACCCTTCGACTGGCGCTGCCATCGAAATCGCTGCCAAGAAAGTGATCAAGCTGGTTGTGGCCAAAGGCCTGACCGATTCGGTCAACAAGTAAGACGCAGTAAAAAAACCGTGCTCCGGAGCGATCCGGGCACGGTTTTTTGTTGCCTGCGTTTTTTGCTTTATCTGTAGGAGCGAGCTTGTCTCCGGGCGGCGTTCCGACGAAGAACTAAAGCACACCGCGTTAAACCAGGGAGAACACGTGATCGTTGGCGTTCTTCGCGAGCGAGCTCGCTCCTACAGGAGCGAGCTTAGCGCACCCAGCGCTGGCGCCAGAGCTGCTGCTCGTTCTTGGTCTGGAAGGTCCAGGCCACAAAACGGCTCTGTTTCTGGCCCTGGGACATCTCCACCACCTGGCTTTCCAGCACACCGGCTTTTTTCAGCGCAGTCTCGATGGCGGGCAGGTTGGAGGCTTTTGACACCAGGGTGCTGAACCACAGCACTTTATGGGCAAAGTGCGCACTTTCGGCGATCAACTGCGTGACAAAGCGTGCTTCACCGCCTTCACACCACAGCTCTGCCGATTGGCCACCGAAGTTCAGCACCGGCAACTTGCGCTTGGGGTCGGCCTTGCCCAGGGCACGCCATTTACGCTCGCTGCCTTTGGTCGCTTCGTCCATGGACGCATGGAAGGGCGGGTTGCACATGGTCAGGTCAAACCGCTCACCCGGCTCCAGCAGGCCCAGCAGGATGTGCTTGGGATTGGTTTGCTGGCGTAGCTGGATCACCTTGCTCAGGTCGTTGGACTGTACGATGGCCTTGGCCGCGGCGACCGCTGTCGGGTCAATCTCGGAGCCGAGGAAATTCCAGCGGTAGTCCATGTAGCCGATCAGCGGGTAGACGCAGTTGGCGCCCATGCCGATGTCCAGCACCTTGACGATCGAGCCACGGGGAATCTTGCCGTCATTGACACTGGCCAGCAGGTCGGCGAGGAAGTGCACGTAATCGGCACGGCCCGGCACCGGTGGGCACAGGTAGTCAGCCGGGATATCCCAGTGCTGCACGCCATAGAACGCCTTGAGCAACGCCCGGTTGAATACCCGCACCGCATCGGGGCTGGCGAAGTCGATGCTTTCCTTGCCGTAAGGGTTAAGGATCACGAACTGGGCCAGTTCCGGCGTGGTCTTGATCAGCGCCGGGAAGTCGTAACGGCCCTGGTGGCGGTTGCGTGGGTGCAGAGTGGCCTCTTTGCGTGGCACGACGGGCTTGGCCGTGGCGGCGGTTTTCGGCTTCTTGCGCGGAGGTTTTGGCGTGCTGGGGGCGGTCATGGGCTACGTCGATTCTGGGGTTGCTTCAAAAGTGGTGGGTATTGTCACACATTCCGAAGTTGATCTCGGTTAAATGTGGGAGCGGGCTTGCTCGCGAATGCAGTGTGTCAGTTATTGGGTGTGTGTCTGATATACCGCATTCGCGAGCAAGCCAGCTCCCACATTGATTGGGTTTCAACACCAAAAAAAAGAGACCCGAAGGTCTCTTTTTTAACGCAGGCCGGCCCTTACAGGCTGGAAATCCGCGCATGTTGCTCCGCCAACTTGCCCAAGGCCTGCTCGGCCTCGGCCAGCTTGGCGCGTTCCTTGTCGATGACTTCGGCCGGGGCCTTGTCAACGAAGGCGGCGTTGGACAGCTTGCCGCCGACGCGCTGCACCTCGCCTTGCAGGCGCAGGATTTCCTTGTCCAGGCGCGCCAGTTCGGCATCTTTGTCGATCAGGCCGGCCATCGGCACCAGCACTTCCATCTCGCCAACCAGTGCGGTAGCGGACAGCGGTGCTTCGGCGCCAGCGGCCAATACGGTGATCGACTCCAGCTTGGCCAGCTTCTTGAGCAGGGCGTCGTTCTCGGTGAGACGGCGCTGGTCCTCGGCACTGGCGTTCTTCACGAACACCGCCAATGGCTTGCCCGGGCCGATGTTCATCTCGGCGCGGATATTGCGCGTGCCGAGCATCAGGGCCTTGAGCCATTCGATATCGCTTTCGGCCGCCTCGTCGATGCGGGCTTCATTGGCCACTGGCCAAGGTTGCAGCATGATGGTCTTGCCTTCGATACCGGCCAGCGGCGCCAGGCGCTGCCAGATTTCTTCGGTGATGAACGGCATGAACGGGTGCGCGAGGCGCAGCGCCACTTCCAGCACGCGCACCAGGGTGCGACGGGTGCCGCGCTGGCGTTCGATCGGGGCGTTTTCGTCCCACAGCACCGGCTTGGACAGTTCCAGGTACCAGTCGCAATACTGGTTCCAGATGAACTCGTACAAGGCCTGCGCGGCCAGGTCGAAACGGAACTGGTCGAGTTGGCGGGTCACTTCGGCTTCGGTGCGCTGCAACTGCGAGATGATCCAGCGATCGGCCAGGCTCAGTTCAAAGGCTTCGCCGTTCTGGCCGCAGTCTTCGCCCTTGTCCAGCACGTAGCGCGCCGCGTTCCAGATCTTGTTGCAGAAGTTGCGATAGCCTTCGACGCGGCCCATGTCGAACTTGATGTCGCGACCGGTGGACGCCAGCGAGCAGAAGGTGAAGCGCAGGGCGTCGGTGCCGTAGCTGGCGATGCCGTCGGCAAACTCGTCGCGGGTCTGCTTCTCGATCTTTTTCGCCAGTTTCGGCTGCATCAGGCCCGAGGTGCGTTTCTGCACCAGGGTTTCCAGGTCGATGCCGTCGATGATGTCCAGCGGGTCGAGGACGTTGCCCTTGGACTTGGACATCTTCTGGCCCTGGCCGTCGCGGACCAGGCCGTGCACGTACACGGTCTTGAACGGCACCTGCGGGGTGCCGTCCTCGTTCTTCACCAAATGCATGGTGAGCATGATCATCCGGGCAACCCAGAAGAAAATGATGTCGAAACCGGTGACCAGCACGTCGGTGGAGTGGAATTTTTTCAGGAACTCGGTCTGCTGCGGCCAGCCCAGGGTCGAGAAGGTCCACAGGCCCGAACTGAACCAGGTATCCAGTACGTCGTTGTCCTGTTGCAGCGTCACGTCTGCGCCGAGGTTGTGCTTGGCGCGCACTTCGGCCTCGTCACGGCCGACATAGACCTTGCCCGACTCGTCGTACCAGGCCGGAATCCGGTGGCCCCACCACAGTTGACGGCTGATGCACCAATCCTGGATGTCGCGCATCCACGAGAAATACATGTTTTCGTACTGTTTGGGCACGAACTGGATACGGCCATCTTCCACGGCAGCAATCGCAGGTTCTGCCAGCGGCTTGGTGGAGACGTACCACTGGTCGGTCAGCCATGGCTCGATGATGGTACCGGAGCGGTCGCCTTTCGGCACTTTCAGGGCGTGGTCATCCACGCTGACCAAAAGGCCAGCAGCGTCGAAGGCGGCAACGATCTGCTTGCGCGCCTCGAAACGATCGAGACCGGCGTATTCGGCCGGGATCTTGCCATCGATGCTGTCATTGAGCGTGCCGTCGAGGTTGAACACCTGGCAGGCCGGCAGAACGGCGGCATTCTTGTCGAAGATATTCAGCAGCGGCAGGTTATGGCGCTTGCCGACTTCATAGTCGTTGAAATCGTGGGCCGGGGTGATTTTCACGCAACCGGTACCGAATTCAGGGTCGCAGTAGTCATCGGCGATGATCGGGATGCGACGACCCACCAGCGGCAGTTCGACGAACTTGCCGATCAGTGCCTGGTAGCGCTCATCGTTCGGGTTAACGGCCACGGCGGAGTCGCCGAGCATGGTTTCCGGACGGGTGGTGGCGACGATCAGGTAGTCGTTGCCCTCGGCGGTCTTGGCGCCGTCGGCCAGTGGGTACTTGAGGTTCCACAGGAAACCTTTCTCGTCGTGGTTTTCCACTTCAAGGTCGGAAATCGCCGTGTGCAGCTTGGTGTCCCAGTTGACCAGGCGCTTGCCGCGATAAATCAGGCCATCTTCATGCAGGCGCACGAAGGCTTCCTTCACCGCTTCCGACAGGCCATCGTCCATGGTGAAGCGCTCGCGGCTCCAATCCACCGACGAGCCCAGGCGACGGATCTGACGGCTGATATTGCCGCCGGACTGGTCCTTCCATTCCCAGACCTTCTCCAGGAACTTCTCGCGGCCCAGGTCGTGACGGTTTTGGCCGGTGGCTTCCAGTTGGCGTTCCACCAGCATCTGGGTGGCGATACCCGCGTGGTCGGTGCCCGGCTGCCACAAGGTGTTGCGACCCTGCATGCGGCGGAAACGGATCAGGGCGTCCATGATCGCGTTGTTGAAACCGTGACCCATGTGCAGGCTGCCGGTGACGTTCGGCGGCGGGATCATGATCGTGTAGGAATCACCCGCGCCTTGAGGGGCGAAGTAATTCTCGGATTCCCAGGTGTTGTACCAGGAAGTTTCAATGGCGTGCGGCTGGTAGGTCTTATCCATGCGCGGCGGGACCCTAGTTGGCATTTATTCAGGAAAGCCGACAAGTATAACGGGGGATAGGGGAGAGGGCGAGATGAAGAGGGGCTTAAGACTTGCGCTGACCAAATGTGGGAGCGGGCTTGCTCCCACAGGGGGTATCTGCGTGGCTTAAGACTGGTACTGGCTGAGCAACCGCTCCATGCGCGCATCCATCCGGCGCTTGATCTCGGTTTCGATATGCGGGGCAAAATCGTCGATCACGTCCTGCATGATCAATTGCGCAGCGGCGCGCAGTTCGTTGTCCAGGTGCAGCAGCAGGGCGTCGGGGGCCTTTTCGGCGACGGGTTCGGCTTGGACGGTGGGCGGCTCGACTGGCTCGGCAGCGGCGGGTTTGGCGCCGACCATATCGAACAGCAGGGGAATCTGTACCTCTTCTGCGACGGTATCGGTCAGCAGCGGCGGTTGCAGGTTGTCATCACCCAGCAACTGGCGGATCGATTCAAGGTCGTCCAGCAGGTGGTCATCTTTTTTAATCGGGTTGGGAGTGTCCATCGTGTGCTCAGAGTCGCTGTAATCGGTGATCTTGCAGAGAATAGCCCTGTTCGCGGTAGAAACGGAAACTCTCCCGCGCGGCCTGACGAATAGCCGGATCTTCCACCACCACTTCCGCCACGCGGGCGAAACCCTTGGCGAAGGCCGGCACTTTCAGGTCCAGGTTGACCAGCAGGTCATGGTGATCGCCGCAACTGTCGCCCAGGCCCAATGCCACCAAACCGTCTGGCTCTGATTCTGCAGGGCCATGGGGCACGAAGCTCTCGCCCTTGAAGCGCCACAGGCGGGCATCGAGGTCGTCACGCTGGGCGGCATCGCTGCAATGCAGGTAGATGCGGTGGCCCATGCGCCAGGCCTTTTCCGTGAGCTTGCAGGCAAAGTCCAGGCGAGCGGATGGATCGGCGCTGGGCAATATATAGAAGTCGACTTGGGTCATTACATTTCCTGGAGCAGCCTTGCCTGCTTTCCCCTGTAGGAGCGAGCTTGCTCGCGAAAATCGCTAACGATGACGCGTTCATTCTGAATGAACGCATTGTCCTCAGGTTTTTCGCGAGCAAGCTCGCTCCTACAGGGTCAAGCAGTGGCCGTGAGGTTTAGGCCTTGGCGCGATCCAGCAGGTACTGGGTCAGCAGCGGAACCGGACGACCGGTAGCGCCCTTGTCCTTGCCGCCGCTGGTCCAGGCAGTGCCGGCGATATCCAGGTGGGCCCAGTTGAAGTTCTTGGCAAAGCGCGACAGGAAGCAAGCGGCGGTGATGGTGCCGGCCTTTGGCCCGCCAATGTTGGCGATGTCGGCGAACGGGCTGTCCAGTTGCTCCTGGTACTCATCGAACAGCGGCAATTGCCAGGCGCGGTCGTCGGCAGCCTTGCCGGCGCTGAGCAGT
Organism: Pseudomonas sp. FH4; assembly: GCF_000510915.2. Classification (NCBI taxonomy): domain Bacteria; kingdom Pseudomonadati; phylum Pseudomonadota; class Gammaproteobacteria; order Pseudomonadales; family Pseudomonadaceae; genus Pseudomonas; species Pseudomonas sp. FH4. The sequence continues at coordinate 100,073 of NZ_AOHN01000016.1, read as the reverse complement.
TGCTCGACCAACTCGTCGTTGTTGCCCAAAAGGCCCGAGGTGTGGGAACCCAGGGCAACGATGCAGGCGCCGGTCAAGGTGGCGATGTCGATCACCGCCTGCGGCTTGAAGCGCTCGGCGTAGGTCAGGGCATCGCACAGCACCAGGCGGCCTTCGGCGTCGGTGTTGAGGATTTCCACGGTCTGGCCGCTCATGGTGGTGACGATATCGCCTGGACGGGCAGCACCGCCGCTCGGCATGTTCTCGGCGCAGGCCAGGATGCACACCAGGTTGATCGGCAGCTTGAGTTCGAGCACGGCACGCAGGGTACCGAAGACACTGGCGGCGCCGCCCATGTCGTACTTCATTTCGTCCATGCCGGCGCCAGGCTTGAGGCTGATGCCGCCGGTATCGAAGGTGATGCCTTTGCCAACCAGGGCGAACGGCTTGTCGGCTTTCTTGCCGCCGTTGTATTGCATGACGATCAGGCGTGGTGGTTGGTCGCTGCCCTGGCCCACGGCATAGAACGAGCCCATGCCCAGTTCCTTGATCTTCTTCTCGTCCAGGACCTCGACCTTCAGGCCCTTGAACTCTTTGCCCAGTGCCTTGGCCTGTTCGCCGAGGTAGGTCGGGTGGCAGATGTTTGGTGGCATATTGCCCAAGTCGCGGGTGAACGCCATGCCGGCGGCGATGGCCTGGGCGTGGGTCGCGGCGCGCTGGACTTCAGCCTGTGCGGCCTTGATGGTCAGCAGGGTGATTTTCTTCAGGGCGCGGGGTTCGGCTTTCTGGCTCTTGAACTGGTCGAAGGTGTAGCCGCCATCCAGCAGGGTTTCGGCCAGCAGGCGGGTCTTGCCATAGCTGTCGCGGCCCTTGACCACGATTTCGTCCAGCGCCAGTGCCGCATCGCTGCCGCCCAGGCCCTTGAGGGTGCTGAGGATGGCGCTGATGATCTTGCGGAACGGGCGGTCGCCCAGTTCAGCGTCCTTGCCCACGCCTACCAGCAATACGCGGTCGGCTTTGAGGTTAGGCAGGCTTTGCAGCAGCAGGCTTTGCCCGACCTTGCCGGCCAGGTCGCCACGCTTGAGCACGGCGCTGATGGCGCCACCGCTCAGTTCGTCGACTTGCTTGGCGGCGGCGCCGAGCTTGCGGCCTTCGCCGACGGCGACCACGAGGGTGGCGGTCTTCAACGTTTCGGGGCTAACGCTTTTTACAACCAATTCCATGTTCGGGTCCCTTATATAAGGTCAAAGAGCCTGGAGTCTGTACTCCGGCCTGTAGGCTGGGCCACCTGTAGGCGACCGCGACAAAGCCCGCAGTTTGTACCGCGCCGCCCAGGCCTGACAACCCTTGACGCCAGCTTTGTGCACCGGTGTGAGCAAGCTCCGTGACAGGCGCGGACAATCACAGGATAATGCGCCATCTTTTTCGCCGGCCCGTGTCAACGGGGCGACTTGATATGCTTGCTTGTTTGGCCGCCTTAGCCTGACAACCCTGGAGTGTCTGGTTTGATCGTCTTCCGTTATCTGTCCCGCGAAGTTCTGCTGACCCTGAGTGCCGTGAGTGCGGTATTGCTGGTCATCATCATGAGTGGTCGTTTCGTCAAATACCTGGCCCAGGCCGCCTCGGGTGCCCTGGATCCGGGCTCGCTGTTCCTGATCATGGGCTTTCGCCTGCCAGGCTTTTTGCAGTTGATCCTGCCGTTGGGCCTGTTTCTCGGGATCCTGCTGGCCTATGGCCGGCTCTACCTCGAAAGCGAGATGACCGTGCTGTCGGCCACCGGCATGAGCCAGCAGCGCCTGCTGGCGATGACCATGGTCCCGGCCACCGGCGTGGCGCTGGTGGTGGCCTGGCTGAGCCTGAGCCTGGCCCCCCAGGGCGCCATGCAGTTCCAACTGGTGCTCAATAAACAGGACGCCATGACCGAGTTCGACACCCTCGAACCGGGGCGCTTCCAGGCCCTCAACGATGGCACCCGCGTGACCTACACCGAGCGCATGACCGATGATCGGGCCAACCTCGGCGGTGTATTCATCTCCGAGAAGCGCCTGGGCCAGGACAAGAAAGACCGTGGCATTTCCGTTTTGGTGGCCGATAGCGGGCGCCAGGAAGTGCGTCCGGACGGCAGCCGATACCTGATCCTGGAGAACGGCTATCGCTACGACGGCAGCCCCGGCCAGGCCGACTACCGCGCCATCAAGTACGACACCTACGGGGTCATGCTGGCCCGGCCGGATGTGAGTGGCGAGGTTACCGACCGCGATGCCATCCCGACCCAGGCCCTGATCGGCAGCAAGGAATTACGCTCGATTGCCGAGCTGCAATGGCGTATTTCCCTGCCGCTGCTGGTGTTTATCGTCACCTTGATGGCGGTGCCGCTGTCCCGGGTCAACCCGCGCCAGGGCCGCTTCCTCAAGTTGCTGCCGGCGATCCTGCTGTACATGGCCTACCTGACCATCCTGATTTCCGCCCGTGGCTCCCTGGAGAAGGGCAAGCTGTCGCCGACCCTGGGGTTGTGGTGGGTCCACGGCATCTTCCTGATGATTGGCCTGGGCCTGCTGTACTGGGAACCGATTCGTTTGAAAATGCAGAGCCGTCGCGGCATGAAGGAGATGGCTCGTGGGTAAGTTGGATCGCTACATCGGTAGCAGCGTACTGGTCGCCATCCTGGCGGTATTGGGCATCATCCTCGGCCTGGCGTCGTTGTTTGCCTTCATTGATGAAGTGGGCAACGTCACCGATACCTATACGGTCACTGACGTACTGAGCTACGTGGCGCTGACCGCGCCGCGCCGCCTCTACGACATGATGCCGATGGCCGCGCTGATCGGTTGCCTGATCGGCCTGGGCAGCCTGGCCAGCAACAGCGAACTGACCATCATGCGTGCGGCGGGGGTGTCCGTTGCCCGTATCGTCTGGGCCGTGATGAAACCCATGCTGCTGCTGATGGCTGCCAGTGTGCTGATCGGCGAGTACGTGGCGCCACCGGCGGAAACCACGGCCCAGGCCAACCGTGCGCTGGCCCAGGGTTCGGGCGATGCCCAGAGCTCCAAGCGGGGCCTGTGGCACCGCCAGGGTGATGAATTTATTCACATCAACGCGGTACAACCCGGCGGCCTGTTGGTCGGTGTCACCCGTTATCGTTTTGATGAAGAACGCCACATGCTGTCGTCGAGCTTTGCCAAGCGGGCACAGTTCAGTGATAACCAGTGGGTGTTGAGCGATGTGACCACCACGCATTTCCGCAACCCTGGTAAAGGCACCGAGGCCAGCACCGAGGTGATCAACGAGCCGACACAGGCCTGGGACATCGCGCTCAAGCCGGAACTGCTCAATACGGTGGTGATGATCCCCGAAAGCCTGCCGATCTCCGGTCTGTGGAGCTATATCCACTACCTCAAGGAGCAGGGCCTGAATAACGGCCGCTACTGGCTGGCATTTTGGGTCAAGGTGTTGCAGCCGGTGGTGACCGCCGCGCTGGTGTTGATGGCGATTTCGTTTATTTTCGGCCCGTTACGCTCGGTGACCCTGGGTCAGCGCGTATTTACCGGGGTGCTGGTCGGTTTCACCTTCCGCATTGCCCAGGATCTGCTGGGGCCGTCGAGCCTGGTATTCGGCTTCTCGCCGCTGTTTGCGGTGCTGGTGCCAACCGGCATCTGTGCCCTGGCCGGGTTCTGGCTGCTGCGGCGGGCCGGTTGATCCGCTGTTGTTGAGCAAAAAATGCCCCGTTCGCAAGAGTGGGGCATTTTTGTTATTGGTCGCCAAAGATGACGTCTGGCCCGAGCATCAGGTACAATTCCCGGCTATTTTTCAGCGGGCAATCTGCCTGCAGCCTTTTTGAGTGTTGATCCGTGAGTGATTTGAGTCATATCCGCAATTTCTCCATCATCGCCCACATTGACCATGGTAAGTCGACGCTGGCCGATCGATTCATCCAGATGTGCGGCGGCCTTGCCGAGCGTGAAATGGAAGCCCAGGTCCTGGACTCCATGGACCTCGAACGCGAGCGCGGGATCACCATCAAGGCCCACAGCGTTACCCTGTACTACACCGCCAAAGACGGTATCAAGTACCAGCTGAACTTCATTGATACCCCGGGCCACGTCGACTTCACCTACGAAGTCAGCCGTTCCCTGGCGGCCTGTGAAGGTGCGCTGCTGGTGGTGGACGCGGGTCAGGGCGTAGAAGCCCAGTCCGTGGCCAACTGCTACACCGCTATCGAGCAGGGCCTGGAAGTCATGCCGGTGCTGAACAAGATCGACCTGCCACAGGCCGATCCGGACCGCGTGAAAGAAGAAATCGAAAAAATCATCGGCATTGACGCCACCGACGCCGTCGAGTGCAGCGCCAAGACCGGCCTGGGTGTCGACGAAGTGCTCGAACGCCTGGTCAAGACCATTCCCGCACCAACCGGCAACTACGAAGATCCGCTGCAAGCGTTGATCATCGATTCCTGGTTCGACAATTATCTGGGCGTTGTGTCCCTGGTACGTGTGCGCCATGGCCGGGTGAAGAAGGGCGACAAGATCCTGGTCAAGTCCACCGGCAAGATCCATCTGGTGGACAGCGTCGGTGTATTCAACCCCAAGCACACCGCTACCACTGATCTGAAAGCCGGTGAAGTAGGCTTCATCATCGCCGGTATCAAGGACATCCACGGTGCACCGGTCGGTGACACCCTGACGCTCAGCTCCACGCCGGACGTCGATGTGCTGCCAGGCTTCAAGCGCATCCAGCCACAGGTCTACGCCGGCCTGTTCCCGGTCAGCTCCGACGACTTCGAGGATTTCCGCGAAGCCCTGCAAAAGCTGACCCTCAACGACTCGTCGTTGCAGTACACCCCGGAAAGCTCCGACGCCCTGGGCTTCGGCTTCCGCTGCGGGTTCCTGGGCATGCTGCACATGGAAATCATCCAGGAGCGCCTGGAGCGCGAGTACGACCTGGACCTGATCACCACCGCGCCAACGGTTATTTTTGAGCTGTTGCTCAAAACCGGTGAAACGATTTACGTCGACAACCCGTCCAAGCTGCCGGATCTGTCGTCCATCGAAGACATGCGCGAACCGATCGTGCGGGCCAATATTCTTGTGCCGCAAGAGCACCTGGGTAACGTCATTACCCTGTGTATCGAAAAGCGTGGCGTGCAGCACGACATGCTGTTCCTCGGTACCCAGGTACAAGTGACCTATGATTTGCCGATGAACGAAGTGGTCCTGGACTTCTTTGACCGCCTCAAATCCACCAGTCGCGGCTATGCTTCGCTGGATTACCATTTTGACCGCTACCAATCGGCCAACCTGGTGAAGCTCGATGTATTGATCAACGGTGACAAGGTTGATGCCCTGGCGCTCATCGTCCACAAGGACAATGCGCACTACAAGGGTCGCCAACTGACCGAGAAGATGAAAGAACTGATTCCGCGCCAGATGTTCGACGTCGCGATCCAGGCCGCCATTGGCGGGCAGATCATTGCGCGGACCTCCGTCAAGGCACTCAGAAAGAACGTACTGGCCAAATGCTATGGCGGCGACGTCAGCCGTAAGCGCAAGCTGCTTGAGAAGCAAAAGGCCGGTAAAAAACGCATGAAGCAAGTGGGCAACGTGGAAATTCCACAAGAAGCCTTCCTTGCGGTGCTCAGGTTGGATAGTTAGGTCCTATGTCACTAAATTTCCCGCTGTTGCTGGTCATCGCCGTTGCCGTCTGTGGTCTCTTGGCGCTGCTCGATCTGCTGTTCTTCGCCCCGCGTCGTCGGGCGGCCATCGCGTCCTATCAGGGCAGCGTCAGCCAGCCCGATGGCGTGGTGATCGAGAAGCTCAACAAAGAGCCCTTGCTGGTTGAATACGGCAAGTCGTTCTTCCCGGTGTTGTTCATCGTGCTGGTGCTGCGCTCGTTTCTGGTGGAGCCGTTCCAGATCCCTTCGGGGTCGATGAAGCCAACCCTGGATGTCGGCGACTTCATCCTGGTGAACAAGTTTTCGTACGGGATCCGCTTGCCGGTGATCGACAAGAAAATCATCGAGGTGGGTGATCCGCAGCGCGGCGATGTGATGGTGTTCCGCTACCCAAGCGACCCGAACGTCAACTACATCAAGCGGGTGGTTGGCCTGCCGGGTGACGTGATTCGCTACACCAGCGACAAGCGCCTGTTCGTCAATGGCGAGTCGGTGGCCGAGAAACTCATCGGCTCCGAGCCGAACACCCTGGGCAGCGCCGAGCTGTACGAGGAAAAACTCGGGGCGGTAGAGCACCAGATCCGCAAGGAAATGAGCCGCTACCGTTCGCCGCCCGACAACCAGTGGACAGTGCCTGCCGGGCATTACTTCATGATGGGCGACAACCGCGACAACTCCAATGACAGCCGCTACTGGGATGATCCAAGCATTCCCAAGGAGCTGCTGGGCATGGTTCCCGACCAGAACATCGTCGGCAAGGCCTTCGCGGTCTGGATGAGCTGGCCGGAACCCAAACTCAGCCACCTGCCGAACTTCTCGCGGGTGGGGCTGATCAAGTAATCCATGCGGCGCTGTGAACACAGCGCCGAATGCTTTTCTGGGGCTTGGACATTGGTCCGGCTTCGAGCAATACGCAGCATTGCCAGGATTTGAATTTGAACACAGCGTTAATCGTCGATGGCCTTTGCCGCCACGTACTGAAAGTAGGTAAACCGTGAGCGTTTCTTTGAGTCGTCTTGAGCGTCAGCTCGGCTACACCTTCAAGGACCAGGAATTGATGGTCCTTGCCCTCACACACCGCAGTTTTGCCGGGCGCAACAATGAACGCCTGGAATTCCTCGGTGATGCCATCCTTAACTTCGCCGCTGGCGAAGCCCTGTTCAACCGCTTCCCCCTGGCCCGTGAAGGCCAGCTGTCGCGCCTGCGCGCGCGCCTGGTGAAGGGCGAGACCCTGGCCGTACTGGCCCGTGGTTTTGACCTGGGCGAATACCTGCGCCTGGGTTCCGGTGAGTTGAAGAGCGGCGGTTTCCGTCGCGAGTCGATCCTGGCCGATGCCCTGGAAGCCCTGATCGGTGCGATCTACCTGGATGCCGGGATGGAAGTGGCCAAGGAGCGGGTCATGGCCTGGCTGGCGTCGGAAATCGACAGCCTGACCCTGGTGGATACCAACAAGGATCCCAAGACCCGCCTGCAGGAATTTTTGCAGTCGCGCGGCTGCGAACTGCCACGCTACGAAGTGGTGGATATCCAGGGTGAACCGCACTGCCGTGTGTTCTTCGTCGAATGCGAAGTCACCTTATTGAACGAAAAAAGCCGAGGTCAGGGTGTGAGCCGTCGTATTGCCGAACAGGTAGCGGCCGCTGCAGCACTGATTGCCCTGGGCGTGGAGAATGGCCATGACTGATTCAACCGCAACACGCTGTGGCTATGTTGCCATCGTCGGCCGTCCCAACGTGGGCAAGTCCACGCTGCTGAACCATATCCTGGGGCAGAAGCTGGCGATCACCTCGCGCAAGCCGCAGACCACCCGCCACAACATGCTGGGCATCAAGACCGAAGGCAACGTGCAAGCGGTCTACGTCGACACCCCGGGCATGCACAAAGGCGGCGAGAAAGCGCTGAACCGCTACATGAACAAGACCGCTTCGGCCGCGTTGAAAGACGTCGACGTGGTGATCTTCGTGGTCGACCGCACCAAGTGGACCGATGAAGACCAGATGGTGCTGGAGCGTGTGCAGTACGTCACCGGGCCGTTGATCGTCGCGTTGAACAAGACCGACCGCATCGAAGACAAAGCCGAACTGATGCCGCACCTGAGCTGGTTGCAGGAACAACTGCCGAATGCCCAGATCATGCCGATCTCGGCCCAGCACGGGCACAACCTCGAAGCCCTGGAGCGCGTGATCGCAGGCTACCTGCCGGAGAACGAGCACTTCTTCCCGGAAGACCAGATCACCGACCGCAGCAGCCGATTCCTTGCCGCCGAGCTGGTACGCGAGAAAATCATGCGCCAGATGGGCGCCGAGTTGCCGTACCAGATCACCGTCGAAATCGAAGAGTTCAAGCAGCAGGGCAAGACCCTGCATATCCATGCGCTGATCCTCGTCGAACGTGACGGCCAGAAGAAAATCATCATTGGCGACAAGGGCGAACGCATCAAGCGCATCGGCACCGAAGCGCGCAAGGACATGGAGTTGCTGTTCGATTCCAAGATCATGCTTAACCTGTGGGTGAAGGTTAAGGGTGGCTGGTCCGATGACGAGCGTGCGCTGCGCTCCCTGGGCTACGGCGACCTGTAATCAGTCTCCAGTAACGCCGCAGGACAAAATGTGGGAGCGGGCTTGCTCGCGAATGCAGTGGATCAGTCACCGGATGCTTTGGCTGACCCACCGCATTCGCGAGCAAGCCCGCTCCCACATTGGATCGTCGTAGTTTTCAAGACCGTGTTCCGTCAGCGAGAACCCAATGTCCCAATCCCCACCCCCCAGCCAACCCGCCTACGTCCTGCACAGCCGCGCCTACCGCGAGACCAGCGCCCTGGTGGATTTCCTCACGCCTCAAGGCCGCCTGCGCGCGGTGTTGCGCAGCGCGCGGGGCAAGGCGGGGACGCTGGCGCGGCCATTCGTGGCGCTGGACGTGGAGTTTCGCGGCAAGGGTGAGTTGAAAAACGTCGGGCGCCTGGAAAGCATCGGCACCTCGGCCTGGCTCAATGGCGAGGCGCTGTTCAGCGGGCTCTACCTCAACGAGCTGCTGATCCGCCTGCTGCCCGCCGAAGACCCGCACCCTGCGGTCTTCGATCACTACGCCGCCACCTTGTTGGCCCTGGCCGAAGGCCGCCCACTCGAGCCGCTGCTGCGCGCCTTCGAATGGCGCCTGCTCGACGACCTGGGCTACGGCTTCGAACTCAACAACGACTTGCACGGCGAGCCCATCGCGGCCGATGGCATGTACCGCCTGCAAGTGGACGCCGGCCTGGAGCGCGTCTACCTGCTGCAACCCGGTCTGTTCCAGGGCACCGAGTTATTGGCCATGGCCGAGGCCGACTGGAGTGCCCCTGGCGCCCTGTCGGCGGCCAAGCGCCTGATGCGCCAGGCCCTGGCCGTGCATTTGGGCGGTCGGCCGTTGGTCAGTCGCGAGTTGTTTCGAAAGCCCTGACATCCCCGTGTATGCTGTGCGCCGATTCTTTCCCTTTTCAGGAGCGCTTCCGTGACCACCAGCAATCGCATTCTTCTTGGCGTCAACATCGACCACGTTGCCACCCTGCGCCAGGCCCGGGGCACCCGTTACCCTGATCCGGTCAAGGCCGCACTGGACGCCGAAGAAGCAGGCGCCGACGGGATCACCGTGCACCTGCGCGAAGACCGCCGGCACATCCAGGAGCGCGATGTGCTGGTGCTCAAGGACGTGCTGCAAACCCGCATGAACTTCGAAATGGGCATCACCGAAGAAATGATGGCCTTCGCCGAGCGCATCCGCCCGGCGCATATCTGCCTGGTCCCGGAAACCCGCCAGGAACTGACCACCGAAGGCGGCCTGGACGTGGCCGGCCAGGAAGCGCGGATCAAGGCGGCGGTCGAGCGCCTGTCGCAGATTGGCAGTGAAGTTTCGCTGTTTATCGACGCCGATGAGCGGCAGATCGAAGCCTCGCGCCGCGTGGGAGCGCCGGCCATCGAGTTGCATACCGGCCGCTACGCCGATGCCACCACCCCGACCGAGGTCGCCGACGAACTGCAACGCATCATCGACGGTGTGGCCTGCGGCTTGCGCGAGGGCCTGATCGTCAACGCCGGCCATGGCCTGCACTACCACAACGTCGAAGCCGTGGCGGCGATCAAGGGCATCAACGAACTGAACATCGGCCACGCGCTGGTCGCCCATGCGCTGTTCGTCGGTTTCAAAGGTGCGGTTGCCGAGATGAAAGCGCTGATCCTGGCCGCCGCCAAGCACTGACCGTCGATCAACCTGTAGGAGCGAGCTTGCTCGCGAAAAGCCTGAGAACAGCGCGGGGAGCCAGAATTCCCGCGTCATCGTTAACGACCTTCGCGAGCAAGCTCGCTCCTACAGGTTTCATGCGGCAATGCGAAGCCTTACTGTTTAGCCGGCGGGGGTGTATCGTATTTGCCCTTTGCGGGCCTTGCGCCCGCGCAGATACGTGAGGTTGTTGTGTCCCGATCCTTTTCCCGTCGACAAATCCTTAGTGGCCTCGCCGGCCTGGCAGTGGTGGGCGTCGGTGCCGGTGGCGCCTATCGCTACTGGCTGGGGAAAGTCGCGGACGCCAGCGCCGGGCGCGATTACGAGCTGATCGCCGCGCCCCTGGATGTGGAACTGGTGCCAGGGCACACAACCCAGGCCTGGGCATTCGGCCCATCGGCACCGGGTACCGAGTTGCGTGTGCGCCAGGGTGAGTGGCTGCGGGTGCGTTTTATCAACCACCTGCCGGTTGCCACCACCATCCACTGGCACGGCATCCGCCTGCCCCTGGAAATGGACGGCGTGCCGTACGTTTCTCAATTGCCGGTGTTGCCCGGCGAGTATTTCGACTACCAATTCCGCGTGCCGGATGCCGGCAGCTACTGGTATCACCCCCATGTGAGCAGCAGCGAAGAACTGGGCCGCGGCCTGGTCGGCCCGTTGATTGTCGAAGAGCGCGAGCCCACCGGCTTCAAGCATGAGCGCACCCTGAGCCTGAAAAACTGGCATATCGACGAACAGGGTGAGTTTGTCGAATTCAGCATCCCCCGCGAAGCAGCCCGTGGCGGTACGGCCGGGCGCCTGTCGACCATCAACGGTGTACCGCAGGCGGTCATCGACCTGCCGGCCGGGCAAATCACCCGTGTGCGCCTGCTCAACCTCGACAACACGCTGACCTATCGCCTGAACATCCCCAATGCTGAAGCGCAGATCTATGCGCTGGATGGCAACCCCATCGAGCCACGGCCGCTGGGCAAGGACTATTGGCTGGGCCCGGGCATGCGCATTTGCCTGGCGATCAAGGCTCCGCCGGCCGGCGAAGAACTGTCGATCCGCAATGGCCCGGTGCGCCTGGGTACCTTCCGCTCGGTGGCCAATACGGATGCGCCCGGTGAGTGGCCGCCCGCCTTGCCGGCCAACCCGATTGCCGAGCCGGACCTGGCCAATGCCGAAAAGCTCAACTTCAATTTCGAATGGGTGGGCTCGGTCTCGGTCAACGTCGAGAACGGCAAACCGCCAAGCCTGTGGCAGATCAACGGCCAGGCCTGGGACATCACCGACAAGACCTGCGCCGACCGCCCGATTGCCAAGCTGGAACTGGGCAAGAGCTATATTTTTGAATTGAAAAACATGACCCAGTACCAGCACCCGATCCACCTGCATGGCATGAGCTTCAAGGTGATCGCTTCGAACCGCCACAAGGTCACGCCGTATTTCACCGACACCTACTTGCTGGGCAAGAACGAACGCGCCCGCGTGGCGTTGGTGGCGGATAACCCTGGGGTGTGGATGTTCCATTGCCATGTGATCGACCATATGGAAACCGGCCTGATGGCCGCCATCGAGGTGGCGTGATGCGCCAGATTCGCCCGACGGCGATTATCGACCGCAGCCGCGACCAGGACTTCATGCGCGAGGCCCTGGCCCTCGCGGCCCAAGGCGCGGCCCTCGGTGAAGTGCCGGTCGGCGCGGTGTTGGTGCAGGACGGTGAAATCATCGGCCGCGGCTTCAATTGCCCGATCAGCGGCAGCGACCCGAGCGCCCACGCCGAAATGGTCGCCATCCGCGCCGCCGCCCAGGCCATCAGCAACTACCGCCTGCCGGGCAGTACGCTGTATGTGACCCTGGAACCGTGCAGCATGTGCGCCGGGCTGATCGTGCATTCGCGCATCGCCCGGGTGGTGTACGGCGCACTGGAGCCCAAGGCCGGGATTGTGCAAAGCCAGGGGCAGTTCTTTACCCAGGGCTTTTTGAATCATCGGGTGTTGTATGAAGGCGGGGTGCTGGCCGAGGAGTGTGGGGCGGTGTTGAGTGAGTTCTTCAAGGCGCGCCGGGCTAAACCCTGACCTCATGTAAAAACCCAATCAATGTAGGAGCCGGCTTGCCGGCTCCTACAGGGATGGGTTATTTCTTGGCGATGATCACCGCCCGCATCGGCGCCGGCAGCCCTTCAATCGTCTTGCTGTGATCCTCAGGGTCGAGGAAATCACTCAGCGACTGATACTTCATCCACTCCGTCCCGCGTTGTTCCTCGACCGTGGTCACGCTGACATCCACGCAACGTACATCGCTGAAACCCGCACGGCGTAGCCACAACATCAGTGCCGGCACGGATGGCAGAAACCACACGTTGCGCATCTGCGCATAGCGGTCTTCCGGCACCAACACCTGCTGCTGGTCACCCTCGATCACCAAGGTTTCCAGTACCAGTTCGCCACCCTTGACCAGGCAATCCTTGAGTGCCAGCAAGTGCTCGATCGGCGAGCGGCGGTGGTAGAACACGCCCATGGAGAACACGGTGTCGAAACCTTCCATGTTCGGCGGCAGGTCTTCGAACGGGAAGGGCAGGTGCCAGGCGTTGGGGGCCGACAAGTAACGCTGTACCGCCTGGAACTGGCAGAAAAACAGCCAGTTGGGATCGACGCCAATCACGCTGTCGGCACCGGCGCCGAGCATGCGCCACATGTAATAGCCGTTGCCACAGCCGACATCGAGGATGCGCTTGCCTTTGAGGTTCAGGTGCGGCGCGACCCGCGACCATTTCCAGTCCGAGCGCCATTCGGTGTCCACATGCACCCCGAACAGGTTGAACGGCCCCTTGCGCCACGGGCTCAGGCCCATCAGCGCGGCATGCATCTGCGTGCGGGTTGCGTCATCGCAATCGGTGTCGAGGGTCAGGCCGTTCAGCAGGTCGATTTCGCTGGGCAGGATCTTGGGCAATGCGTCCAATGCACTTTGCCAGCGCGCGAGGTCGCCATGGCCCTTTTCCATTTTTGCATCGAGTTGCGCTTGCACGCCTTGGGCCCAAACGGCCAGGGGAGTGCCGACCAGATGGCGGGCGAGGGGAGACAGATCAATCATGGCAAGGCAATCAACGAGGCAAAGTTAAGACACTGGAACCACGGCACGACTTTCGAGAACCCGGCCGCCAGCAGGCGCTCGCGGTGTTCTTCGAGGCTGTCGGGCTTCATGACGTTTTCGATGGCGCTGCGCTTTTGGGCGATTTCCAGCTCGCTGTAGCCGTTGGCGCGCTTGAACGCCACATGCAGGTCGGTGAGCAGCGCATGCTCTTGGGGATCATTGAAGCGCAGTTTTTCCGAGAGAATCAGCGCGCCACCTGGCAGCAGCGCCTGGCGAATCCGCCCAAGCAATGCCAGGCGCTCCTCAGGGGCGATGAATTGCAGGGTGAAATTCAGCGCCACCACTGAGGCCGGCTGGAACTGCAGGGCGAGGATATCGCCGTCGATCACCTCCACCGGCAACAGCTCCTGGAACATCGAGTCCTGGCCGTTGAGGTATTCGCGGCAGCGCTCGACCATCGCCGCCGAGTTATCCACAGCGATCACCCGGCAACCGTCGGTGCGCACGTGGCGGCGCAGGGCCTGGGTCACCGCGCCGAGGGACGAGCCCAGGTCATACAGCACGCTATTGGGCTGGGCAAACTGCGCGGCGAGCACACCGAGGTTCTCGACAATGGTCGGGTAGCCGGGCACCGAGCGCTTGATCATGTCCGGGAATACCCGCACCACGTCCTCGTTAAAGGCGAAGTCCGGCACCTGGGGCAAGGGCTGGGCGAATAGGCGATCGGGTTCTTTGCTCACGGCTGTTCCGGCGACAAGGGGAAAAGGCCGGCATTTTAGCCAACTTGCTCCTTGGATGCGCGGGTTGTCTGATGGAACGCCGACGCGGTGATCCCCCATTGCCCCAGCCAGTAGGTAATGATCAGCAAATACGGCGCAGCATCAAAGGTCACCACAAAGCGGTTGATCCCGATCAGCGTGTCGGAAAACACAAACAACGCCGCGCCAATGGCCGCCAGTTGTGCCGAGCGCTTGGGCACATCGCTGCCCAACCGGGCCAACGCACGCCAGAGCATGGCGCTGATCACCAGCGCATACACCACCACCGGAATCAACAAGTCGCCCAGGCCATGGGAAATCAGGATGCTCAGCAAGATCGCGCCCACCACCAGCGCCAGTATCAAGGCCGGCAGCGCTGCACGGCGGCAGTCGCTGAAATAGGCCTTGAGGTACGCCAGGTGCGCAAACAGAAACGCACCGAGGCCAAAGATAAACAGGTCGCCGGGCCAGGCCAGCAACACATCGCCCACCAGGGAAAAAATCAACCCGAGGCTGATCCAGCGTCGATAGTCGCTGGGTGGCGCATCATGCAGCCAGCCCAACATCGCCAGTACCGGCAGCGGCTTGACCAACAGGCAAAGCAAGGTGGCGTGCGTGCTCAGGCCGTAGATAAAGGTCCCCGCACCCATCAACGCAAGAATCATCCATGGCATATCAGTTCACCGTAATGGCGCAGTCAAAGGTGTCCACCGGATTCACTTCCGGGGCCCAGGGTTGTTGGGAGGTCAGGCGTAGGCGGCCGCTACCGGCGGTAAACGCCTGGAAACGCCAGGTCGATTGCCCGGCGGCCCCGACCACGCCGGCATCCTCGGGATTGCTGTAGACCTCGGGACTCAGGCTGCGCAGCACGCCGCCAGCCGAATCCTGGATCGCCCAGCGGTAGCCGGTGGTGGGGTTGCTGGGCAAGGTCAGGATCAGGTTTTGCCCGGTCTTGAGCACCAGCGGGCAGGCGCTCTGTTTTTCCACGGTGACGTTTTGCTTCGGTGCACTGGCGCAAGCCGCGAGCAGGGCGAGGCTTAACGGAAGAAGCAGGCGGGCAGCGGTCATGAAAGCTCCGTTGATTGACGACGAAGAGCGAGCATAACCGAAGATGAGACAAGGTGTTACAGCAGGGGGGTTATGTTGGCCGTGCTGGCCCTATCGCGGGCAAGCCCGCTCCTACAGTTGGAATGCGTACCCTGTAGGAGCGGGCTTGCCCGCGATGAGGCCAGTGCAGGCGCTACAGATCTATCAGAACAACACCTTCGCCACATCCGCAAAGCGCTTGGCAAAGTGCACCGTCATCCCTTCCTTCAGGTATTCCGGCAACTCTTCAAAGCTCCCGCGATTAGGCTCCGGCAGGATCAGTTCATGAATCTTCTGGCGCCGTGCCGCAATCACTTTCTCACGCACGCCGCCAATCGGTAGCACATGCCCGGTCAGGGTCAGTTCACCGGTCATGGCCACGCCTTTTTTCGGCGGCTGGTTGCGTGCCAGCGACAGCAGGGCACTGGCCATGGTCACCCCGGCACTCGGGCCGTCCTTGGGTGTGGCGCCTTCCGGTACGTGCAGGTGGACGAAGGCTTCATCGAAGAACTTCGGATCACCGCCAAACGACTTCAGGTTGGAGCTGATGTAGCTGTAGGCGATTTCGGCGGATTCCTTCATCACTTCGCCCAACTGCCCGGTGAGTTTGAAGCCGCGATTGAGCGTGTGGATGCGCGTCGCTTCGATCGGCAAGGTCGCGCCGCCCATGCTGGTCCAGGCCAGGCCGGTAATCACCCCGGTGCCCGACAGCACTTGCTCGTTGCGAAACACCGGCATGCCCAGGGAACCTTCCAGGTCCTTGTTGCCGATCTTGATCACCGAGTCCGGCTCGTCCAGCAGCTTGACCACGGCTTTGCGCACCAGCTTGCCCAGCTGTTTCTCCAACTGGCGCACCCCGGCTTCGCGGGCGTAGCCATCAATCAGGGCGCGCAGGGCGCCGTCGGTGATGCTCAGGCTGTTCTTGGTCACACCGGCCTTTTCCAACTGTTTGGGCCACAGGTGACGCTTGGCGATGGCGACTTTCTCTTCAGTGATATAGCCCGATAGGCGAATCACTTCCATCCGGTCCAGCAGGGGGCCGGGGATTGAGTCCAGGGTGTTGGCGGTACACACGAACAGCACTTTGGACAGGTCCAGGCGCAGGTCCAGGTAGTGATCGAGGAATTCGACGTTCTGCTCCGGGTCGAGGGTTTCCAGCAGCGCCGAGGCCGGGTCGCCCTGGAAGCTCTGGCCCATCTTGTCGATCTCGTCGAGCATGATCACCGGGTTCATCACCTCCACATCTTTAAGCGCCTGCACCAGCTTGCCCGGCAGGGCGCCGATGTAGGTGCGGCGATGGCCCTTGATCTCGGCCTCGTCGCGCATGCCGCCGACGCTGAAGCGGTAGAACGGCCGGCCCAGGGACTCGGCAATGGATTTGCCGACGCTGGTCTTGCCCACGCCCGGCGGGCCCACCAGCAGTACGATGGAGCCGGCGACTTCGCCTTTATAGGCGCCGACGGCGAGGAATTCGAGGATACGGCTCTTGATGTCATCCAGGCCGGCGTGGTGTTTGTCCAGGACCTTGCGTGCGTGCTTGAGGTCGAGTTTGTCCTCGCCATACACACCCCACGGCACCGAGGTGGCCCAGTCCAGGTAATTGCGCGTGACCGCGTATTCCGGCGAGCCGGTTTCCAGGATCGACAGTTTGTTCAGTTCTTCATCGATGCGTTTCTGCGCCTGGGCCGGCAGCACCTTGCCTTCCAGGCGTTGCTCGAACTGCTCGACGTCGGCGCTGCGATCGTCCTTGGTCAGCCCCAGCTCCTGCTGGATCACCTTGAGCTGTTCCTTGAGGAAGAACTCGCGCTGGTGCTCGCCGATCTTGCGGTTAACTTCGGCGGAGATTTCCTTTTGCAGGCGCGCGACTTCCACCTCTTTGCGCAGCATCGGCAACACTTTCTCCATGCGCTTGAGCATGGGCACGCAGTCCAGCACTTCCTGCAACTCGTTACCCGTGGCCGAGGTCAGCGCGGCGGCGAAGTCGGTCAGGGGCGATGGGTCGTTGGGGCTGAAGCGGTTGAGGTAGTTCTTCAGCTCTTCGCTGTACAGCGGGTTGAGCGGCAGCAGTTCCTTGATCGCATTGATCAGCGCCATGCCGTAGGCCTTGACCTCGTCGGTCGGCTCGCTGGGCTGGTGCGGGTATTCGACTTCCACCAGGTACGGTGGGCGATGGTGCTTGAGCCAGGTCTTGATCCGCACACGGGTCAGGCCCTGGGCGACGAATTGCAGCTTGCCGTTTTCGCGGCTGGCGTGATGGACCTTCACCAGGGTGCCGTACAGCGGCAGGGCGGAGGTATCGAAATGCCGTGGGTCTTCAGGTGGCGTGTCCATGAAGAACAGGGCCAGGGAGTGATGGTCGGATTTGCTTACCAGCTCCAGGGTCTCGGCCCAGGGCTCTTCATTGACGATCACCGGCAATACTTGCGCCGGGAAGAACGGCCGGTTGTGGATCGGGATGATATAGACCTTGTCCGGCAGGTTCTGCCCAGGCAGGGCGAGGCCGGTGTTGGACGACGGAGCTTGGGCGTTTTCGGGGTCGGCGTAGTCGTTGAGGTCGATATCGGGGAATTCTTGCTGGTCGCTCATGGGGCACCTGCATAGTGAAGTATGCAGGTTAGATGGGGCAGGTGAGCGGTGGTTTCAATGGCGCGGCGTGGTTAGCAACAAATTGCATGATATTAACCAACCTGTAGGTCAGCTGATTTTGTGCAGGTAGGCGGGCAATGGCTGCTCCGGCAGCACCGACAACACCTTCAACCGCTGCAACATGCGCTGGCGTGCCCGCTGCAAATGCTCGCGCAGGTTCAGCGCCGCGGCATCGAAGGCCCCGTGCAGCAGCAGTTCCAGGATCAGCCGGTGTTCGGCGAGCATCGCCGGGTCTGCGCCGATCCCCAGCAAACGGTAGAAGATCCGGCTGATGATCATCGGGCTCTGGCCCTGGCGGATCAGCGCGGCGATCTTGCGGTTCTGCAGGCCCGCCAGGCAGTGCTGGTGCAGGTCGGCTTCGAGTTGCTCGATGTCTTCAAGGCTGCAGTGGGCGCTGTTTTGCGCGTCGATCACCCGCTGCAACATGGCTTCGAGCACCTCGCGGGCCAGGCCCGGCGCGCTCTGGCGCAAGGCTTCCGGCTCCAGGCAGGCGCGTAGCTCGTAGTCTTCAGTGACTTCCCGGGCGGTCAGCGGGCCTGCCAGCCATTGCGAGTACGGCTCCTTTTCCACCAGGCCGCGGTCGCGCAGGCGCATCAAGGCTTCACGCACCACCGCGCGGCTGACGCCGTAGTGATCGGCGGCGGCCTGTTCATCGAGGCGGTAGTGGCCGAAGGCAATGCAGGTGGACAGCGCCGCGCCGATTTCCTCGACGATGCGTTCACCCAGGGGGCGGGTGTCCACCAGTTCATCTTCGCCGTTCAGGCCCAGGTGCGCATGGCTCAGGGGCAGGCGCAACGGCTCCAGGTCCAGGCCTTCGGGGTTGATCAGGTAACCCCGGCCATCGAAACGGCAGATCAACCCTTCTGTGTGCAGCAGGTCCAGCGCCTTGCGCACCGGCACGCGGCTGGTGCCGAACAGTTCGGCCAGCGGCGCCTCCAGCAGGACCAGCCCGTGGCGCGCGGTGCCGCTGACGATCGCATCACGCAACAACTGGTGAATCATCGCGTAGCGGGAGGCCGAGGCGGACACTGCTTTCATTGCTTTCTCTGAGGCATGTAGGACGGTGGCCGGGGATTCTCTCATAGATGCGCCTGTCACTCTGCGCCACATCGGCGGCACTTTTTTGGGGCCTGGAATGTTGGGGTGTTACCTTTCTGCACCAAAATGTATTTATTAATAAAAGATACATTATTTCATTGAAGGCCTATCGCGGATGCGGTGCAAGATTTTTTCCCCGGACTCAACACCATCTATCCCGTAGGTCTTGGCCAGGTCGTCCGATCCTGGGCTTGAGTGCGCAGACAGGCTGGCACGAAATCTGCCTTTGTTAAATGTACATTTTATTAATATGTACGTTTTTGTGGTGGGCCGCCCTGGCCGTTGAAGCCGCAATCAACCTTGAAGGGAGATACCCCATGGCTAAAGACATCCTCTGTGCATTTGGCGTCGACGTCGACGCGGTCGCCGGCTGGCTCGGTTCCTATGGCGGCGAAGACTCCCCGGACGATATTTCCCGTGGCCTGTTCGCCGGTGAAGTCGGGGCGCCGCGCCTGCTCAAGTTGTTCGAGCGCTATGGCCTGCGCACCACCTGGTTTATCCCGGGTCACTCGATGGAAACCTTTCCTGAGCAGATGAAGGCCGTGGCCGATGCCGGCCACGAAATAGGTGTGCATGGCTACAGCCATGAAAACCCCATTGCCATGACGGCCGAGCAGGAAGAAATCGTCCTCGACAAGTCCATCGAACTGATCACCCAGGTCACTGGCAAGCGCCCCACCGGCTACGTCGCGCCCTGGTGGGAGTTCAGCAAGGTCACCAATGAGTTGCTGCTGAAAAAAGGCATCAAGTACGACCACAGCCTGATGCACAACGACTTCCATCCCTACTACGTGCGCAAGGGCGATACCTGGACCAAGATCGACTACAGCCAGCACCCCGATACCTGGATGAAACCCCTGGTGCGCGGCGAAGAAACCGACCTGGTGGAGATCCCGGCCAACTGGTACCTCGACGACCTGCCGCCAATGATGTTCATCAAGAAAGCGCCCAATAGCCATGGCTTCGTCAACCCGCGCCATCTGGAAGAAATGTGGCGCGACCAGTTCGACTGGGTCTACCGCGAGCACGAGCACGCGGTGTTCACCATGACCATCCACCCCGACGTGTCCGGTCGCCCGCAAGTGCTGTTGATGCTGGAACGCTTGATCGAACACATCCAGGGCCATGCCGGTGTGCGCTTCGTCACCTTCGACGAGATCGCCGACGACTTTATCCGCCGCCAACCCCGTACCTGACCTGGCCCCCCTGTAGGCGCGAGCTTGCTCGCGAAAATCGCTGACGATGACGCGGGCATCCTGGATGTACGCGGCGCACTTGGGTTTTTCGCGAGCAAGCTCGCTCCTACAGGGGGCCCCATGCGTACCTGACCCTTTGCCCCCATCGAGGCGCGATCCATGTCTATCTATAACAAGCTCGACCTGACTGGCTGGAAACCCCGGCAACTGACGTCCAAGGAGGTGCGTTTCGCCACCTGGATTGCGTTTTTTGCCTGGGTGTTTGCGGTGTATGACTTCATCCTGTTCGGCACGTTGCTGCCGGAAATCGGCCGGCATTTCGGCTGGGGTGAGGTGGAGCAAGCCGAGATTGCGACCTGGGTGGCGGTGGGGACTGCCGTGGTGGCGCTGGCCATCGGCCCGCTGGTGGACAAGCTGGGACGGCGCACCGGGATTATCTTCACCGTCGCCGGCTCCGCCGTGTGCTCGGCCCTGACGGCCATTGGCGGCGCGTGGGGCAAGTCACCGTTGATCTTTATCCGTTCCCTGGGTGGCCTGGGCTATGCCGAGGAAACGGTCAACGCTACCTATTTGAGCGAGCTGTACGCCGCTTCCGACGACCCGAAACTGGCCAAGCGCCGTGGCTTTATCTACAGCCTGGTACAAGGCGGCTGGCCGGTGGGCGCGCTGATCGCTGCGGGCCTGACTGCGCTGCTGTTGCCGATCATCGGCTGGCAGGGCTGCTTCATCTTCGCGGCCATCCCGGCCATCGTGATTGCGATCATGGCGCGCAAGCTCAAGGAGAGCCCGCAGTTCCAGATCCACCAGCGCATCACCCAACTGCGTAAAAGCGGCGCGGTGAGCGAGGCGCAGAACGTCGCCCTGACCTACGGCGTGGACTACGATGAACACAGCAAGGCCGGCCTCAAGGCGGCCTTCCGTGGTCCGGCACGCCGGGCGACCCTGGTGATCGGCGCGGCGATCCTGCTCAACTGGGCGGCGATCCAGGTGTTCAGCGTGCTTGGCACCTCGGTGATCATCAGCGTGCACCACATCTCGTTCGAGAACTCGCTGATCATCCTTGTGCTGTCCAACCTGGTGGGCTACTGCGGCTACCTGACCCACGGCTGGCTGGGCGACAAGATCGGTCGGCGCAACGTGATCGGCCTGGGCTGGATGCTTGGCGGCCTGGCGTTCGCCGGCATGCTGTATGGGCCGAGCAATATGCCCATGGTGGTCGGGCTGTACAGCCTGGGCCTGTTTTTCCTGATCGGCCCGTACTCGGCGGCGCTGTTTTTCATCAGTGAGAGTTTCCCTACCAGCATCCGTGCCACCGGCGGCGCGATCATCCACGCCATGGGCCCGATTGGCGCCGTGGTCGCCGGTTTTGGCGCGACCCAGGTGTTGTCTGCCGGCAGTGATTGGCAGACCGCCGCCCTGTATTTCGGTGCGCTGCCGTGCTTCCTCTCCGGCGCGCTGATGTTTGCCGCACGCCACGTGCGTCCGGAAACTGTCCAGTAAGGAGTGTATTGATGAGCCGTAAAGTTGCCTTGATTACCGGTGCCGCCAGTGGCATCGGCCAAGCCCTCGCCGTGGCTTATGCGCGCAGCGGCGTGGCGGTGGTGGGCGGGTATTACCCGGCCGATCCCCATGACCCGCAAATCACCGCAGACCTGGTGCAAGCGGCCAGTGGTGAATGCGTGATGTTGCCGCTGGACGTGGGGGATACCACCTCTGTGGATAACCTGGCGGCGCAGGCGATCCAGTATTTTGGCCGCCTCGACTATGCGGTGGCCAACGCCGGCCTGTTGCGCCGCGCGCCATTGCTGGAGATGACCGACGCGCTGTGGAACGAGATGCTCAACGTCGACCTGACGGGGGTGATGCGCACCTTCCGCGCGGCGACCCGGCAGATGAAAGAGGGTGGGGCGCTGGTGGCGATCTCGTCGATTGCCGGTGGCGTGTACGGCTGGCAGGAGCACGCGCATTACGCGGCGGCCAAGGCGGGCGTACCGGGTTTGTGTCGCTCGCTGGCGGTGGAGTTGGCGCCGCTGGGGATCCGTTGCAACGCCGTGATCCCGGGGTTGATCGAGACGCCGCAGTCGCTGGATGCAAAGAACTCCCTCGGCCCCGAAGGCCTGGCGAAAGCCGCGCGGGCGATCCCGCTGGGCCGGGTTGGGCGGGCGGATGAGGTGGCATCGCTGGTGCAGTTCTTGACCAGCGATGCCTCCAGCTACCTGACCGGGCAGAGCATCGTCATCGATGGCGGCCTGACCGTGCGCTGGCCCGATTAACCCTATGGGACGCTCACCCGTCTCAGGAACAGGAGAATCTATATGCCTCAACTCAGCAACCGCCGCGCCGTGATCACCGGCGCCGGCAGCGGTATCGGCGCTGCCATCGCCCGCGCCTACGCCATCGAAGGCGCACGCCTGCTGCTGGCCGACCGCGACGCCGCGAGCCTGGCCGAAACCGCCATCACCTGTCGCAACCTTGGTGCCGAGGTGTTTGAGTGCATCGCCGATGTCGGCACCGTCGAAGGCGCCCAGGCCAGTGTGGACAGTTGCGTCGCCCGTTTCGGCGGCATCGACATCCTGGTCAACAACGCCGGCATGCTGACCCAGGCGCGCTGTGTCGACCTGTCCATCGAGATGTGGAACGACATGCTGCGCGTGGACCTGACCAGCGTGTTTATCGCCAGCCAGCGCGCCTTGCCCCATATGCTCGCCCAGCGTTGGGGGCGGATTATCAACGTCGCTTCGCAACTGGGGATCAAGGGCGGCGCTGAACTCACCCACTACGCGGCGGCCAAGGCCGGGGTGATCGGTTTTACCAAATCCCTGGCCCTGGAAGTGGCCAAGGACAACGTACTGGTCAACGCCATCGCCCCCGGCCCGATTGAAACGCCGCTGGTGGGCGGCATCAGTGACACCTGGAAGCGCGCCAAGGCCGCCGAGTTGCCCCTGGGACGCTTCGGCCTGGCCGATGAAGTGGCGCCCACGGCGGTGCTGCTGGCCAGTGAGCCGGGTGGCAACCTGTTTGTTGGCCAGACACTGGGGCCGAACTCCGGCGATGTCATGCCATGAGCGGAGCTTAAGCATGTGCGGACTCTGTGGACTGCTGGGCGAAGACCTGCACTGGAGCGATCCTTTGGGCGACGAGCTGCCACGGCGCCGCGAACGCCTGCGCCGG
The DNA here is from genome assembly GCF_000510915.2 of Pseudomonas sp. FH4. Taxonomy (NCBI): domain Bacteria; kingdom Pseudomonadati; phylum Pseudomonadota; class Gammaproteobacteria; order Pseudomonadales; family Pseudomonadaceae; genus Pseudomonas; species Pseudomonas sp. FH4. The sequence continues at coordinate 77,139 of NZ_AOHN01000016.1, read as the reverse complement.
ATTGCCGCGATCAACCAGGTGCTGGCGGTGTTCCGGCTCAAGGTCGAAGACTTCCAGGGCGCCTCTTACCTGCTGCTCGGCGCCACCGGCAAGCAGGAACTGGCCAGCGGCCTGGATCAGCTATGGCGTGCCGCAGAAAGCATGCTGGGGCGCCCGCTGGATCCTCTGGACCCAACCTTGCTCAACCATCTGGAAGTTGCCCCGGACCGCCTTTGAATGTGGGGGATGAATATGAGTATTGCGCTGAATGTGATCACCGGCTTCCTCGGCAGCGGCAAGACCACCTTGCTCAAGCGCCTGTTGCAAGGCGAAAGCCTCGGTGACACGGCGCTGCTGATCAATGAATTTGGCGATGTCGGCATCGACCATCTCCTGGTCGAAGAAGTGGCGCCCGACACGGTATTGCTGCCCAGCGGTTGCATCTGCTGTTCCATCCGTGGCGAATTGAAAGACGCGCTACTGGGCCTGCTGCAACGCCGCGAACGTGGCGAAATCCCGGCCTTCAAGCGGGTGATCCTGGAAACCACCGGCCTGGCCGACCCGGCGCCGATCCTCGCCACCTTGAACAACGATGTGCAACTGCGCGGGCGTTTTCATATCGGCCTGGTGGTGACCCTGGTCGATGCCAGCCACGCCGCCCTGCAAGAGCGCCTGCACCCGGAGTGGCTGGCCCAAGTGGCGGCGGCCGATCGCTTGCTGTTGAGCAAGACCGACCTGGTGGATCACTGCGATGACTTGCGCCAACACCTGGCCGCGCTGAACGCCGGCACGCCGATCCTCAACACGGATGAGGTCCACAGTGGCGACCAATTGCTGCTGGGTGAAGGTCTGCGCAGCGCCACGCCAGCGCTGGAAGTGGGGCGCTGGAAATTGCATCAGGCAGCTTCCACACCCTCGACCCACGGCGCGGCGCAAGTGTGTTGCCTGACCTTCGACCAGCCCCTGGACTGGGTGGGCTTCGGGGTCTGGTTATCGATGCTGTTAAGATGCCACGGCGAACGCATTCTTCGCGTCAAAGGACTGCTCAACGTGAACGCCAGCTCAGCCCCCATCGTCATTCATGGCGTGCAGCATTGCCTGCATGCCCCGGTTCATTTGCCTGCATGGCCGGGCACGGAGCGTCAGTCGCGCCTGGTGTTTATCTTGCGCGGCCTTGACCCGGCGTTGCTGCGCCGCTCCTTTGATGTGTTCTGCCGCAGGTTCGCCCCATGATTACCCTAAGAGTGCTGGGCACCTCGGTGACCCTGTTGGAATGTTTGCGCGTGCGCGCCGAACAGGAGCTGGGCATTCGCCTGGTGTATCAGGTCCACGATGTCGAGCAGGCGCAGCGCATCGCGGTGATGCAGCCGGACAGCTATGACCTCTATGACCAGTGGTTTCACAACGTCGACTTTGTGTGGCCGGCACGGGCGATCCAGCCAATCGACACCCGGCGTATCGCCCTGTGGCACGAGATCAACGACCTGCCCAAGCGCGGGCGCCTGAGTGCTGATGATCGCCTGGGCGGCGGTAGCGTGCCCAGCGAACGCCTGTTCGTGCAGCACGATGGCAGCCTCGGCAGCACCGTCAGCGAGCGCATCAGCATGTTGCCCTTGACCCACAACGCCGACAGCTTTGCCTATCGTCCCGAGCGCTTGCCCGAGGGCTTTTGCCGCAGCAATGAAAGCTGGGGCTGGCTTTTGGACCCGGCCTGGAGCGCACGCACCGCGCTGCAAAGCGACGCGGCCATCGGCGCCCTGGATGCGGCGCTGGCGGTGCAGGGCGCGGGGCTGGCCGACTTCAATGACATCGGCAATATGAGCATCGAAGAGATCGATGTGCTGGCCGACATTCTTGTGCGCAAGCAGAAGGAAGGCCATTTCGCCGCGTTCTGGTCCGACGATGAGGAAGCGGCGCAATTGATGCTCAGCCCCAGCATCGATATCCAGAGCCTGTGGTCGCCGACCTTGATGCGCCTGCATCGGGCCGGGGTCAAATACCGTCTGGCTGTGCCCCGCGAAGGCTATCGCGCCTGGTTCGGCGGCCTGTCGCTGTCGCGCCATGCCAAAGGCCCGGTGCTGGACGCGGCCTATGCCTACCTCAACTGGTGGCTGTCGGGTTGGCCCGGTGCGGTGATGGCCCGCCAGGGTTACTACATCGGCAACCCGGCGCGCAGCCGCGACCACCTGAGCAGCGCCGAGTGGGACTACTGGTACGCAGGAAAACCCGCCCGCGAAGAGTTGCTGGGCAGCGATGGCCTGCCACTGATCGACGTCGGCGAAGTCCGCGATGGCGGCTCCTACGAGCAGCGCATGGGGCATATCGCGGTGTGGAATTCGGTGATGGACGAGCACAACTACCTGGTGCGCCGCTGGGGCGATTTCATGCGGGCCCGCTGCCGTTTAGGCGGTGATTTGTCGTCAAAATAATGTCAGCGGCCCTCCCGCATTTATTAGGTTTTACTTCTGCCCGGCGAAGACTAATCTGGATGTCCAAATGCCCTGAATGAAAGGGCATTTTTTTGAGGCAGGGTTTGTAGTCGCGAGGGATGCGTATGACAAAAGGACGCTTGAGCTGGGGTGGGCGAACGCTGCCGGAGGGCAAGCGGATTGGCTGGCGCCACGCCTTCCAGACGCGCCTGGCTGGGGTGTTGGCGTTACTGCTGCTGGTTGTGGTGGGCGCGGTGTATTTCGCCGTCCAGGGCGCCACCACCCGGGCGGTGGAAAACCAGGCCCAGGTGCAGCTGGAAACCGGCAGCCGGGTATTCGAGCGTTTGCTGGACCTGCGCGGGCGGCGCCTGCAATACGGCCTGGACTGGCTGACGGTGGACGCGCAGTTCCGCCGGGCCGTTGCCGCCGGCCAGCCGTCACAGATTATTGCCGCCTTGCAGCGCCATGGCACAGGGGTCCGCAGCAGCGAGGTGTTTGTGCTGGGACTCGACGGGCAGGTCATCGTCAGTACCCTGGCTGGCGTTCCCCGCCAGCAAGTCTTCCCTTACGCCCATGCCCTGCGCCAGGCCCGGCGCAACTCCCTGCAAATCCTGATCGTCGCCCTGGCTGGCCAGCCGTTCCTGCTGGTCGAGGAAGAGGTTCTCGATCCGTTGCCCGTGGCCCGGGTGGTCATGGGGTTTTCCATGGATGAGACGTTTGCCAGCGAGTTGCGCTCCCTGAGCAACCTGGAAGTGTCATTCATGAGCCTGGACCACGGTGAGCCGGGTACCTTGTTCAGCACTCAGCCGATGGAGGATCGCCCGGCGATCATCCAGGCGCTGCAAGATTCAAGTACTACCGCGCGGGGGCAGATGATCGAGTTTCGCGGCCAGCGTTTTCTCAGCCAGGTGCTGCCCCTGGCCAACAGTGGGGAGGGCGGGCAAGTCATGGCCTTGTTGCAAAGCCCGCTGGACCACGCCCTGCAATCCTTTGCGCCGCTGGACCGGCAATTTCTCGGCATCGCTCTGGCCGCATTGCTGGTGTCGTTGGTGGGCGCGCTGTTGATGGCGCGCCGGGTGTCGCGCCCACTCAATGCCCTGGTGCAGGCGGCCGAACGGATTGGCGCCGGCGATTACCGCACACCGGTGGCGGTGCGTGGCAAGGATGAGTTCGGCCTGCTGGCCCGCGCCTTCAACGCAATGCAGAGCGGCATCGCCGTGCGCGAACGGCAACTGGCCCATAACGCCTTGCACGATGCCCTGACCGGGCTGCCCAACCGCGCCCTGGCCATGGAGCGCCTGGGCAGCGCGATCAGCGCGCGGCGCCCGGTGGTGTTGCTGTACCTGGGGATTGAAAACTACCGCGTGATCAACGAAGGCTTTGGCCCGCAAGGCGTTGAAGAAATGCTCCGCGAAGCCAGCCGCTGTCTGCTGTCGAGCCTGGCCGCTGGCGACACGGCGGCCCGTATCACGGGCAGCGAGTTCCTGGTGCTGCTGGAAAATACCCGGATCGACAGCGCGGTGGCCCGTGCCGACCGCTTGTACGCGCTGCTGACCGAACCGCAGCGGGTCGGCGGTGATGAGTTGCGGCACGAAGTGAGCATGGGTATTGCGACCTACCCTGAAGATGGCCGGCAGGTCGAAGAACTGATCAGCCGCGCGGCCATTGCACGCCACGATGCCGCCGCGCAGCCCGGCTATCTGCAGATCTATCAACAGGACCGAGACCTCGCCCATCAACGCCAGATCAGCCTGATCCGCGACCTGCGCCGCGCCGCCATCGAGGGTGAGTTATACCTGTGTTATCAACCCAAGCTCGACCTGCGCCATGGCTACGTGCGCCAGGCCGAAGCGCTGTTACGCTGGCAACACCCGACCCTGGGGCTGGTATCGCCCGCCGAATTCATTCCCCTGGCCGAACGCTCCGGCAGCATGTCCAGCCTGACCCACTGGGTGATCGAAGAGGCCATCCGCCAATTGGCAGAGTGGAGCGTGCGTGGGCTGGAGGTGCAGCTGTCGGTGAATATTTCGGTGGATGACCTGGGCGACGAAGGGCTGGCGCCACGGGTGACCGAGTTGCTGGAGATACACGGGGTGCTGGCCGGGCAATTGATCTTTGAAATCACCGAAAGCGCAATCATGCACAACCCGGAACAGGCCTTGCGCATCCTTGAGCAACTGCGCGGGTGTGGCATCAGCCTGTCGGTGGACGACTTCGGCACCGGCTACTCATCCCTGGCCCAGTTGCAGCGCCTGCCGGTGCAGGAACTGAAGATCGACCAGTCGTTTGTGCGCAACCTCGACAGCACCAGCGGCGATGCGGTGATCGTGCGCTCGACCATCGAGATGAGCCACAACCTGGGGCTCAAGGTGGTGGCCGAAGGGGTGGAGTTCGAGCCGAGCCTGAGGCTGCTCAAACAGTGGAATTGCGACACGGCCCAGGGTTACCTGATCAGCCGGCCGTTGAATGCCATGGCGTTTGAAATGTGGATGCGTCGAGATCGCAGCACGGTCTGACTGATTCAACACAACCTCATGTGGGGACTGGCTTGTGTGGGAGCTGGCTTGCCTGCGATGGTCGTTAACGATGACGTTGGGTAACTGACACCCTGCGGCGCTCTTACAGACGCCATCGCGGGCAAGCCCGCTCCTACATTTGGACTGTATTTCAAATAAAAAACCCCGGAATTCCGGGGTTTTTTATTGCAGCTGCCGCTTAATCCGCCAGCTTGAACGCCATCACATAGTCACCCTGCTTGGTCCCCAGGGAACCATGACCGCCCGCCACGACCAGCACGTACTGCTTGCCGTCCTTGCCGGTGTAGGTCATCGGGGTGGTCTGTGCGCCTGCAGGCAGGCGACCTTCCCACAGTTGCTTGCCGTTTTTCACGTCATAGGCACGCAGGTACTGGTCGAGGGTACCGCTGAGGAAGGACACGCCACCGGCGGTGGTGAAGGTCCCGCCCAGGCTTGGCACGCCCATGCTCAGGGGGATGGGAACCGGCGAGCTGTCACGCACGGTGCCGTTCTTGTGCATCCAGATGGTCTGGTTATTGGTCAAGTCCACGGCAGCCACATAACCCCAGGCCGGAGCCTGGCACGGCAGGCCCATGGGCGACAGCATCGCTTCGAGGACCACGCCGTACGGCGTGCCTTTGTTCGGCTGCACGCCTTCGGTTTCGCTGACGCGTGGGCCCATGGCGGCGATTTTTTCCGCCGGGATCATGGTCGATTTGAACGCCATGTAGCTCGGGTTGACGAACGCGATCTGGCGCACCGGGTCAACCGAGATGCCGCCCCAGTCGAACACGCCGAAGTTGCCTGGGTAGACGATCGAGCCTTGCAGCGATGGCGGGGTGAACGGGCCGTCGTAGCGCAGGGACTTGAAGTCGATCCGGCACAGCAGTTGGTCGAACGGGGTCACACCCCACATGTCACGTTCCTTGAGGGGCGGTGGCATGAAGTTGAGGTCGGACTTGGGCTGGGTTGGCGAGGTGTGATCACCGGCCACCGCGCCTTGCGGCACAGGGATTTCGTTGATCGGCACGACAGGCTCGCCGGTCGCACGGTCCAGCACGTAGATGCTGCCTTGCTTGGTCGAAGTCATCACCGCTTGCTTCACGCCGGCTGCGGTCTTGATGTCGATCAGGCTTGGCTGGCCGCCCACGTCCATGTCCCACAGGTCATGGTGGGTGAACTGGTAGTGCCAGCGCACTTTACCGGTGTCGATATCCAGCGCTGTCAGGCCGGCAGCGTGCAGCTCCGACGCAGGCGTGCGGTAGCCACCGAACTGGTCCGGGGTCTGGTTGCCCATCGGCAGGTAGAGCATGCCGAGTTTTTCATCGACGGCGAACATGGACCACATGTTCGGCGAGTTGCGGGTGTAGGTCTTGCCCTCGGCAATCGGCGTGGTGTCGTCCGGGTTGCCGCTGTCCCAGTTCCACACCAGTTTGCCGGTGTGTACGTCGAACGCGCGGATCACGCCGCTTGGTTCGTCGGTGGAGACGTTATCGGTGACGTGACCACCAATCACCACCAGGTTCTGGGTGACGGCGGGCGGCGAGGTGGAGTAGTAGCCACCTGGGGCGAAGGCGCCGATATTGGCACCCAAGTCGATCTGGCCTTTGTCGCCGAAGTCTTCGCACATCTTGCCGGTGTCGGCGTTCAGGGCGATCAGGCGGGTGTCGGCGGTCGGCAGGAAGATCCGGCGCGGACAGGCGTTGGCAGCCGGCGCAGCGGCGTCAGTGGCCGGGCTTTGCGCGGTGGCGGCGTAGGCGGCGTCATCGTGATAGGTCACGCCACGGCAGGTCATGTGCGCCCAACCCTTGAAGTTCGCGGCTTTTTGCGTCGAGAGCTTAGGGTCGAAACGCCAGATTTCCTTGCCGGTGTCCGGATCAAGGGCAATCACCTGGCTGTGCGGCGTACACACGTAGAGCATGCCGTTGACTTTCAGCGGGGTGTTTTCCGCGGTGGTTTCACCGGGGTCGCCCGGGCCAGGCAGGTCGCCGGTGCGATAGGTCCAGGCCGGCACCAGTTTGTGCGCATTCTCAGGGGTGATCTGCGCCAGGGGCGAGTAACGATCACCGAAGGCCGAGCGGCCATAGGAGTTCCAGTCGCCATCGGCCTGGGCCGGGGCGGCATTGGTCATGCCCGGTACCGCATCACGGTCCAGTTGGCCCTTGATTTCACCGGGGTTGGTGAACTGGCTGGCCACGGCGGTGGCGCCGGCCAAGACCACGGCCACGCTCAGTGCGCCAGTGCCCAGTGGGGCAGGTTGGCCACGCAGCAAGGGGCGACGGAACCATGGCAGCAGCATGACGATGCCCAGGCCGAACAACAGGGCCAGGCGCGGCACCAACTGCCACCAGTCCAGGCCGACTTCCCACAGGGCCCACACGGTACTGGCGAACAGCACCACCGCGTACAAGCCCAGCGCCGCGCGGCGCGTGGCCAGCAGCAGGAGGCCGGTCAGGGTGATGCCGATACCGGCCAGCAGGTAGTACAGCGACCCGCCGAGCATGCTCAGCTTGATGCCCCCGGCCAACAAGGCCAGGCCCATGATCAGCAGCAAGATCCCCAGCAGCCTGGGCAGCAGGCGGCTTGGACTTGAAGCACCATCAGTGCTCATAGTGTGATTCTCCGTGACGTTTAAGGTAGTCCCGCGCATGTTCACTGTAGATGACGTTTGCGCGCAGGCTTGGTTCAGGGCTAATTGCGTTTATTCAGATTTAGAAGGACGCTTGCAGCTTGATCCCGCCGACCAGCGCGTCATCCACCTGGGCGACGGCCCCCGGATGACGGATGTACTGCAGGTTCGGGCGCACCGTCAGCCAGTGGCTGACGTGCACGCCGTAATAGAGTTCGGCGCTGTACTCGGTGTCTTGCACCGGCAGGTAGGCGGCGTCGTCAAAGTCGTAGACCGCGCGGGCCTGGTTGCTGGCCTGGGCGTTCTTGCGGTACGCCGGGTTGACGTGGACGCGGGCCACGGCAAAGCCGATATCGTCCTTGGCACGAGCATCGAACGGGCCTTTGTAGACCACGCCGGCCTGGACATAGTTATCCACAGCGTTGGTTTTCTTATCGTGCATCGTCGCGTTGGCGAACACGCTCAAGCCCCGGGTGTTGTCGCTGGCCAGGCTGCTGACTTGCTGCTGCACGCCCAGCCAGATGCCGTGCTTGCTGGAGGCGCTGCGATAGGCCTCGCCACTGAGGGCCGCGGGCTGGTCGTTGCGGTCCTTGTACACATCGCTGGCCTTGGCGCTGCTGTAGTAATACCCGGCGCGGTATTCACCCGGCAGGCCGTGGACCTTTGGCGTCCATACCAGCTCCACCGGCAATAGGGCGCCCTGGGTGCCGCTGCCGCTGAGCTTGAAGCCATTGCCGCGGTCGAGGTTGGACGGGTTTTGCTCATAGGCGCCGATTTGCGCGTACAACTCGGGCGTCAGGTGGTATTTGACCCGCAGTGCCCATTGGCTCACCGGCCAGTTGTACCAGATGCCACCGACCCAGTTGCCCACCTGTGAGCCGCAGAACGCCAGGTTCTGGAAGTCGCAGGGGAAGCTGTTGAAGTCTTCACCTTCGCCAAAACGCCCAGCCTTGATATCGAGCTTCTGGTCGAAGAACTTCTGCTGATACCACATCTGCGTCAGGCGCCAGGTCTGGCCACGGCCCCAGACCTCCTGGGACGAAGTAAAGCCGCCAACCCGCGGATCGTTGATGCGATCGTTCGTGATGTTGTTGCCACTGCGTTCGGTGATCGTCAGTTGGAACTCGGCATCCTGCCAGCCGAAAATCTTCTGCAGGTCCAGGTGGCTGCCGAAGGCCCATTGATCGCTGTAGCGCGCAGTGCGGTCGTGGTTCGAGCCGCCGTGCAGGTTACTGCCCATCTCGCCGGTGTAGTCGATCTTGAAGTCGTAGCCTTGCTCAGACAGCGCTGTCCGGGAACCGCCGAAATCACCCAGCATCCACGGGGACTCACGGTCAAAGGCCGGCGCGGCCTGGGCGCAGGTGATCAGGCACAAAGGCAGCAGCGCAGCGCACAGGCGCAGTGTTGGGAAAGCAGGCATAGGCAAGGGCAGGTCTTAATAGTTTTTGGTTTTGGGTACGCAAACGGCGGCCGGGGGTGGGCGTTCGTCAGGTTTGGCTGAAAGGTGAAACGTTTCAGGTTGTTGCAGACAAGGATAAAGCGCTGGCTCGGGGAGAGAAAGCGCTAATCGCAAGATGGATTCTTTCGGATTTGGTAACAGTGCGACAGAACACCGCTCCCACAGGGTTGAACAGCAGTGTCTGTTAGAAGGTCGTGCGCAGGCCCACTTGCACACTACGCCCCGGAGCCGGCGCAATATCGCGCAGGATCGAGCTGGCATAACGCACGGTCTGGTTGGTCAGGTTCTCGCCATTGACGAACGCCAGCCATTGGCTGCCTCCCAGGTTGAAGCGATAACCGGCACTGGCGCCCAAGGTGGTGTAGCCGTCGGTTCCGCTTTCGTTGCGCGGTACACGGCCCTGGCCGGTAGCGTGCTCGACATCAATGCGCGCCTGCCAGCGGTCCAGTTCCCACAACAAACCGCTGTTCAAGCGCAGTGGGGCGATGCGCGGCAAGGCTTCGCCGGTATCCAGGTTGGTGGCGCGGGTGTAGTCGCCCGACAGCTCCAGGGCGAATTTGCCGTAGGCGCCTTCGCCGAGTTTCCAGTGGTCCTGGGCTTCGAAGCCGACGAAACGTGCGCGCACGCCCGAGTAGGTGTACTCCGGGATACCATCGGCGTCTTCTTCGCCCTCGTCATTCAAGGTGCGGCCGCTGTTCAGCAGGCCGATGTAATTGGAGAAGTGGCTGTAGAACACGCCGAAGCTGCCCTTATGGGTGCCATTGTCAAAGCGCAGGGCCAGGTCGCTGGCTACCGCTTTTTCCTTCGACAGCTTGGCATCGCCCACTTCATAGGTACCGGTGGCGACGTGGGCGCCGTTGGCATACAGCTCGTAGAAGGTCGGCGCGCGCTCGGTGTAGCCCAGGGTCGCGGCCAGCGACCAGATGGGCGTCAGCGTATACACCGCGCCCGACGACAGGCTGCCGGCGGTGAAGCTGCTGGAGCTGTTGGCCTTGGCGAAACGCTCGTTGCCCTTGCCGTCCGGGTCGACGGTGGTGTGTTCCAGGCGTGCGCCCAGGCTGAGTTTCAGGCGCTCGGTGGCCTGCATTTCTTCGAGGATAAACAGCGCGCCAGCATGGGTATCGGTCTGTGGGACGAAGGCCTCTTCGCCCAATGCCGAGAATTCACTGCGGCTGACCTGCGCGCCGACAATGCCGTCGAACGGCCCCAAAGGTTGGTGCCGTGCTTCGACACGGGCTTCATAGCCTTTGTTCTTGAAGGTGGTACCGGTTTCGCCGCCTTCGATTTCGCGGTGTTCGTAATCGGTGTAGCCGGCATCGAGTTTCACCGAGGTAAACGGGCCTTGCAGGTTACGAATCTCGGACGCGAAGGCGTAGTGCTCCTGCTGCATGCGGATGCGCACGTCCTGTTCGGCGGGCGAGCCGTAGTTGCTGTCGGAGTTGCTGTAGGACAGCCCGGCGTAACCATCGTCCCACGTGTAGGAGCTGCCCACCGCGCCGCTGTCCTGGCGCCCGTTGCTGTTGCCCAGGCGGCCATTTTTACCGGGGCCATTTTCGCTTTCCGGGGCATGGCGGCTGCGGGCAAAGCCTGGGATTTTCAGGTCATTGAACTCGCGGGCGCTGGCATCCAGGTGCAGGGCGAAGGTGCCGTTGCCGGCCTCCAGCTTGCCAGCGCTGCTGCGGGTGGTGTCGGCGCCGCCGTAGCGCAGTTCACCGGCACCGTGGATGCCTTCGATGGCTTCGGTGGGGATGCGGTTGTCGAAGGTGTTGACCACGCCACCGATGGCGCTGCCGCCATACAGCAAGGCGGCCGGGCCACGCACGATCTCGATGCGCTCGACGTTGACCGGGTCCAGCGGCACCGCATGGTCATAGGACAGCGACGAGGCGTCCAGCGCGCCCACGCCATTGCGCAGGATACGAATGCGGTCGCCGTCCTGGCCACGGATGATCGGGCGGCTGGCGCCTGGGCCGAAGTACGACGACGACACGCCAGGCTGTTTGTTCAGGGTCTCGCCGAGGCTGCCTTTTTGTTGCAGGGTCAGGTCGTCGCCTTCCAGCACCGTCGTGGGCGAGGCCAGTTGCTGGCTGCCCAATGGGTTGCCGGTGATGACTTGGGGTTGCAGTTCCAGGGCGTGGGCCTGGGAGCCGATCAACAGGGCAGCGGCCAGCGGGGTCAGGCGCCAGAGAGGGGAGAGGGACATCGGGAGGTTCCTTGGTAAAGCAAGAGAGTTGGATATTTATAGTTACAATATAACATCTCTTTTCTGGCCGGGAGGTGGAACTTTCCATAAATCCTGTAGGAGGTGGGGCTACAATCACGGCAATGCTTCCACCGGCCAGGCACCTCGGCTAAGGTGCGCGGCTTCTTCTTCAACTCTTGGCAAAGGCTTGGCATGACCGCACCGAACAACAACCCACTGCACGGCGTTACCCTGGAGCAGGTGCTCACCGCGCTGGTGGCGCACTACGAATGGGAAGGCCTTGCCGAGCGCATCGACATCCGCTGCTTCAAGAACGACCCGAGCATCAAGTCGAGCCTGACGTTCTTGCGCAAGACGCCGTGGGCGCGGGAGAAGGTCGAAGGGTTGTACGTCAAGCTGATGCGCACCAAACGCCCACTGGAATGAGGGCCTATGTGGCAGGGGCAGCCCTGGCCGGTTGGGCAGGCCTGGCGATTCAGCAGTACCTGATTGTCTATTCGCGCTGGATGGCCGATGCCAGCCTGTTAGGCGGCCTGGTGAATTTCTTCAGCTTCTTCACGGTGCTGACCAACACCCTGGCGGCAGTGGTGTTGAGTTATGCACTGGTGAGTCGCCCTTCTGCCGGGCGCCGGTTTTTCCTGCGGCCAGCGGTCAGCAGTGGGATTGCGGTGAGCATTGTTGTGGTAGGCCTGGCGTACAGCTTGCTGCTGCGGCATTTGTGGAGCCCCGAGGGCTGGCAGTTTATCGCTGACGAATTGCTTCACGATGTGATGCCGCTGCTGTTCCTGGGCTACTGGTGGTTCTGGGTACCCAAGGGCACCTTGCGCCTCAATCACATCGGCTACTGGGTGATTTACCCGCTGGTGTACTTCGTTTATGTGCTGCTGCGCGGGCATCTGCTGGGGCAGTACCCATATCCGTTTATTGATGCGGGGACGCTGGGTTATCCACAGGTGTTCATGAATGCCGGGGGGATATTGTTGGGGTTTGTGTGTGTGGCGTTGGCGCTAGTAGGGCTGGACAAGATCCTGAAGCGGGCAGCGTAAAACTGTGGGAGCAAGCAAGCCCGCTCCCACAGGGTCTTATTCTTCGCTGCTGCCTTCGGCACGCCAGTAACCCACGGCCTTGACGAACTCATCGTTGAGTGTGTGCTCATCGAGCAGCACCCGCCGGACCTGGCGTGACAACTTGGTTTCTGTCGCGACCCAGGCATACAACGAACCTTGTGGAACCTGCAGTTCACGCACGGCGCCAAGCAAATCATCCCGGCCCCGCACTACCCAGATCACCTCTACATCCGCCGCACTGTCGAGTGCCTGCTGTTCATGCTCATCGGCAATCTCGATCACCGCCAGCACCTTGCGCCCAGCCGGCAGTTCTTCCAGGCGCCGGGCAATGGCCGGGAGGGCGGTTTCGTCGCCGACCAGCAGGTAGCTGTCGAAGATATCCGGCACGATCATCGAACCGCGCGGGCCGGCAATGTGCAGGTGTTGGCCGGGCTTGGCCTGTTCGGCCCAGGTCGAGGCCGGGCCATCGCCGTGCAGGACGAAGTCGATATCCAACTCACCGCTGCTCAAGTCAATACGGCGCGGGGTGTAGTCACGCATCGCCGGTTGCGGTCCCTCGCCCTTGACGCTGAAGGTTGGGCTTTCCAGGGCCGCTTGCTCGGCAGCATTCTGTGCGAACAGCAGCTTGATATGGTCGTCGCTGCCCAGGCTGGCAAACCCGGCCAACTGTTCGCCACCCAGGGTGATGCGGCGCATGCGCGGGGTGATGTCGACCACGCGCAGCACCTCCAGGCGCCGGCGTTTGATCTCGTGGGTCACACGGTGAATGACAGGCGTACTCATACGTTTTTCCCCTGTACAGGTTGGACGGCCGGGCCATCCACAATGGCTTGGGCGGTACTGTTGAGCAGCGCCGCGACACGGGTGATTTCTTCCGGGCTCCAGCGCCCGTGGTGCAATTGCAGGGCATGGCGCAGGTTATGCACCGCCTCGTGGATTTCGGGTGGCCGGTCATGGCCGCGTAGCGAGCGTTTGCTCACATCAATGCGCATGCGCACACCGTCCAGGGCAATGGCTTGCTCTCTTAAGAACAGACGTCCGGCGTCGGTGATTGTGTAGCGTTTTTTGCCACCTTCGGCATCGCCGGTGATCAATTCGCTCTCTTCAAGAAAGGTCAGGGTGGGGTAGATCACCCCGGGGCTGGGGCTGTAGGCACCGTCGAACAGGCCTTCGATCTGGCGGATCAGGGCGTAGCCGTGGCAAGGCTGTTCGGCAATCAGCGCGGGTAGCAGCAGCTTCAGGTCGCCAGGGGCGAAGACCCGTGGGCCTCGGCCGCCACGTTCGCGACCGGGGCGTTTTTCGAAGCCGTCGCGGCCATCACCGTGTTCTCGGTGGGAATGAGGGTCTCTCATCGTCATGCTCTCTTTGTGTGATTTAGACATAACGTAAGATATATCTTAATGCCTGGGTAGGCTTGCCCGACCAACGGTCATCAGCAGCAGAGCCATGGATGGATTCACAAATAACGTAATGCAAATTTACGTATTTCGGTTTATGGCCGTTAACTTGAGTAGGCGCTCTAATTTTGCTTCTGGTGCTCGATGGTTTAATTGAGGTTGTGGTATCGTTCTTACGGAATATTCAACTAATAAGTTGTATTGCTAATCGTGTAGTCCAAATCTTACAGCTAGTGTTGAAGTTTTGGCAAAGTGCCATGTTTTTCCTGCGGTATATTTATTTATCGGCTACGAAGTTGTGGGAAGTGGATTGCATACTTGCATTCTAAGTTGGTGGATTATTGCTCGGGTGTTGTGCTGCTCCTTCACGGGCGGTAACGGCTCTCATTGTCAGTTGAGGTTAAGTCAACTTTCAGTGGTTCAATCCAATGCCCAAAATGAAACAGGTATCGACCATGTTCAAGAAGTTTGCGATTGCTGCTCCCCTGGCTCTTATGGCACTGAGCTCCTCGGTAGTGTTTGCCGCCGGTGAGGCCAGCCATACCGTCAATCTCAAGGCAAATATCCCAACTACTGTGTTTCACGCCCAACCCCGTGACCCGAACTTCGGTCGGGACGAAACCATGAACTACAACTTGGTCAGCGGTGAGCTGACTCCTCTTACTGCTATCTACGACCTGAAAAACACCAACGGCTCGGTTCACGCCTACATCGAAGGTGGCCCGGCGGTGTTGTTCAACGGTACCCCAGCGCAGAACATCCCACTGACCACCACCCTGCATGGCGTCACCCTGACCGGTACGCCAACCGAAGTGGTGAACGACGCTGATTCCACCCCAGGTGTCGGGGCGGAATTGCGCATCACGGCTGCCAAGCCTTCGGCCGCCCAGCGTGGGGCGTACACCTCTGCTGTGGCGCTGGTGTTCGACGCGGTGCTGCCAACACCAGCACCTTGATGGTGTGAGTGCCCGTAAGGCCTTTGTGCCTGCGGGCATTTGCGTTCAGGCCGGCTGATTTTCCCCAGTGGCTGGCCTGGTTTTCATCTTGTCTCTTGGCCCTCAGAGTATTTCTTTCATGTTCCCGATGATGCCCATCGCGATTGCGCTTGCGCTTTTGGTGTGTACGAGTGCCTTGGCCGCGCCGACGCTCGGCGCTGTGACGTCGACCAACCTGCTGACCCAGGCCCAGGGTTTGCCTGCCGGGTTCAGTGATCATTTTTTCGACGTGCCACTGGCGGTACGGGTTGAGCTGGATCAGCAACTGTTGGGGGAGGCGCTGATTGTCTTGTCGCAGGATGAGCGTGTGACCCTGCTGGAATTTACCGATCCAGGCGAGAGCAAGGTTCCTGCCGCGACGCGCGATACCTGGCAGTCGGCGCTGGAAAAGGGCATAGCCCTTGGTTCGTGTACCCAGTCCTGCCCGCAGCAACTGGTATCCATGCACTACAACCTTGAAAACTCCCAGCTGTCGATCATCACCCAAAACGTCGAACACGCCAGTGACGCCCCGCGCTACTACCCACAGCCCGATGGCGGCAGCCGTGGCTTGATCATCAACAACCAGCTCAACCTCAACGGCGGTCAGGACGAAGACCTGGGCGGACGTTACGGTTTGCAGGCCAGCGCCAGCCTGGGCAACTGGACCCAAGTGTTCAACCTGCAACTGGCTCGCCAGAGTGGCGACGAAGAAGAACTGCGCCACGCGATCCACGAGCTGTATACCCAGCGTGAACTGGAAGGCCAGTTTCTGCGCCTGGGCCATTTCACCCCCAATTCCGATGGCCTGACGCGTCAGTTACGCAGCTTTGGTACCAGCCCCGATACGGCCCTGGGCGTCATGTATGGCAGCTCTGACAGCCTGGCCATCAACAATGCCAAGGCCAGTGTTTACCCGATCTACGTCACTGCCAATCGCCAGGCCGCCGTGGAGATTTACCGCAATGGCCTGTTGATCAATACCCAGGCCGTGTCGGCCGGTTTGCAGACGTTGGACACGCGCCCCTTGCCTGGCGGTATCTACGAAGTAGAAGTGCGCCTGGTGGAAGACGGCCTGACCGTCAGCACCACCCAGGAACTGGTCTACAAGCCCAGTAACTGGCGCAACGTCGATGACCGCTGGCGCTATAACGTATTCGCCGGGCGTGAAACCAAGTTGTTCAGCAACTGGGACGAACAGTCCACAGGTGCAATGACCGCCGGCGCTTCCGTCAACTACCTGGTGCACCCACGGGTGATTCTCGGCCTGTCGGCGCGCGAAGTGCGCGAGCAACTGCAATATGGCGGCTCGGTCGACTGGACCGTTGCCAACAACACCAGCCTTTACACCAACCTCTATCAGACCAAGGAACACGGCACCGGCATGGACCTGCAGGGGCTCTATACCTTCGGCGCCACCAACCTGGTATTGAGCCATAACCGCAGCTGGCTCGACACCCGCGACACCTACGAAACCCTGCCCGACGGTACACGCCTGCGGCGTAATACCTTCGTGGGCCAAACCAGCAACTCGGCGGTCTCCGTCAACCATCGGGTCGATGCGAAAAATTCGTGGAACCTGCGACTCTCCCACAGCGAAGGCAACGCCGAAGGTGCCGGGCTGGACCTGGGCTGGAGCCGCCGCGACACTGTGATGGGCAGCGATGCCAATTGGCGTTTCTCGGTGTTCGATCGTCCCGGTAACGCCGGTACCGATGATCAGCGCAACCGTGGCGTCGATATCAGCTTGAGCCTGGCCCTGGGGAGTGATGGCCGGCAGATTTCCGGCAGCATCGGCACCCGTACTGCCCGTGATGGCGGTCGCGACAACAACGCTTCGGTCACCTACCGCCAGGACCTCACCGACCACCTGTTGCAAAGCGTCTCGGTTACGGCGATCACCGACACCTATGGCGCCGGTTTGTCGAGCATGGCCAGTTTCGACACCGACGTTGTCAGCGGTGATGGTTTTGTCCAGCGCAGTTCGTTCAACGGCAACTTCACCGGTGGTTTGAACCTGCACAGCACCTTTGTTGCCGGCGCCGACAAGATGCTGCTGACCAGCCAGTACCAGAGCAATGGCGCGGGCATGATCATCGATGTCGAAACCGATCTGGACAGCCTTGCCCTGCGGGCCGATGACTTCAACGGCGGCGGTGCGCTGCTGCGACCGGGGCGCAACTTTGTGCCGGTGTCGGCCTACAAGAGCAGCACCGTCAACTTCGACTTTGAAGGCAACCACCCACCGGCCGCGAACATCCAGCCGGCGCGCACCACCTATCACCTGAACAAGGGCGGGGTGGACTACCGGAAAATCACCGTGATGAAAACCGTCAGCGTGCTCGGGCGCCTGCTCGATGCCCAAGGGCAGCCGCTCAAGGGGCACCACGTGATCAACCACGCCAGCCGTGGGGTGAGCGAAGTGGATGGGTTCTTCTCCATGGAAATGAGCGCCAGTTCACCGACCCTGGAAGTGCGATACCAGAACCAGTTGCTCTGCCAGTTCCGCCTGGATCCGGCCACGACCGCCAATGAAAACGACGTGCTGATGATCGGTGACCTGCGCTGCACACCGGACACCCTGGCTGAAAACACTTCCAGCACTCAGAGCGCCGGTTAAGTGCAATGACGAGACTCTTCACGATGAAACGCGTCAAGACATTGATCATACAGATGGGGGCGGCGCTGTTGTTCAGTTCGTCGGCGCAGGCTGCGGTTCAGGAGATCCGGGCGACGTTTGTCCCGGATCCGTCTAACCCGATGGTCAACCGCTTTGAGAATAAAACGCCCCAAGCGGGTGTCTGCGCCTCCTTCATGCCTGCACGTTGCAAGGCGTTGGGTATTTTCAGCCTGAGGCTTCCAGAGCTTTCGTTCGTTACCGAGCAGGCGATTGAAGCTAATCATGAAAACCCGCGGCAGGGTTTCATGCTCACCCTGCCTTCAGATTGGCGGGATGTGGAGGTGCGCAACAGTCTAGGTGAGACGGAAGTCGTCCAGATACGCATTGCCGGTATCGGTGGTAGTTGGAACCTTTCTCGTCCACCCGGGGTGAGTGCCTGGGCCCGGCCTGGGGCTACCTGGCAATCAATGTGGCAATCGGCTCCCGCCCCCTGCATGAGTACCAATTTCATGTTGGCGGGTGCCTCTTTTGCCCAGTTTTTCTGGCTGGTACCCGAGGGTGCCGGGGCTTGCGCAAGAACGCCGTCGGTGACGATTCCTTACTTCCGTTGGAGTGGCATTGACTATGTGTATGAACTGCGTACCCCCAACCCGCTGAATATGCGCGCCGGTGAGTACCGTGGCTCGCTGTCTTATTCCATTGGGCGGGGGATGGACTTTGATATGGGGGATGTGCTGATCCCCAGCATCAACACGGTAGCCCTCAACTTTGTCCTGAGCGTGGAACACGCCCTCAAGGTCGATATTCCTCCCGGCGGTAATCGCATCGAATTGATCCCCGAAGGCGGCTGGCAAGCCTGGCTCGATCGCGGGCGTACGCCGACCCGGCTGTACCGCGACCAGACCTTTCGTATCGCCGCCAGTTCACGGTTCAAGATGCAGTTGGAGTGTTCGATTGTCATGAACAACACCTGTGGCTTGCGCAACGGCACAGGCGATGAAGTGCCGGTGCAGGTGGCCGTGACCCTGCCCGGCGGCATCGACGGCCAGGACGACCAGGCAGTGCGCAAGCGCCCCCTGCGGCTGGATGGCACGGGCACCGAGCTGTTCCAGCCGCTGTTTTACGTGAATGACCGCCCCGGCACCCTGCACTTTGAAGTGCTCAGTGATGACATGCGCGAGATGCTCAACCGGCCAGGCAGTACCTATTCGGGCGTGGTGACCGTGGTCTGGGACTCCGAGGTCTAGGCCGGCCCTACAACACCGGCGGCCGGGTACTTTTGCCCAGGCGCGCCGCGTTCAATCAATGAGGTGAAGTAAACATGAAGCATGCAGTGTTATGGATCGGGTTGTGCCTGATGTCGCTGACGGCCCACGCCGGGCCGTTGATCAATGTCGGGGTGGTGTACGACTACCTGGAAGGTGATCGCAGTTCTTACCTCAAGCGCGTGTTCAATGGCGGCACCAGCACCGCGTTCATCAAGGTCAATGTGCTGGAGATCCTCTACAACGCAGACGGTACCACCCGGGAAGTGCCTGTCGCCTCGATGACCGATGGCAAGGGCAACACCACCAGCCGCGACGGGCTGATGGCCAGTCCCGCACGAATGATCGTGCCGGCGAACGGACGTCAGGGCACCCGACTGTTGTACATGGGCGCGCGGGACACAGAGCGTTATTTCCGCCTGCGCTTCATCCCGGTGGTGCCGGAGAAAGACGACAACTTTGGTATCAGCGACGAAGAGCGGGCCGAATACAAAGACCATCTGGCTGCCGGGATCAACGTGATGGCCGGCTACGGCACGGTGTTTTTCGTGCGCCCCAAGCACACCCGTTTCGATACCCAAATCAATGAAACGAGCAGCGAGTACCAACTGCGTAACGCCGGCAACAGTGTGGTGGTGCTCGACGAGTTTTACGACTGTTCGGCGACCAGTGCGGCTGACTGCGTGCCCACCACCAAGCACCACATCCTTCCGGGGCGTCAGTTGACGTTCGAGAAGAAGCCGGACCGGCGTTACAGCTTCGTACTGGTCGAAGGGCAGGTCAAAAAGCCGATGAAGGTCGGGAACAATAACGGGTGATCATGATGTTCAAGCAACTGACAAGACTCGGTGTGCTGGCGGCCTTGATGCTGTCGGGCACCCAGGCTGGAGCGATCCAGGAGCGCCATTCCTTTGATGTGTCGGTGACCATTCCGGTCCATGAGGCCTATGTGCTGCCGTCCGAGCCAGACTGGATGGGCCAGGACCAGCTGTTGGCCTGGAACCTGGTGACGTCCCAGCTCAGCCATTTGCGCAAGAACTTCGATGTGAAGAACCTCCATGGCGGTGTCGCTGCCCGGTTGGGGGATACGCCGTACCTGTCCAACAACGGGCAGGGGCGCATCGATTTGCAGGTGCTGTTCAACCGTATCCCCTTGACCCTGGACGCGACGGAGGTGGTCAACGCCGAGGTGGCGCGCGTCGGCACCCGGGCCGAGCTGGACATCTCGGCGATCGAGCCCCCGGGTGGTTATAACGGCGGCGAGTATTACGGCACGGTGCACCTCGTGTTTGATTTTTTGGCACCGTGAGCGGGGCCCTCTTGCGTGTCAGGCCCAGGGATTGGGCAAAGGCCTGCTGTTCGCTCAAACCACGGCGGCCAACGAAAACGACGTGCTGATGATCGGTGACCTGCGCTACACGCCGGACACCTTGGCTGAAAACACTTGCGGCACTCAGACCGCAGGTTAAGTGCAATGACGAGACCTTTCACAATGAAACGCATCAATACATTGATCATACAGATGGGGGCGATGGGCGCGGCGCTGTTGTTCAGTTCGTCGGCACAGGCCACTCAGGAGATCACGGCGCGGTTCCGGCCGGATGCCAGTAACCCGATGTTGAACAGATTCGAGAACACCACGCCGATCAGTACGATCTGTGCGGCGCACATCCCGGCCAGGTGCAAGGCATTGAATATTTTCAGCCTCCGGGACACTAACTTCAGATTGGCTGCCAATGCGCGGATCATGGCCAATCACGAGGATGAGCGACAGGGCTTCATGGTCAAGGTGCCGTCCGATTGGCGCGACCTGCAGGTGACCCATACCGTCACTGGCGAAACCGAGACGGTGCAACTGCGGATCGCCGGGGTTGGCTCGTTATGGACTGTGCCCAGGCCACCGGGTGTGTCTGCCTGGGCGCAACCTGGAGTCACCTGGGATAGACAATGGAGGAATGCTCCGAGTCCTTGTCAAAGCACCAACCACCTGGCGGCAGGTACTTCCTTCGCCTCGTATTTTTGGCTGACCCCTGAAAACGCTGGGCCTTGCAGTCGTCAACCATCGCAGGACCTGGCCTCCATGACCTTTAATACCATGGAGTACGCCTACGAACTCAGGACCCCCAATCCATTGGGAATGTCCAGCGGCCAGTACGTGGGTGGCATCACCTACAGCATAGGGCCAGGTGCTGATTATGATTTTGGCGACGTCATAGTCCCCTCGAAAAACGCCATTACCTTCAACTTTACCCTGAGCGTGGAGCACGCCCTCAAGGTCGATATTCCGCCCGGCGGCAATCGTATCGAGTTACTCCCCGAAGGCGGCTGGCAAGCCTGGCTTGATCGGGGGCGTACGCCGACCCGGCTGTACCGCGACCAGACCTTTCGTATCGCCGCCAGTTCACGGTTCAAGATGCAGTTGGAATGCTCGATTGTCATGGGCAACACCTGTGGCTTGCGCAACGGCAACGGTGATGAGGTGCCGGTGCAGGTTGCCGTGACGCTGCCAGGTGGCATCGACGGGCAAGGCGACCAGGCGGTTCGCAAACGCCCCCTGCGGCTGGATGGCACGGGCACCGAGCTGTTCCAGCCGCTGTTTTACGTGAATGACCGCCCCGGCATCCTGCACTTTGAAGTGCTCAGTGATGACATGCGCGAGATGCTCAGCCGGCCAGGCAGTACCTATTCGGGCGTGGTGACCGCGGTCTGGGACTCTGAGGTCTAAACATGAAGCCTGCAGTTTTTGCTTTTTTGTAGGAGCGAGCTTGCTCGCGAAAAACGTCAACGATTAGGCGTGCTGCCTGAATGTACACGCTGTCCTTGAGTGTTTCGCGAGCAAGCTCGCTCCTACAGGAGGTCTCGTCCGCTTAACTGATCGGCATTGGCTCTTTTGAGTGTTACATATGCCTCCGGGCGGGTGTTACAGGCCTGCGTTTTTCAGTGCCTGGCGTGTCAATTGCCGGCCCAGCTCATTGTAATCATGCTGAATATCGTCGTAGAGCTTACGCACGGTAGCGTCCGATAACGGCTGTTCGGTGAGCACCACGAGGTGCGGGATAACCAGCTCATTGGCCAGTGTGATGAGTTGTTCGCGCAGTTCAGCTTTACGCTCAGGTGTCACTTGCGGGCTAGCCCATTCCTTTTGAGCGTCCAGCAAGTCCTCCAGTTGACTGCCGGCGTTGTTGCGTTTCTCACGTTGGGTGTTGAACTCTTCCAGGTGCGCGTCTTGCAGGTAGTCGCTCCAGAACGGTTGTTCAAGCAGGCCGTTCACCAGGCCATCGCCTTGCTCTTGCTCGGCGATACTGGCCGCCGCTTGGTCGAGATGCGCTTGCGTCACATTGGCTGTGTTGCGGTAGACCATGTGCTCGGATAGCCACGGCAGGTCGAGGCGCGTCTTGAGTCCGGTCTGGTAGGCGAGGTACACCTGCACGTCGTCGACGGTGTTTTCACCGAGGCCGAATGTCTGCCCCAGCCCACCCTCACTCTCTGGGGCTACACGATGCTGGATTTCTTGGTGGGCGAGTTGGTTGACCCGTTCCAGGCGCCAGGATTGCCTGGCTAGCGTTACCAGTTTCTTTTCGCGGGTCGATAGGCCTTGCGGGGAGTCATCTTTGCGGATGTTTTCCAGCAGGGTTTCGACGCCCATGCGGTTGAAAATATGAGCGCCGGCGTCTGCACAGTTGGCGGGGGCACCGGCCAGACTGAACATCCGGTCGCGAAATTGTGGGTTTTCATCTACAGCAAACAGTAGTTGCCAGACGCGAACAGAGAGGTTACCCCGGCCTCGTTGAAACAACAGCTCATCGATATCCGTCTGGAACGCCTCAGGCGGTTGCAACAGTTTGAGGACATCGAAGAAACCCTGGGAGCCGTGCTCCTTTTCGACATCATCCCAAACCGTTGCAAAGAAGAGGTTATCGGCTTCTGTCGGGCCAAGCAGCCAGTATTCTCTGTCGGCGCTGCCCCCTCGTGGTGCGGTGCGGTAAGGGTCGATACCGAAGGCGCGGCGATAGCTGACAAACAAGTCTTCATCCAGGCGCCCAAGCTTTGTGCGATCCACCCAACTGTTGGCCACTATTTGAGCGCCTACAGAGCCCTGGGCGAACGCGGGAACGGTCTTGACCTGGGTGTTGCTCAGGTCCAGCGTCGGGATGGAGCGTCTTGGGCTGTCCAGTCCGACCGGCCATTGGGTAATGTTGGTTCTGCGCAGTACCAGTAGCCGCAGATCCAGCATCTGGTTGATGTTCGGCGGGACTTCCAGGAGGCGGTTACCTTCCAGGTTCAATGAGCGCAGATATGAGCATTGTTCAAGGGTCTGATAGTCGGAGGGTAACCATACGATTGAGTTCTCGCTCAGGTTCAGAGCGGTCAGGCTTTTCATGTTCAGCAGTCGTGACGGTACCTCCCCCAGGCCATTGTCTGACAGGTCCAGGGCGCGCAGGTTGGGGAAGTTGTCGAGAAAGCCCGTATCCCCATCACTTAACCGCGTACCACCCAGGTTCAGTCGTGTGACATGGCTGAAGTTTGCCCTCAGCGGCGCCAGGCGACGTATGTAGCGACCCAGGACCAGCTCGCTCAAGTCCAGCAACGTACCGCGTGGTCTGGGTTCAGGGGGGAGCATGCGCTGGTAGGCGCCTTCTGCCCAGCAGGTTTTCAGTTCATTGATGATCAGGTCTCGCATGAGTTTTTCATTCAGCGTTATCGTGGCGCTTGCCCTGATGAGTGCTGGTTTTTCTCTGCGAAATATGTCCATGTCTTCGTCCAGCGTCGCTCGGTCGGTTATCAGCGTTTTCAGCAACTGTTCCCCCTCCGGCGTGCTCAGGTAGGGCATCACTTTCTGTATCTGTTCCTCGCTCAAACGGGGGCACAGTTGGGTCAGTGTTTCTTTGAGCGTGGGTGGCTGCCTCGGTGGATTTCTCCGAAGTAAGCGGCGGAAGGCCCCGAGCATGGGTTTTTGCAGTAAGCGTTGTGTCGTGCGGTCATCGGCCTGGCGGCGAGTGGGTTCCTCCAGCACCTTGCGGCGTTCGGCCAAGGGTTCAAGTTGCTCGATGAGCCATGCCTTGAATATGCCTCCCTGGCCCGGCAGGTAGTCGAGTGTGTTCGCGGGGGTAGCACGCAACAGCGCCTCGTAGAAGCTGTATTGCGCCTGGGAGGCAGAGGGTTCGGCATCGTAGATCTGGTAGCGCCCGGGGCTCTTGTACACGAGTATTTTTTTCGTGCCGGCGTCTGCGGGCCCCACCTGGCAACGCAAGGCGCCGTTGGGGGATTGCTCATGAATGGCAATGTTCAAGTCACCCAGGGCATCGGTGTGCAAACGCACGATATTGAGCGCCATGCGCTCGGTATCCGCTGTCAGCAAATCGTCGTTGTAGAACCCTTCAGCCGCGTGGCTGGCGCGGACTTCGTTGGCCAGTTCCCGGGCCAGGTTTTTCAGGCGCAGAGGGATTCGTTGTTCGCTGCTCATTATTGTCAGTTCTTGCGGCGAAATGCGTAGCAGCAGTGTCGCCACCAGGTCTTTGGGCAATTGCGGGAACTGCTGTTGAATCAACCGGCCATGAGGCGTGTCGATAACCTCTCGGGTGCTGTAAAGGTGGCTGAATACGGCAGTTTTTTCCTGCATCAGGGCATCGGCCAGCAGATCGCGCAGGGCCTTGATTCGTCCGGCCGGGGTTTCAGGTACGGGGGTGGACAGCAGGGTAGCGAGCTCTGTTTCACTCAAAAAGGCGACGAGTTGCTCGGGCAACTTGCCCGCTTCCACGTCCCGGTGACTGATCTTGAGGGTGTTGGCCTCCGTGGCGTCCTGGGCCCCGTAAGGCATGGCGTTACCCACCAAGTCGTCA
This sequence comes from Pseudomonas sp. FH4, assembly GCF_000510915.2. Lineage (NCBI taxonomy): Bacteria > Pseudomonadati > Pseudomonadota > Gammaproteobacteria > Pseudomonadales > Pseudomonadaceae > Pseudomonas > Pseudomonas sp. FH4. The sequence continues at coordinate 52,761 of NZ_AOHN01000016.1, read as the reverse complement.
CTTATAAACACCTTGATGGCTTTGTTCGACGGCCAACCCGCACGTTCACTGGTGGTTTGCGCCGACCAGTTGGTTGGCAGCTCAGTCGTGGCCCCGGTGCGGATTTTTTCTGGCATGCGTTCGAGTTCCCCGCGTAGCTTCATGCGCTTGAGACTATCGGCCAGCAGGGGCGGTGGGGTATCGCGGTTGGCGTACATCATGCGCAAGGCGCCGTCATGGGTGCCGCTGGTTTCACAGGCTTGTTCGAGTTGAGCGGGGGAGAGACCCTTGACCACGGGCCCGAGGCGGCGGCGTAAGGTTTCGCTGTCCCAGGTGTTCGGGTTCTCCCCCTCATGGGCCCAGGCGCCACTGCCGTTATGGTCGAGCGTGGGTGAATAGGCCTCGGGACGGGTGGGGTGTTTGATCCGGTAAGTATTAGAGATTTCTTCGTGTTCGACGACGTAGTGCTGGTCATCCAAGGGCAGGATTTTTTGCTCCTGGTGTGAATGCAGGCCCAGCTCATCGGGACGCGAGTCGCTCGGCAACTGCAGGTCTTTCTTGGCATAAGGTGCAAGGTCAGGGTTCCACAAGCGTTGTTGATCCCCCACCTTGACTGCCCGCAGGCCATCGACGAAGGAGGAGCGTTTGAAGACGCTCACAACTTCTCCACCCTCGGCGAAGATTGCCAGTTGGATCAAATCGGTCGCCACGCCGATGAAGTGCTCAGCGCCTTCTATGACCTGCCCCTCCGCCAGGTCGACAATCCCTTCGAGCACGTCGTTGGCCAGTTGGAGGGCGGTGTAGACCAGCATCAACTCGCCCAGGCCCGGCACGAACGGGGTGATGACCATCAGGGCCGCGTTAAAAATATCCGAGAGGATTTTTGTAAAGTTATCCCACCAGGCCCAACGTTGTGCGCTGTCGGTATCGGCCGTGGAGATGGCGATGCTTCGTCCATCGTTAAGGATCTTGTTGAAGGATTGCTGGTAGAGGTATTCCCACAGGTCACCCTCGATTCTGCGTGAGGAGGACCGCAGCTTGGGATCGTCCTGTGGGACTTTCTGGCCCCCCTGGAGCGTGCACAGCCGTTGATCCAGCCCGGCAAAGAAATGCCCGCGTTGGGCATGATCGACAAACTGACTGAAGAACTGCTGGTAAGTCTGTTGCTGACGAGAAGGGATGGGCGCGTTGGCTTGCAGTTTGCGGGTCAGGTCGCGCATGAACGCAGGGATCGAGTTGTACTCCTTGACGGGGTTCTCTGGGTCATGGGGTATGTAGGCGATCACTTTCGACTCGCTGGTGGCCTGATCCGGGTCTGCTGCAATCAGCAGAATACCGCTCAGCGCCGTCTCCAGAATGCTCAGTTGGTAGAACTGCATGACGCCTCGTTCACCGCGTAACGCGCGCATCAACACATGGTAGGTGGCCATCCCCAGGTCCGGCACCTGTTGCGCATCGGTTTTCAGGCAGGCCAGTTGCACTGCGGCCATGAGCGTGGCTTTCTGGCTGGCGGTGACCTGCTTCTTCAATTTCGCGCGGGCAGTGAGGTTCGTCGGCAGCAGATGGGTGTTCAAGTGTTGTTGGTACCGGGCGCCGAGGTCCAGTTCACGACACAGCGCTTTGAACTGGTCGATGGACATCGCGTCGGTTAACGGTTTGATGGTGAAGTGACCGCGATAGTCAGGCTGGCTGATGTAACAGGAGTTGTCTTCAAACGTTTCGCTATCGGCAAAGTTATGCAACGCGGCGTCCAGCAGGGACACTTTTCGCGAAGTCACCCCCTGGGCGATATTGAAGGCGTACCTGGGCAGCATTTTGGGGATGTACAGGTTCAGGAAGGTTGTCTTGACGTCCAGGTCGAGTTGGTACTTGTCCTGAATGGCCTTTTTCAACAGCGGTTCGGCAAAGGCATACGCATCCTGCACGTTGCTCAGTTGCTGGTCTACGGCGTTTTGCGCACGCCAGCCCTCGACATTGGCAGTCTTGAGGGCTTGATGCTGGTCGGGCGTGGCGCTGGTATGCCAGGCCGGTCGAGAAAGGACCGCATTGTTTAACTGACTGACTCTCGCCAGGGAAGTTGTGGATAGCCAGTCCGGGATTTTTTGTTTGATCAGATCATAATGCGGGCCTTTATAGGGCGTTGCAGGCGTACTGGATGGGATTGAATGTTTTGGCATTAAGTTAAACTCGTAGAGGGTTTTAATTATTAGCGTATCCTTTGTGGTGGAGAATAAAAGTTCAAAATGCTGAGCAATTTTTAAGTGTTAAGTGTGTTGGGGTTTCGTTATTCAGATGTGAAATATATATAACTAATGCCTGAGGTCTGCGTTAACTAACGAGTCCCTGTCGGAGCCTCCTGATAAATGTGTAACTCCCAATAATGCCGTAGGAGCGAGCGGGCTCGCGAAAAACTCAAGAACGCCGCGTTTATCCAGCCAATACGCGTTATCGTTCACGACCTTCGCGAGCAAGCTCGCTCCTACACACCTGGTATTAAGACATGCCTCGGCGTCTTATTCGTCGATCCGTCCCAGCGACAGGCGGGTCTGTTCCCGCAACCATTCCTGGCGTCGCCGGCCCAGGTCATTGAGCAATTGGTTGTAGAGCTCATCGGACATCGGCTCGTCAGGCACTACTCGGTCTTCGATTTGTAATTGCTCGACCATGAGTTTCAGTTGTTCGCGTTTTTCAACTTTCTGCGCCTCGGTCAGGTCCGGGGATTGGGTCAACGCTTGCTGTTCGCTTTGCAGTTCATCGAGGAGGGCAAATTGTTCATCAATGCTGCTCTCGTTGGCCTCGTAGTCTGTCGCATAGTGCTCCTTGAGGAAGTTTTCCCAGTAAGGCTCAAGCAGTATTTGATCCACCAGCCCGTCACCTTCACTCAAGGCCAGTACTGCCGTGTGCGCTCGTGTGATGGATAGCTCACTGACCCTGGCGGTCTCCCGGTACAGCATGTGTTCGCTGACCCAGGGCAAACCGAGCCTGCGGGCCAGGCGCGTCTGGTAGGCCAGGTGAACTTCTACTTCATCAACGGTTCCGGGCTCGCCGTTGATCACGTCTGAGGTCAGTCGCAGGCCGAGCCCGCCTTGTTCGACAGGTTTGAGGCGCTGAGCGATGTCGGCGCGCGCCACGTGGTTCAACAGCTTGAGGTTGGCCGCCCCCTTGGCCAGTTTGATCAGTCGCTCTTCACGTTCAGCGGGTGTTTTGCTGAAACGCCTGGCCTGACTCACCTCAACTTCGATACCCATACCGTTGAATATTTGCATACCCGCATCGGGGCACAACCCGGGGAAACTGGACATCCGAAACAGTATTTGCCGCAAGTCGCGGTCGTCGTGCATGGACGACAGCATGCGCTGCACTTGTGATCTCATCATTGCGCTGTTCTGTTCATAGAGGGCCTCGTCGCTCGGGTCTTCGAAGAACTCTGGGGGCTCCAGGGATTTGATCACTTCGAAAAAACCTTGGGAGCCGTGTTCATGCTCCAGGTCTTTCCAGAGTGCTCTATAAATAAAGCGGTTTTCATCGTCCAGATCGTCGAGCCAGTAACGGCTGTCGCCTTGGGGCTCATAGGTCCGATAAGGGTCAAGCCCAACGGCGGTTCTATAGGCCTCATAGCGCTCCTGGGCCTCAACGGTCAGTCTTGCACGGTCCAGGCGGGTCTGGGCGACAACGATGGCCGATTCGGAGTTGCTGGCAACCACGGGGACGGTGGTAATGGGGTTACCGCGCAGTTCCAGGATAAAAGCCTCGTTGCGTGGTTGTGCAAACAAGCCGGCAGGCCATTCACTGATACCGGTATCGCTTAACAGGAGTAGATCTAACTCGGGCATCTTGCTGACATCCGGCACGATGCCCAACGGGTTGTTGGCCAGGTTTAGAGCGCGTAGGCGCGACAGGTTACTCAACTGCTCGGAGGTCGAGGCGTCCAGGACAATGTTGTTTTCGGCCAGGTTCAGCTCTCTGAGATGGGGCATGCGCTGAATGGCGGGAGGCAGCGTTGTTAGAGCGTTGCCTGTCAGATCAAGGATCCTCAGGTTTGGAAAGTGCTGTAGGAAGTTGGCGCTGTCCGAAGAGAGCTCGCGGTCGATCATGTACAAGCGAGTGACCTGTCGCATTTCGGTGGGCAGCATGGGCAGTTTGTCCGGCCATGGCGTTTCAGATAAATCCAGCTTGACGCCACCGCGCTGAGTGTTGAACTCGTCATGCAGTCGCGTATAGCCCTCACGCCAAGCCTGCATCAGGCTGTCAGCAAACAGGGCTCTAGTACGACGAGTCACGGCCTCCAGGCGATGGCCCGCAGGAAACTTTGTTGCGGATCTGACGTAGTCGTTTAGCGTGTTTTCAAAGGCTTGGCCTTCGGTTTCCAGGCGCTCCAGTTTTTGTAGGCCTTCCGCTGTTTCCGCCACTTGAGAAAAGCGTCTTACACCTTGCTCTGACATTTCGGGGAGCCATTTTTTGATGCGTTGTTGCAAGGTGACGGTAGAGCTGTCTTCGGCCAGTGCCCCCCGCAAAGTGCTGGTGTTGCCGCCCCCCAGCAAGGTGAGGGTTTCACGTTCGGCCTGTACGCGGATCGGTGGTTCAGCCATTATCAGGCGCCGCTCTGCGGGGGCCGTATTTTTTGCGATAAGCCATGACCTGAGGCGCTCACCGTCGATGAAGCGTGCGTCGGTGGTCAGGGTATGGAAGACCGCGCTATAGAAGTCTGTCGTCCCATGCAGCAGTGTGCCTTGAGCATTAAAGACCCGGTATTGGGCCTTTTTGTTGCGCACCAGGATGCGCAGGTTTGCAGCGTCCTGTTCACCGACCTGAATCCGCAAGTCGCCAGTCGGGGTTCTTTCACGGATTTCGATACGCAAGTTCGCCAGCGCGTCGGTGTAGATTCTCAAGGTATTGAGCGCTAGGCGTTCGGCCTCTTCCGACAGGGGATGGTCTTGAAGGATCTGCTCGAAGACCCGTGTGCTGGTGACCTCGAACTCCAGTTCCCGGACCTGGTTCTTGACGTCCAGTGGCAGGCGTTGGTCCTCGGTCATCACCTTTAGGTGGCGGTTTCGGGTATGACGGACCAACCGTTGGGCGATGCTCAGGGGGAGGTCAGGGTACTGGGTGCGCAGTAATTGGACATGCGGGTCGTCAGTGGCTTCTTGTTCGAGGTAAAGGTGCCGGGTGAGCGATTGACTCTGTTGTTCGACATGCTCGGCCAACCGATCACGCAGTGCCTGTACCTGTTCCGGTGCGGGCAGGGTTTCGCCCAGTAAGCGGGTGAGCTGTTGTGGGTCGAGAAACGCCACGACTTTTTCCGGCAGTTGGCCGGACATGACGTCGGCGATGCTGAGCGTCAGCACGTCATCTCCCTGGGCAGTCGAACTGCCATAGAAACGGGAGTCGCCGGACAGGTCGGAGTGTTGATAGACCCGCAGCGCTTTGTCCTGCGGCCAGCCTTCAAGCTCGGTGACCATTTGCTCAAACCAACTGGACGCAGAGTCAAGCGGTTGTGCCATGCGAATTTTTTCGATACTGGCCTTGATCTGATGGTCATTTTTGAAGCGTTTCAACGTGTCGGCGAGCAACGGCGGAGTCGGTTCATTCTTGACGTACATCTGGCGCAACGCGCCGTACTCTACCCCGCTGATGACGCGTACTTGCTCAAGTTCTGTGTTGCTCAAGCCATCCGTCTGTGGCCCCAGCCGGCGCAGTAATCGGGCATTGCTCCATGTGCGCGGCTGTTCGCCTTCCAGTACGCAGGCGCCGCTGCCGTTGAGTGTTACGGGTGGGCGATAGGCGTCGGAGCGTTGGGGGTGGGCGAGTTGGAATGCCTGGGTTTCGGGGTTCTGCCGGACTTCATAATGACGGTTATTCACACGCACGATCTGCTTGCCCTGGTGGGAGTGCAGGCCATTTTCTTGCGGTTCTGGCAGATCCTGCACCCTGTGTTGATAAGGCCGCAAGTCAGGGTTCCACAAACGGGTATCGCCGGAAGGCATCTGTACGGGTTTAAGCCTGTCGACAAAGGGAGACAACTTCAGGCGGGCGACTGCTGCGAGCTGCCCTCCGGCGTGGAATGTCCCCAGTTGAATAACGTTTTCGGCAACCGCCAAGATATGCAGCCACCCCTCAATTTGCCGGCCTGCGCTCCAATCGATGATGCCTTCGAGCATGTCGTCGAGCAGTTGGTAGGCGGTATAGGCCAACATCAGCAGACCCAGGAAGGGTACGAATGGGGTGATGACCATGAGGGCGACGTTGAAAATGTCCGTGAGCATCTTTTCCAGATTGTCCCACCATACCCAGCGGGCCATACGGTCGGCATAGCTTGTGGAAATGGCGACTTCCAGAGCATCGTTGATGATTTTGTTCAGTTTGTCCTGGTACAGATAACGCCACAGATCCTCGCTGGTATAGCTAGTAACGTCATCGCGTACAAAATGAGTGCGAAACTGCAGGTTGGGTGCCTGTACAGGGGTTTCTCGCCAGTTCGGGCTGCTGTCACCCGGTTCCCTCGGGTTCCAGCGCACGGGCGAGAGCAGGTTGTTGAGTTGGTTAAAGAGGCGCCCGCGCTGTTGATGGGGAACGAACTGACTGAAGAATTGCTGATAGCTGAGGTGAGGCGAACCCGGTGTTGGCGTCTTGTCACGTAACTGGCGGGTCAGTTCTATGACGAAGTCCAGTGACGAAGCGTATTCCTTGAGGGGGTGTTCCGGGTCATGGGGGACATAGACCAACATCCGCCCGTCCCTCCAGTCAGCCATTTGCGAGGTGATGATCAGGATGCTGGCCAGGCGGGTATCCAACAGTTCCAGGGTGTAGAACTCGATTGGCTTGGCGTCGAGCATCAGCAGCCCGGGGGTGCCTGTGACCATGAGCTGGATCAGCTCATAGGCGTCCTCGGCAATGTGCTTTTTTGCCAGGGCCATATGGGCCGCGCTGTCCAGGGCTGCCCGCAGGTTGTCGATGACTTCGTGTCGTAGCGCGTCGGCGACCGACGGATTATCGAACCCCAACGAGGCCCGAAGTTGCTGTTGATAGCGCGCGCCAATGTCGAGGTTGCGACAGAGCGTCTTGAACGTGTCGGCGGTCAGCACCTGGCCGCTCACGTTATGGGTGAACGTCAATAGCTGGCGCTGGCCTCGGGCATCTTCATCGGACAGGAAGGCGTAGTCGGCGAAGGTTTCCGAGGCCGAGAAATTGTGCAGTGCGGCATCGAGCAACGTGACGGTTCGGCTGCTAACGCCAGGGTACAGATCTATTATCGACCACCAGGGCCGGCTGACGGGGGAATAGAGGCGAATGAAGGTGTGCGACACATCAATGTCACCGTAGGCGCGCAGCGCCTCTTTGAGTAGCGGCTTGGCAAAGGCCTGGACGTCATTCAGATGGGCAAATTTTTTGTCGAGGGTGTTCTGGGTGGACCAATGCTTGTCCAGAGCCTGTTTCATGGCCGTGTGTAACGGTGGCGTGAGTGCGTTTGTGTGGGGCCCGGAGATGTCTGGCTTGAGTGTTTTTAGTGTTGTCAGTCGCTGGGGCCCGGTATCGAGTAGCCAGCGAGGCAGTTGTTGTTTGATGAAGTCGTAATGAACCGGTTTTTTTTCTGCGATCGAAAGTGGTTGTTCTATGACAGTGGTAGGCATGGTTGGATGACCTTTTGATAATGCTTGGGTCATCCGATTGTGTGCGGGAACACGCCATTCAAACCTCGAAAATGTTGCTCGGAACAGGGGGTGTTGAATGAACAATTCGGGACTGAAAAGTAGACAAGTAACGCCCAGCTGCGAATGCCTTGACGGGCAGGGTATTGGCTCGGGAGCATGCGGAAAAACTTAGTTGCGATTAACCGCCGGCTGTCGGTGGCCGGCACAAGCTCCGGGTGCCGGGTTGTAGGTAAGGCGTCAAAATCGGGGCCATGCCCTTGAGTACTTGTACTGGCAAGGCCGAGGTGAACGTGAAGCCTTGGGCCGAGGCGCCAGGTACGAAGGCGGTCAGGGTGCCGAAGTGATGTTCACCGATGTAGAAGACAAACGTGGCAGTGCGGTTGATCGACTTGGAGCTGAGAATGCGTCCGCCGGCACCGATGGTTTCAATGCGGTTATCCCCGGTACCGGTTTTACCGCCCATGGCCAGCGGCATGCCGTCTGTGAGTTTGAAACTGCCGGAAACCCTTTTCGCCGTTCCCGCATCCACCACTTGCGACAACGCCTCGCGCAAGGCACTGGCGACTTCGCTGGGCATCACGCGTTTGCCGCGATTCGGGTCATTGATCAAGCGGGTTTCATAAGGCGTGGCGGCAGCAAAGTGCAGGCTGTCAATGCGCAGTGTCGGTTGGCGCACGCCGTCATTGAGGATCGTTCCTACCAATTCCGCAAGGGCTGCGGGCTTGTCGCCCGAGCTGCCGATGGCGGTAGCCAGGGACGGCACCAGATGGTCGAAGGGGTAGCCGACGGCCTGCCAGCGTTGATGAATATCCAGGAACGCCTCGATCTCCAGCATGGTGCGGATACGGCTGTCGCGGGCGCTCTTGTGGCGGCTTTTGAAGAGCCAACCATAGACTTCCTGACGCTCGTGCTCGCTGGCGGCGACGGCTTGGGTGAAGGTGGCGTCGGGCTTGTTCAACAGGTAGCCGAGCAGCCACAAGTCCAGGGGGTGGACCTTGGCGATGTAGCCTTGGTCCGGCAGGTCATAGGCGCCGGGGCCGTAGTTTTGATAGAGCTTTTCCAGACGTTCATCGGTGAGCTTTTCCGGGGCCTTGGTGTGGATCAAGTGGGCCCGTACGAAGCTGTTGAAACTCTGTTGACTGGCCTGGGGCAACAGGTAGCGGTGCACGGCGGCCAGCCGGATGGCGGTGGGGTGCATGCTGTCGAGGAAGGTGTCGAGTCGGGCCTGGGTGTCCTTGTTGCGGTACTTTTTCCAGAAGCGCAGTAGAAAGGTAGTGCCCTCGCGGTCGGCGAATTGGGCCAGGTATTCCTGGCGGCGCGGGTCGTTGTCGTCCTTGAGCAACTCGGCACTGTTGTTGGCACCGTGGTAGGTGCTGTAGCGCACCAGGTCGCGCATCAGGCGAATGAACGGCAGGTTGATCGATTCGCGCAGGGCGTCGCGCAAGGTCGGGTTGCGGCCGTTGTCTTCGTTGCGAAAGTTGTGGAAGTGATGCAAACCGCCGCCGGTGAAAAAGCTTTCGCCGGGGCTGGCCGAGTACTGCCGGTTGAGGGCCGCATCGAGCATTTTCGGCAGGCTTTGGTCGCTGTTTTGCGCCAGGTAATCCACGGCCCAGCGGGACAGGCGATCCTGGTCATCGACGTTGACTTTCTTCAGTGCGGCGGGCGCTTGCCCGGCGTAGCGGTCATGCAGTTCGCTGATGATCTGCAGGTAGGTGGTCAGTACCCGCAGTTTGGCGGTGGAGCCCAGTTCCAGCTTGCTGCCTTCATTGATGTCGAAGGGTTGATCGGTGTTGTCGGTCTGTACCCGTACGCGGGCGCCATCGGGTGTCATCTCGTAGAGGTTGAAGCTGTAACGCACCTGGGCCGTGTTGGCTGGGGTCAGCAGGCGCGGCCCGAGCAGGCCGAGTTGTCCGGCGAAGGCGGGGTCGGCCAGGTGTTTGAGGTAGGCGGTGGCCTGGGTTTGCAGGTCGTTTTGCAAGGTGCTGGTGGCGGACAGGTCGAGGCGGTCCAGGTCATACAGCGGGCGTTTGAGCAGGGTTGCGAGGCGGCTGCGGGCGACACTGATGCCTTTGTTGGTTTCGATGGGTTGGATCGTGGGCTGTTGCTGCCAGTCTCGGTAGCTGACCTGGCTGTCGAGCGCGGCTCTGGACAGCGCTGGGTCGATCACCCCGTTTTGCGTCAGCAGCCGGATATGACTGTCGGTCAGGTTCGCCAGGTCTGCGTGGCCTTTGGTGAGGTAGTAGGACGGTCGGCGCTGGGCAATCATCAGCGACAACACCTCACGCAGGGCCAGGCCTTTTTGCCCGAGACTGTGCGGATCGTTACCGGCGAGCAGGGCATTGGTCTGCTTGAAATCGGCGCCATACCAGACCCGCAAGCCCTCGGCCATGCCATGCACTTCACCGTGGCCGGGCACGGCAGACAGCGGCACGCTGTTGAGGTAGTCGCGCACAATGTCCTGGCGCGCCTGCAGGTTGTCTGGCCCGTCCTGATAGGCGCGTACGCTGGCAGAAATCATCTGGCGGATTTTCTCGCCACCGCTCAGGGTCAGCCCGTCGGGTGAGTGGCGATACTTCTCCAGTTGTGTGGCCAGGGTGCTGCCGCCGGCGGTCTGCCCCGGCAAATGCAGCAGGCGGGCAATTTGCGACCAGGCCGCCTTGGCAAAACGCGGCCAATCCACCGCCGGGTTGGCCTGGGGCTGGGCGGGGTCGAGCAGGTCGCGGTTCTCGATGAACAGCAGGCTGTTGACGATCACGGGCGGGATATCGGTGAAGTGCTGGTACGCCTGCTGTGGGTAAGTGAAGCGGTACAGCGGTGCGCCCCGGCAATCGGTGATCGACAGGCCGGCCTGGATCTTCTCGGGGTAGGGGATGAACAGGCCGTATTGGCTGTAATCGAGCAGTGCGCTGGAAAAGCGCGCCTGCTGCTGGATCAGGTAGTCACGCTTGATCAGGCGCGGCAGGAACTCGCCCAGGGCGCTGTAGCCCAGGCGCTTGTCAAACGGGCCATCACCCGGATAAACGATGGCATCGCTGGCGCCCGGTTGTACCTGGTAGTTCAAGGTCTTGGCGAGTCGACTCAACTCCCGGGCTTGCCAATAAGAGGTGCGCATTTCCCGATTGGCGGCAAAACCTGCAGCGATCAGCCCGATCACCAGCAGTAGCCAGATCATTCGCCACCCATACCGCCGCTTGCGGGGGCCTTGTGGCAATGGCTGTTCATCCAGGTTGTCGGCGGGGCCCGCAGCCTTGGTCGAATCGGTTTGCCATAAAGCGCCCATAGTCGATTGATCCATTCACGCAGATTGATCGGACTTGAGTGAAGCGTAGACGCTGTTTGAGGTGGACAGGGAATTTGTCGCAATCCCATGGCGGTCACTCTGCGCACAGTGGATGTGTGGTGGTTGAGCGCGACTGACCCACGGACTAGAGCGCTTCGGCTGGGTAAATACGACCAGGGTAGGGGCATGACGATGCACCAATGCTGTGCAATACTCGCCGCCGTTTACGTAAGACGATGCCTACATCGTTCAGGTGATGCCCCTCCGCAGAAGCGGCACTTGCCGAGAAAACTCGCTGAATATTGTTGTTTATAGAGTGAAAAGCCCTGCTTCTGGCTTTTTATACTGCATGCCCCCTGAGCTGGCCGATTTGCGCGGCCAGACGGGTTTACCCACAAGGTGAGCCCGGCAGGACGGTGTCATGGCGACCGGCCGTGCCACTGAACGCTCGGTGGTTCAATCCAATAACAAAATGAGGTTGTATCCCTATGCCAGCTGGCAACCACCTGCCCCATGGCGAGACCGCTTCCGGCGGCCCGCTCAAACGTGAACTGGGTGAACGGCATATTCGCTTGATGGCGCTCGGCGCCTGCATCGGTGTCGGTCTGTTCCTCGGCTCGGCCAAGGCCATTGAAATGGCCGGCCCGGCAATCATGCTTTCCTACATCATTGGCGGCCTGGCGATCCTGGTGATCATGCGTGCCCTCGGTGAAATGGCGGTGCATAACCCCGTCGCCGGCTCGTTCAGCCGTTACGCCCAGGATTACCTCGGCCCGTTGGCGGGCTTTCTCACCGGCTGGAACTACTGGTTCCTGTGGCTGGTGACCTGCGTCGCGGAAATCACCGCCGTGGCGGTGTACATGGGCGTCTGGTTTCCCGATACGCCACGCTGGATCTGGGCCCTGGCGGCGCTGGTCAGCATGGGCACCATCAACCTGATCGCGGTCAAGGCGTTCGGTGAGTTCGAGTTCTGGTTTGCCCTGATCAAGATCGTCACCATCATTGCGATGGTCATCGGCGGCGTCGGCATCATTGCCTTCGGCTTTGGCAATGACGGTGTAGCGCTGGGGATTTCCAACCTGTGGGCCCATGGCGGCTTCCTGCCCAACGGTGTGCAGGGTGTGTTGATGTCCCTGCAAATGGTGATGTTTGCCTACCTGGGCGTGGAAATGATCGGCCTGACCGCCGGTGAGGCGAAGAACCCACAGAAGACCATTCCCAACGCGATCGGCTCGGTGTTCTGGCGGATTCTGCTGTTCTATGTCGGTGCGTTGTTCGTGATTCTGTCGATCTACCCGTGGAATGAAATCGGTACCCAGGGCAGCCCCTTCGTGATGACCTTCGAGCGCCTCGGCATCAAGACCGCGGCTGGCATCATCAACTTCGTGGTGATCACCGCCGCGCTGTCATCGTGCAACGGCGGGATCTTCAGCACCGGGCGCATGCTCTACAGCCTGGCGCAGAACGGCCAGGCCCCGGCAACCTTCGGCACCACCTCCAGCAACGGCGTGCCGCGCAAGGCGCTGCTGCTGTCGATCTTCGCCTTGCTGTTGGGCGTATTGCTCAACTATCTGGTGCCGGACAAGGTGTTTGTCTGGGTCACGTCCATCGCTACCTTCGGTGCGATCTGGACCTGGGTGATGATCCTGCTGGCCCAGCTCAAGTTCCGCAAAAGCCTGAGCCCGGCCGAGCAGAAAGCCCTGAAGTACCGTATGTGGCTATACCCGGTCAGTTCCTACCTGGCCCTGGCCTTCCTGGTATTGGTGGTGGGCCTGATGGCGTACTTCCCGGACACTCGCATCGCGCTGTATGTCGGCCCGGTGTTCCTGCTGTTCCTGACGGTGCTGTTCTACGTGTTCAAGCTGCAGCCGACCCAGGCCAGCCAGGGTTCGCCGCATTCGGCATGATTTGACACACGGCCTGCCCCTTGCGGCAGGCTGGTCGTGTTTCGGCGTCCAGGCCATCCAGGGCCTGGAGGTACTCGATTGCAGATTGCCGGACAGGCCGCCGAGTCATTGTTGAGTGGCATGCGCTCTACCTTTCACGATAAGTGGAGGGTAGATGGACGCATCGCGCATGCAGGCCCGGGGGCTAACTATTTAATCGCGATGGATCGCTGTGCGGCCGACAGGTTCAAGTGCTTGTTGAACTCCAGCCACACCGCTAGCCCGGCCATCAATACCAGCCCCAGCAGGGCGCTGAATATCTGCATCGGCCAGGCATCATCGACCTGGGCGTTGAGCATGTCTGCCAGCGGCGCCAGCAATACCCCCAGGCAGAACACCTCCAGGGAGTAACGGCCCATACGACAGCTTTGTCGGGCCAGCCAGTTCTGGGTCCAGCCGCGACCGGGCAACAGTTTGGCGGTGACGTAGGCCAGGGCGAGGAAGTGCAGCAGGCGCACGGGCGACAGGTCTGTCTTGCTGATGGGGTACAACAGATTGCTCAGGGCTGCTGGCATCACAGCATCGTGGATTTCAGGCCAGCGCCAGGAGAGGGTGATGATGCCGGCCAGCAGCACATAGGCGGCTGCCGCAAGAAACAATGGCTGGTGGTGCAAGGGCCGGGTTTCAGGCGCCCGTGGCTGGCTGGCGTGAATGGCAGCGGCACCACCGAGTATGAACAGCAATTGCCAGGTCACCGGGTTGAAGTACCACACACCGTCGGCAATCGCCGCCAGGTTCCAGCCCAGCCTGGGGGCCAGTAGATACACAGTCAACGACACCGCGACCACTGCCAGGGGCTTGCGCACCAGCACCGGCAGGGCCAGAGGCAAGCCCAGCAGCAGCACGATGTACAACGGCAACGGGTCCATCAGGTTGGGCTTGAAGCGCAGCAGCAGCTCGTCGGTCAGGGCTTGTTGCGGGTTGGTGATGAAGTGCGTCAGGCCCATTTCCTGGACCAGATCGCGGGTTTCCACCTTGCTGTTGGCGAAGAACACGATGCCCATCAGCATCGCCAGCAAGAAGATATGCACCACATACAACACCCAGGCGCGGCGCAGGATTTTCAGGCAGGCCATCCAGTAGCCTTCGCGTTGCAACACCTTGCTGTAGGCCAGCACGGACGCGTAACCGGCGAGAAATACGAAGACCTCGGCGGCATCGCTGAAACCGAAGTTGCGCAGAGTGATCTGGCCGAGAGGGTTGTGGGGCACGTGATCCCAGAAAATAAAGATCAACGCCAGGCCCCGAAAAAAGTCGATGCGCGGGTCGCGTCCGTTAAGCATGGCTGCGGGCTCTTGAACAATGGTTTAAATAGCGACGCGCAGGGTCCTGCCGTGCGTCGGGCGGGCGCAGGTTGGCGGTATTTGTAAGCAATTGCAAAGGTTGGGTATTACTGAATGTCTCATGCCTGTCCGCTAGACATCGATGATCAGCAGCGTGCCATGGCTGCCGGCCAGTACCCCATGGGCAATGCCGGCTTCGACCAGATACATCTGCCCGGCGCTCACCTCGACAGTCTGTTTGCCGATGGACAAGCGCAGGCAGCCGCTGATGACCAGCAACCCTTCGTTGTAGTCGTGGGTTTCTTCTGCGTAGGCCTGCTCGTCCATGCGCAGGACCTTGAGCTGCGCAGGGCCGACGTGGCCGACCCGTGATGATTTCCAAGGGGTGGGCAGTTGCCCGGCAAGTGCGGCAAAGTCCAGAAACGGCATGGTGAATCTCCTGGGTTCAACGATGCCGTCGGTGGTCCGGTTCAGCACAGGGGGATTAGTCAGAACGCATCCATCAACAACACCCGGCACGGCTTGGCCTGGTACGCGTTGATCTGTGGCACCAACCGGGTGAAGTGCTCGCTCTGGCAGTGAGCATCCAGTGCGGCCTGGTCGGGCCATTGCTCGACAAAGATAAAGTGCCCCGGGTCTTTCTGGTCGACAAACAGATCGTAGGCGATGCACAGCGGTTCCTGGCGGGTTTTTTCCACCAGTTCGGCATACCAGGGCCGCACCGTGTCCAGGTGTTCGGGTTTGATAAAGTCTTCAGCGATTACTTTCAACATCTGATCGGTCCTTCAAGCAGCTACTTCTTCATGGGGCTCGAAACTGTCGGCCCGTGCCATTTGCCACATGCGCGAATAGAACTCGCCGTTCACCTCGCCGGTCAACAGCTCCCCTGGCTTGAGGAACACATGCAACTGTGAGAACAGCTTGATCTCGGTGGCAGACATGCGGCGCACCAAATGCTTGGCCGACAATTGCGATGGATGATCCAGGCCCGCCGCCGCAAGCATTTCCGCCAGGGCCTTGAGGGTGTTGCGGTGGAAGTTGAACACGCGCTGGGCCTTGTCCGGCACCACCAGTGCGCGTTGGCGCAAGGGGTCCTGGGTGGCCACGCCGGTCGGGCATTTGTTGGTGTGACAGCTTTGTGACTGGATACAGCCGATGGCGAACATAAAGCCCCGGGCCGAGTTGGCCCAGTCGGCTCCGATGGCCAGGACACTGGCGATATCGAAGGCACTGACGATCTTGCCGCTGGCGCCGAGCTTGATCTTGTCGCGCAAGTTCAGGCCCACCAGGGTGTTGTGTACAAACAGCAGACCTTCGCGCAGGGGCACGCCGATATGGTCGGTGAACTCCACGGGCGCGGCACCGGTGCCGCCTTCCTTGCCGTCGACCACGATAAAATCCGGCAGAATCCCGGTTTCCAGCATGGCCTTGGCAATCCCCATGAACTCCCACGGGTGGCCCAGGCAGAACTTGAAGCCCACCGGCTTGCCGCCGGACAGTTCACGCAACTGGGCGATGAACTGCATCAGCTCGATTGGCGTGGAGAAGGCACTGTGGCGTGACGGCGAGATGCAGTCCTCGCCCATCAGGATGCCGCGGGTCTCGGCGATTTCCTTGGTCACCTTGTGCTTGGGCAGGATCCCGCCATGGCCGGGCTTGGCGCCCTGGCTCATCTTGATTTCGATCATCCGCACTTGCGGGTTTTGCGCCTGCACGGCAAAACGTTCCGGGTCAAAGCGGCCGTCGCTGGTGCGGCAGCCGAAGTAGCCGCTGCCCAGTTCCCAGGTCAGGTCGCCGCCGTTTTCGCGGTGATAGGCGCTGATGCTGCCTTCGCCGGTGTCGTGGGCGAAGTTGCCGAGTTTGGCGCCCTGGTTGAGCGCGCGGATGGCGTTGGCGCTCAGCGAGCCGAAACTCATCGCCGAGATATTGAACACCGACGCCGAGTACGGCTGCGTGCACTGCGGGCCGCCGACCATCACGCGGAACGCGCTGGGGTCGCTCAATGGGGCCGGGCGCATGGAGTGGCCGATGAACTCGAAGCCCGACTGGTACACGTCGATCAGGGTGCCGAAGGGTTTGTCGGCGCTTTCGTTCTTGGCCCGTGAGTACACCAGCGAGCGCTGGGCCCGGGAGAAGGGCAGGGCGTCGCTGTCGGACTCCAGCAGGTATTGGCGGATTTCCGGACGGATGCCCTCTACCAGGTAACGGATATTGCCCAGGATCGGGTAATTGCGGCGCACCGCGTGGGGGCTTTGCAGCAGGTCGAACACGCCGATCAGGCTGAGCACTCCGGTCACCAGGGTAATCGGCCAGAGCCATTCGTGTTGGATAAAAGGGAGGCTGGCGAGGGTGAAAATGACACACACGGCAAAAAATGCATAACGACTAAGCAAGGACAGGCTCATACGGTTTCCTTGGGTTCGGACTCTTTATGACCTGTAGAGGCCGGCTTGCTGGCGATGGCGTTTTTGGTGGCGCTATCGCTGGCAAGCCAGCTCCTACAAGGATCTCCAGGCTATGGATGCCTGTGCTCTCTCACGGAGTCCCAGCTTACGGGGGAGTTCCTTGCCGGGGCAACCACAGAGAACCGCTGTCTATTTCGGTATTGCAATACGTTCTCGTTTGGATGCACTATTGCGTTACTGTATAACGTATTAAATCTACCCAGACGCCCTCGGAGGCCCCATGAAAGCTGGTATCCATCCTGACTACCGCAAAGTGCTGTTCCACGATACTGCCGCCGATGTGTTCTTCCTGATCGGCTCCACGGTCGACACGGACCGTACCCACCAACACACCGACGGCAACACTTACCCCTACATGGCCCTCGACGTGTCCAGCGCTTCCCACCCGATATACACCGGCCAGCAGCGCAAGACCCAGGTTGAAGGGCGGATTGCCGGGTTCAACAAGCGATTTGCTTCGTTTGGTTCGAGTCCGAAGAAAGCCCAGGCCTGACCGATGGCAGGCGCGGCGGGTGTCACGCCGCAGTCTGCCGGATCGGCAGCACCACCCGGAATGTGGTGCCCGTGCCGACTTCACTTCTCACTGAAATCTCCCCATGGTGTTTTTTGACGATGCCGTAGGACAGAGAAAGCCCCAGGCCCGTCCCTTCACCCACCGGCTTGGTGGTGAAAAACGGGTCGAAGATTTTCTGCAGGCTGTGAGGGGCAATCCCGCAGCCGTTATCTGCCACTTCCAGCCAGACCTGATCGCCCTCCACGCCATTGCTGAGGGTGATTGTGCCGCGCTCCGACCCCATCGCCTGGGCTGCGTTGATCACCAGGTTCATCACCACCTGGTTGATTTGTGAAGCCAGGCATTCGATGTCAGGCAGTGGCTGATAGTGTTTGATCACATCCGCCTTGTGTTTGAGTTCACTGGCCACGATATTCAGGGTCGAGTCGATCCCGTGCTGCAGGTTCGCCCATTGCCAATTCTCGTCATTATCGACCCGGGAGAAGTTCTTCAGGTCCTTGACGATCTGCGTCACACGAGCGATCCCGTCCTTGGACTCCCGGATCAGGATCGGAATGTCTTCCTTGAGAAAGTCCAAGTCCAGATCTTTGCGCAGGGCGTTCAATTGCTCAATACATGCTCCAGGCGGTAATGCTTCTTGGGCCTGTTGATAGGCATCAAGCATCCGTTGCAACTGCTTGAAGTAACCGTCCAGTGTGCCGAGGTTGGAGCTGACAAAACCCACGGGGTTATTGATTTCGTGGGCTACCCCGGCAGCCATCTGCCCCAGGGAGGCCAGTTTCTCCGACTGGATCAACTGGCTTTGCAGTTGCTTGCGCTCATCGATTTCCAGCTGCAATGCCTGGTTGCGCTGTTCCACCAACTGCTCCAGATGAATGGTTTTCAGGTTGGCGCGGCGGGCCATGTCCCATTTGGTAGCCAGGGTATTGGCCATCTGTTGGACTTCGATGTTGTCGAAGGGTTTTTTCAGGATCAGTAGCCGGTCGTGGGCCTTGAGGCGTGACAGCAGCTCCTCCCAGGAATAATCCGAGTAAGCCGTGCACACCACCACCTGCAGGTCCGGGTCGACTTTCCAAAGTTCCTCGATGGTCTGGGCGCCATCCCAACCTTGGGGCATGCGCATGTCGACAAACGCCAGGGCGTAGGGACGGTCGTGTTGCATAGCGCTACACAGCTGTTGCAGGCCTTCCTGGCCGCCATAGGCCGAGTCGAGTTCAAAGGGTTGGGCGAGGGGGGCGGCGGTTGCGCCGAACAGCGTGCTTTCCAGTTCGTCCAGCGCTGGGTTCTGTTCGACGGGCGGCATGAGGATCTTGCGAAAATCTTCGTGGATCGACGGCGTGTCATCAATCAGCAGAATGCGCCGGTTGTGGAGAGAGGGCATGGTCAGTTCTCGGCACGTTCAAGAGGAATATATAAGGTAAACAGGGCGCCCTGGCCGGGTCCGTCGCTGTGTGCGGTCAGGCGGCCATTCATTTCGATGGCGGCCAGGGCGCAGCTGTGCAGGCCAAAACCGTGACCTTCCTTGCGGGTGGTGAAACCGTGGGTAAAGATCCGCGTCATGTTTTCTGCGGGGATGCCTTCACCTTCGTCTTTGACGCTGATCTGCAACGTGTCGTCATCCAGGGCGCGGACCGTGAGGGTTATCTGGCGTGGCCGGTCGCTGAGGTTGGACATGGCGTACTTGGCGTTGCTGATCAGGTTCACCAGAATCAACAGCAACCGATGTTTGTCGGCCATGACCTCGGGCACCGGGTGATAGTCCTTGACCACCGTGACATGGTGGCGACTCAAGGCGCCGGAATTCATGCGCAGCGCGTCTTCGACCATGGCGCTGATATGCACGGGCTCCAGCAGTTTGGAGGCGCCAGCATAGGACTGTTGGGTGGAGACGATATCCTTGATGTGGTCGACACTCTTGGTCAATTGCGCCAATTCTTCAGCCATGCCCTGCTGCTCGACAGCGATGGCGTCCACCAATTGGTTCAAATACCCCGGCAGCAATTTGCCCTTTTCGTCCTCCATGAGGAAGGCGCCCAGGTCATGGGGGTGTTCGTTGATCATCTGCATGGCCTTGCCCAACCCAAGGGCCTTGCTGGCCCGTAGTTTACGGGTCACCAGGTCGGCAGACACATTCACGCTGTTGAGCACGTTCCCGACGTTGTGCAACACATTGGTGGCAATTTCCGCCATGCCGGCCTGGCGGGCGCTGTCGAGTAACTCGCTTTGAGCGTCCCTGAGTTCCCGGGTGCGTTCCTCGACCCGTTGTTCGAGGCCTTCGTTGGCAGTCTGCAAGGCCCGGTTGACCCGGTTGATCTCGGCAAAGCTGCGCAACAGGCGAATGGCCAGGTACACCAGCACCAGCATCAGTAACGTCGAAAACACCAGCAGGTAGCGGTGGTATTTCTGATCGCTCAGGTCGGCGACCCGTTGATCCTGATTGAGTTGGTTGGTCAGATCATCCAACTGCTCGGGCAGCGGTATCGCCGCGATGCGCTCCAGCACGCCGTTGACCAAGGGTTGCTCACGCAGGATCAGGGCGATGTGCTTGCTGAGGATCTCCACCGGAGCCTGGAAGTCCTCGGGCAGAAGTTCCTTGTTGATCGTCAGTTTGTTCAGCCCGACGAGTATCTCGGCGGCCTTGTCGTCACTGGTGACCAGAGCGAACTCAAGACTGCTGAGCAATAAGTCATAGGTGTCGGTGGCAATGTTTTGCAATTGCAGTCGTTTGTTGGCGTCCAGCAGGCCGAATTGCGCCTGGATATCGTCCTCGGCGGTCGGCAGGAAAGCCAGGGAGTTGCGCAACAACGCGTTATGGGATTTGAACTGGTCTACCAGTCGCGCTTTTTCCTGGACCGCCTCCCGATAGTTGTTTTGCACAGCTTGCCAGTTGCCTGGATCGGTATGTTGGTGCAAGGACTCGCGCGCTTCCAGCTCGGCCCAAAGGCTGTTCATCTCGTTGAGCGGCGCGACCAGGGGGTCGTAATTGTGGGTCAGGGCTATCCGGGCCTTGAGTACCTCGCTGTCCCATTGTGCGTTCAATTGTTTGATATGGCGGATCAAGTCGCGGGACTGTGTGTAGGTGGTGCTCTGCTCAGACGAGGATTTGACGTATAAAAATACCAGTATCGAGGCCAGCACCAGGGTGATGGCGCCGAGCAGGGACAGGCTGGAGCGGCGACTGAGCTTCATAGCGGTTTGCCTTCCCATTCACCCGTCAGTGTCTTGAGGAACAGGGTAATCCGAGTCTTGTCGTCTGCCGAAGGTGTACGCCCCAACTGGTACTCGAACATCACGTCGACCGCTTCTTCCAGGGTCTTGGCCGAGCTGTCGTGAAAGTAGGGGGCGGTGACGGCGACGTTACGCAGGCTCGGCACTTTGAACACATGGCGATCGTCCTCATCCAGGGTCACCAGGTAGCGCCCCAGGTCGGCTTCAATCGGATTGCCTCGGGCTTCGAAGTAGTCCTTTATCACACCGAACTTCTGGTACATGTTGCCCCCGATATTGACCCCTTGATGACAGGCAATACAACCGTACTCCTTGAATCGCAGGTAACCCTGTTTTTCGTCGTAGCTGAGGACATCGGTGTTGCCCAGCAGGTACTGATCGAAACGTGAATTGGGCGTGATCAGGGTGCGCTCGTAAGTGGCCAGGGCATTCTGCACGTTGGCGGCAGTGACGCCGTCGGGGTAGGCCAGGCTGAATGCGCGTTGATATTCAGGTGCTGCGGCTAGCGTAGCGACTACGGTTTTCCAGTCGTTGCCCATTTCTGCAGGGCTGGTCACCACTTGTTGGATCTGTGCCTCCAGAGTGTCCACCCGGGCGTTCCAGAACTGTTTGAAGTTCAGGCTGGCGTTGAACACGGTGGGGGTGTTGAGCGCCACTGGCTTGCCGTCGAAGCCAAGGGAGAAGGGTTTGTCATCGGCGCCGCCTTTGTCCAGGTGATGGCAACTGGCGCAAGACAGGGTGTTATTGATCGACAGGCGTGTTTCATTGAACAGCCGACGCCCCAGTTCAACGCGGGATGCATCCAGCACCGGTGTTGCAGGCAGGGGTTTGAGTGGCTCATCGAGCGGCGCGGCGAATACCGCGCAACTGCCCAGCCATACACCGGATACAAGGCTTATGACCGGTGCCGACGGGTAACGCAGTGGTGTATTGCTCAACTTCAATTCCTTGTGAGCTGAGGATCATTGACCGGGCATCAGATGATGTGGGCCTGTTTCCAGTAGCAGGGCAAAATCCTCGGCCGCCACGGCTTTGCTGAACAGATAACCCTGGCCTTCCTCACAGTTGCGGGCCTTGAGGAACTCCAGTTGTTCGACTGTCTCCACGCCCTCGGCAATGATATTGAGGTCCAGGCTTTTGCCCAGGCTGATAATGGCACTGATCAGTTGCATGTCCTGGGTGCTTTCGCCCATGCCGCGAATAAACGACTGGTCGATTTTTAGCACATCCACGGGAAAGCGCCGCAGGTAACTGAGGCTGGAGTAACCGGTGCCGAAGTCATCGATGGCCAGCCTTACCCCCATCTTCTTGATTTCGCGCAGGGTGGCAACGGTGTCCTCGACGTTTTGCATCAGCACGCTTTCGGTAATCTCCAACTCCAGCAGTGCGGGCGCCAGGCCCGTTTGCTCAAGTGTGGCGGCAAGGTTGGGGACAAAGTCGCGCTGACGGAAGTCGATGGCCGAGATGTTCACCGAGACGCAAATGGGCGCCAACCCCTGCGCCTGCCAACGCTGTGCCTGTGTGCAGGCCTGGTGTAATACCCATTGGCTCAAGGGCACGATCAGGCCACTGTCTTCGGCCACCGGGATGAAGGCGGACGGGTAAACCCAGCCATGCTCGGGACGATACCAGCGAATCAACGCTTCAGCGCCGACCACTCGCCCGCTTTTCAAGTCCAGTTTCGGTTGGTAGTGCAAGACAAACTCGTCGTGCTCCAGAGCCCATCGAATCGCGGTCTCCAGGGTTTGTTGCCGGCGCGCTATCAGGTTCATGTCTTCGATAAAGAAGCTGAAGTTGCCAGGCCCGTGCTCCTTGACGTTATGCATGGCGGTTTCCGCGTTCTTTATCAACTCAACGGCGTTGAAACTGTCATTGGGGTAAATACTGATGCCAAGGCTGGCGGTGACGCGCAGGTCATGGCCTGCGACATGGCGGGTACGCCCGAGGGCCTTGAGGATCTTCTCGGCAATGCTCATGGTTTGTTGAGGGTGATGAATGTCGTTGAGGATCATCACGAATTCATCGGAGCCATAGCGGAACACCGAGTCGGATTCACGCACCGTTGCCAGCAGATCCTCGCTGATCTGTTGCAACACCTGGTCACCCACCGGGTAGCCCAGTGCATTGTTGACGCGCTTGAAACGGTCCAGGCCAATAAACATCACCGCCAGTTGCGTATCGTGGCGCCGGCCCAGGGCAATGGCCTGGGTCAGCCGGTCGCCGAGCAGCGTGCTGTTGGGCAGGCCTGTGAGAGCATCGTAGTGCAACAAGTGCGAAACCTTGAGTAACTCCTGGACCCGCTCTTCGATCATGCGCTCAAGGCCCAACACTTTGAGTAACGCGTCCTGTGCCAACTGCCATTTCCAGGTCAGGGCACTGGCCATCTGGCGGATCTCCATGTGATCGAACGGCTTTTTCAGGATCAGCAACTGATCATTGAACTTCAAGCGGGCTTCAATCGCTTCGAAGGAGTAGTCGGAATAGGCCGTACACAGGGCGATTTGCAGGTTGGGGTCGATGTTCCATAGCTGTTCGATGGTTTCCAGGCCATCCCATCCCGGCGGCATGCGCATGTCGATAAATGCCAGGGCATACGGTGCGTCGTCAGCCAGTGCCCGAGTGACCAAATCGAGGGCTTCCTGGCCCTGGTACGCAGAGTCCAGGGTATAACGCTGGCGGGTGGTTGGCGCAGTGCCGAACAGGCTTTGCTCTATGCTCTCCAGCGTCTGGTCGGCAATGGCCTCGGCACAGAGGATCTTGCGAAAATCCTGATGGATCGACGCCGTGTCGTCGACGATCAGAATGCGTCGGTTCGTCCCTTCGGGCCGAAGCGTCATGACGTGTACCCATTGGCACGCAACAAAGTGGATGGGCGCATAAGGCTTCCTTTCCTCAATGGCTGGGTTGGGTGAGTCAATCACGGACCTCACCTTCAAGCGTAGTCGGCTCCCTTGAATTCGTCGGCCAGTTGGCGTCAAATCAGCGGCAGTTCACCCTTTGATAGCGTGCGCTGTCTGCCTGGGCCAGCACTGCGTACAGTCGACTGCGGGTGTCAGGGTTCAATTTAGTTCAAGTGTTAGCAGGTGTCGCCATGGATGAGCAGCTCGCTACAGTTTCCCCCTACAAGCCCACTGTTCTACTGGTCGATGATGAAGAATCGATCCTCAACAGCCTGCGCCGCCTACTGCGTGGCCAGCCTTATGAAGTATTGCTGGCTGCAAGTGCTGCCCAGGCCCTGGAGATCATGGCCACCCAGCCCGTGGACCTGATCATGAGCGACGCGCGGATGCCAGTCATGGATGGGGCGACGTTGCTGGCCGAGACCCACCGTCTGTATCCGGCGACGTCGCGCATCCTGCTGACGGGCTACGCTGACCTGACGATGATCATCAAGGCCATCAACGAAGGACAGATCCACCGCTACATCAGCAAGCCCTGGAACGATGAGGAGATGCTCCTGGTGTTGCGCCAGTCCCTGGAGCACCAGCATTCCGACCGCGAGCGGCTGCGCCTGGAGCAACTGACCCGGCAACAGAATGATCAGCTCAAGGCCCTCAACGCCACCCTGGAAAAACGCGTGCTCGCGCGCACCAGCGAGCTGCAGCAGACCGCCGACATGCTTGACCTGGCCTACGATGAACTCAAGCGCAGCTACGTGACCGGCACCGAAGTGTTTTCCCTGCTGGCCAACCTGCGGCTGCCCAAGGAAAAGCAGACCAACCGCCCGTTGATCGAATTGATCCGGGTCTACTGCAGATCCCAGGCGATGGATGAGTCCAGTGTGCGCGACCTGACCATGGCTGCGGCGCTCTACAACGTCGGTAAGTTGAGCTGGACCGACAGAATGATGATCGCCCCCGCTGACCTGCTGCACAGCACCGACCGCGAGCTTTATCGGTCTTACCCGACCCAGAGCGAATCGCTGCTGATGACCCTGGAACCGATGAAGGATGCAGCGCGCATCATCCGCCATCACCAGGAACGCTGGGATGGCAGCGGCTTCCCCGATCACCTCAAGGGCGAGGCGATCCCTGTTGGTTCGCGTCTGTTGAAGCTGGCAGTGGACTTTATCGAGTTGCAACGCGGCTTGATTCTTGAACGGCAGATGAACAGCGACGAGGCGCTGCTGTATATCCGCAAATACGCAGGCCGCCTGTATGACCCGGACATGGTGGAAGACTTCGTCCAGGCCTGTGCGGCGTTTCTCAGTGACGTGACCCTGGGGGACCCGACGGTCAAAGTGCTGGGCACTCGTGAGTTGACCGAGGGCATGGTCCTGGCGCGCAACCTCAATGCCGACAACGGCATGTTGTTGCTCAACGCGGGCAAGGTCTTGAACCTGCCGCTGGTGGACAAGTTGATCGCTTTCGAAGCCATGGAAGGCGCCAAATACAGCGTGTTCATCAAGGAGCCCGAGGAACCCCAAACCTTGTAGGAGCGGGCTTGCCCGCGATGGTCGTCAACGATGACGGATGAACACCTGACACCCAGCGGCGATCTTACTGGCGCCATCGCCGGCAAGTCAGCGCCTACATCGATTGCGAGGAGCAGGGGAGTCGTGTGATCCTTTGCGGCCTCTACTCCAAGGCGTTTATTTCATGTCCAAGACCATCCGCATCGCCGCCGCCCTGTTGATCGGCAGCAACGGCCAGACCCTGCTGGTGCGCAAGCGCGGCACCCAGGCCTTTATGCAGCCGGGCGGCAAGATCGATGCGGGCGAGCAACCGGCGCAGGCCCTGGCGCGTGAGCTGCACGAAGAACTGGGGCTGCGTATCGATCCGGCACAAGCGCACTACCTTGGCCACTTCTCGGCTCCGGCGGCCAATGAGCCGGGGTTTACCGTGGAGGCCGAGCTGTTTGAGGTGCGTATCGACGTACCGGTAACCCCCGCTGCCGAGATCGAGGAAGTGCGCTGGATCGACCCGGCGGGCGACGGCGGCCTGCAGTTGGCACCCTTGACACGTGACCTGATCCTGCCGTTCTATCGTGCATCGCTGACCACCACTGCCTGAGCTGTCGGGCGCAAAGGACTGACCCGTGATCCCCCTCAATGACTTGCTGATTTTTGCCGCCGCCTCGCTGCTGTTGGTCCTGACGCCGGGGCCGAACATGATCTACCTGATTTCCCGTTCGATCTGCCAGGGCCGCAAGGCCGGGGTGACGTCGTTGCTGGGGGTGGTCGCAGGGTTCTTTGTGCATTTGTTCGCCGCGGCCGCAGGTTTGACCGCCGTCTTTCTCACGGTGCCAATGGCCTATGAAGTCCTGAAATGGGCCGGTGCGCTGTACCTGTTGTGGCTGGCCTGGCAAGCCGTGAAGCCGGGCGCCCGCTCGCCATTCGAAGCCCAGCAACTGCCTGCTGACTCGCCACGCAAGTTGGTGACCATGGGCTTTTTGACCAGTGCATTGAACCCGAAAATCGCGGTGTTCTATCTGTCGGTATTCCCGCAGTTCATCACCCCGGAGCACGGTTCGGTCTTTACCCAAAGCCTGATGCTGGGCTTTACCCAGATCAGCGTCAGCTTTGTGGTCAACCTGCTGATCTCGCTGTGCGCCGCCAGCATCGCCGCCTGGTTTATCCACAACCCCACGTGGCTGGCGGTGCAACGCTACTTCATGGGGTTTGTGCTGGCGGCCCTGGCGGTGCGCCTGATGCTGGAGCAACGGCGCAGCGCATAAACAATCAACGCACCGCGCTGACCCCGTCCAGGGTCGAAAACGAGGTGTCCTTGGCGGTCAGCAAAAAGTCGCGCATGTACGGCGCATCCAGCATATCGGCACGGATCCCGGCGTACAGCGTGGCGAACAGCCCTTTCTCCCCCAGCCGCTTGGCCTTCACATAGCCTCGCGAGCTGTACTCATGCAGCGCCCAGTGGGGCATGCCACATACGCCGCGGCCGCTGGCCACCAACTGCATCATCATCACCGTCAGCTCTGAAGTGCGGACCTGGGCCGGCTCGACATCGGCCGGTTCCAGGAAACGGGTGAAGATATCCAGGCGGTCGCGCTCCACGGGGTAGGTGATCAAGGTTTCGCTGAGCAGATCCTCGGGCACGATATACGGCTTGTTCGCCAGCGCGTGCTGGTTGGCCACGGCGAGCATCGCTTCGTAGGTGAACAACGGCACATAGGTGATGCCCGCCAGTTCCAGTGGGTCGGAGGTCACCACCAGGTCCAGGTCACCACGGGCCAGGGCCGGCAGCGGGGCGAAGGCAAAACCGGAGGCCAGGTCCAGTTCTACTTCCGGCCAGGCATCGCGGAACTGATCGATGGTCGGCATCAGCCACTGGAAGCAGCTGTGGCATTCGATCGCCATGTGCAGGCGTCCGGCAGTGCCTCCGGCCAGGCGGGCGATATCCCGTTCGGCACCGCGCAGCAGCGGTAGCGTGGCATCCGCCAGTTGCAGCAGGCGCAAGCCGGCGCTGGTGAAGCGCACGGGCTTGGTCTTGCGTACAAACAGCGGCATGCCCATGCGCTCTTCCAGCTCTTTGAACTGGTGCGAAAGTGCCGACTGGGTCAGGTGCAGTCGCTCGGCGGCTTCCACCAGGCTGTCGGCTTCGCGCAAGGCGTGCAGGGTCTTGAGATGACGGATTTCGAGCACGGGCTCTCCATGAAGACAATTTGTGACAAGTTCGGATAGCGTGAGTTTGTCTCATGTTGCCAACGCTGTCGACCATGACCGCTGGGCGCTCTTCATCAAACTGTCACGTAACTGTGGCAGCGCGCTTGAACAAACTTCATCAGACTCGCGCTCTACTGGGGTTCTGCGTTTCGGTGTTTTTCATGCGCGTGTTGCTTTTACTGGCCGCCTTATTGTTCGGCCTGCCGTCGTTTGCGGCTTCTCGATGTGATGTCAATGTCCCGACTGAACGGGTCGACCTGGACCAGGTGAGCCTGGCGTACCAGAGCATTGGTCGTGCTTCCGATCCGGCCTTGTTGCTGGTGATGGGCCTGGGCGGGCAGTTGATCCACTGGCCCGACGAGGTAGTGGTCGCCCTGTGTCAGCAAGGTTTTCGGGTGATCCGCTATGACAACCGTGACGTCGGCCTGTCCACCTGGCGCCAGGCGCCTGCCAGCGCCAACCTGACCTTTGAAGTGCTGCGCTACAAACTGGGCCTGCCGGTGGCCGCGCCCTACACCTTGACCGACATGGCCGACGACGCCCTGGGGTTGATGGATGCGTTGCAGGTCCGCCAGTTCCATGTGCTGGGGGCCAGCATGGGCGGGATGATCGCCCAGCACCTGGCGGCCATGGCGCCGCAGCGCGTGGAAAGCCTGACCCTGATCATGACCAGTTCCGGCGCCGAAGGCCTGCCGGCACCCAATGCTGCACTGGTGCAATTGCTGTCACGGCGCAGCGCGCCCAACCGCGAAGTGGCCCTGGAGCAACAGGCCGACTTGCTGGCGGCCCTGGGCAGCCCCGAGGTCAAGGATGATCGCCAGGCACTACTGCATCAGGCGGCGCAGTCCTACGACCGGGCGTTCAACCCCGAGGGCGTGAAACGTCAGATCATGGCGATTCTTGCCGAGCCGAGCCGGGTACCCTTGCTCAACCAGTTGCGGGTGCCGACCCTGGTGGTCCACGGCACGGCCGACCCGCTGCTGCCGGTGATGCACGGTGTGCATCTGGCGGCGCATATCCAGGGCAGCCAGTTGCGCTTGATTCCGGGCCTGGCCCATCGTTTCCAGGAGGCGTTCAAGGCACCCTTGCTGGCGGCGGTGTTGCCGTACCTGCAAGCCCACCGCGAGGATGCGACGCATTGGGCGCAGGTTGAGCCCAGGCTACCTTCCAAGGTTTTATGAGAGCGGCCTAGGGGTGTATGGTGCGAACTTTGTGGCGTGTAATGCCTGCGAGGTTGCGTAAATGAGTACTTCCCTGAAAATCGATTTCGTCAGCGACGTGTCCTGCCCCTGGTGCATCATCGGCCTGCGCGGCCTGACCGAAGCCCTGGACCAGCTGGGCACCGAAGTGCAGGCCGAGATCCACTTCCAGCCCTTCGAACTGAACCCGAACATGCCCGCCGAAGGGCAGAACATCGTTGAGCACATCACCGAGAAATACGGCTCCACTGCCGAAGAATCCCAGGCCAACCGCGCCCGCATCCGCGACATGGGCGCCGCGCTGGGCTTTGCCTTTCGTACCGATGGCCAGAGCCGCATCTACAACACCTTCGACGCCCATCGCCTGCTGCATTGGGCCGGGCTTGAGGGCTTGCAGTACAACCTCAAGGAAGCGTTGTTCAAGGCTTACTTCAGCGATGGCCAGGACCCTTCCGATCACCCCACGTTGGCGATCATTGCCGAAAGCGTCGGGCTGGATCTCAAGCGTGCAGCCGAGATCTTGGCTTCGGACGAGTACACCGCCGAAGTCCGCGAGCAGGAACAACTGTGGGTCTCCCGTGGCGTGACCTCGGTGCCGACCATTGTGTTCAACGACCAGTACGCAGTCAGCGGCGGCCAGCCGGCTGAAGCGTTCGTCGGCGCAATCCGCCAGATCATCCAGGAGTCCAAGGCCTAAAGCCGAGCGCAAAGCAAAATGTGGGAGCGGGCCCGCTCCCACATTGGATCATTGTTGCCCCCCCCCCTGGCCCATCCCTTGCATTACCCCCTTAAAGCCCAGCCGGCGTGCGGTTGGGCGCTGCCAAGGGGTTAAACATTACCTTGAATATCCTCGATCTCGACCACAGCCTCACAGCCCAGGCGCCGATTGCCCTGCGCCTGGCCAACGGTCAGGCCACGCGTCTGGACCTGCTCGACCTGGGCCCGAAACTGCGCCTGTGGTCCACCGAAAAAACCTGGAAACACTTCGCCCAGCGCCTGGCCCAGCGGCCCCGGCCAAGTACGCTGCGCCCGGAAATCTTCTTCGTCGGCTCCGGCGACTATCACCACCTGACCCCGGCTTTTCTCGCCGAAGTGCAGGAACCGATCAGCCTGATCCACTTCGACAACCACCCTGACTGGGTGCGCCTGGCACCGCGCCGGCATTGCGGCTCGTGGGTCAACCAGGCGCTGAAGATGCCGGCGATCAAACGTATCGTCACCCTCGGCCCGTGCAGTGACGACCTGCACAACCCGCAACTGCGCGGTGGCAACCTGGGCGCCCTCAAGCGCGGGCATTTGCAGTTGTTTCCCTGGCAGCACCCACCGTCGAAAGTCTGGGGTCGGGTAGGGGATGGTGCCGGCCATGCGCAACAGGAAAACCACCTGCACTGGCGCAACCTGGCTGAGCTCGACTGGGCTGCATTCCTTGAGCAAATGATTGCCAGCCTGCCCACCGAGGCGGTGTGGATCACCATTGACAAGGACGTGCTGGCCAGCGAAGACGCCGCCACCAACTGGGACCAGGGCGGCATGCGCCTGACGCATCTGTTGCAAGCCCTGCGTGCGTTGGCGGCGAGCAAGCGGATCATCGGTATCGATGTGTGTGGCGAGTTTGCCCAGCCTGCGTTCAGCAACGCGTTCAAACGCTGGGAAGCCAAGTCCGACCAGCCGCCGGCCGAGCGCTGGAGCGCGGACGATTTGCTGCGCAACGCGGCGACCAATGAGGCGTTGATCAACCTGTTCGAGGAGCTGTATCCGTGACCCTGACCGTGGTGGTGTTATTGGTCTTTTCCATCGTGCTCGATGTGATTGGCCAGTTGTGTTTCAAGCTGGGCGTGGACCGCTTGCCCGAGATCAGTGGCGGTTTTCGCCTGGGTGCATTTTGGGGCCAGGTGCTCAATGCGCCGCTGCTCTGGGCGGGCATCGGCGCCTATGTGATTGAATTTTTCGTGTGGCTGGAGGCCTTGTCCCGTGCGCCGCTGAGCCTGTTGTTTCCGCTGGCGGCGCTGGCGTATTGCCTGGTGGTACTGGTGGGCAAAGTCGTACTGGGGGAAACCGTCAGCCGCCGTCGCTGGCTGGGCACCCTGGTGATTACGGCCGGCGTGATGCTGGTCGCTGTTGCGGGGACTCAAGCATGAACTCGGAAAATATCGCTATCCGTCCGGTGGGCTGGCTGCATGGTCGCCTGGGGACGCTGGTGTTGTGGGCGTTGTTGATCTTGACCGAAAGCGGCGGCCAGTTGTTTACCAAGGTGGCCGGCGATCAGTTGGGGCAGATGGATTTCAACTGGCAATGGCTGGCGGCGGTGGCGGTCAACCCGGGGATCCTCGCGGCCATCGCCTGTTATATCGGCGCGTTTTTTGTGTGGATGCTGATCCTGCGGCGCAGCAGCCTGTCCCTGGCCTTCCCCCTGAGTTCGCTGGTGTTTGTGGTGGTGCTGCTCGGCTCATGGCTGGGCCTGGGCGAGCACATCAGCTTTCTGCACTGGGTGGGCGTGGTGGTGATCATTGGCGGGATCGCGCTGCTGGCAGAGGGCGAAGAAAACTGAGCGCAGACTGGAATGCTGGACAAATGTGGGAGCTGGCTTGCCTGCGATAGCATCACCGCGGTTTAACTGATGCACCGAGGCGCCTGCATCGCAGGCAAGCCAGCTCCCACACAAGCCAGCTTGCACATTTTGATGGGTATTGGGCTTTGGACAATCAATCGAAGGTATAGCTGATCGCCGTCTGCACCTGTCCCTGGTTCACCTTGCCGGTCTGGCGCACGATGCTGCTATCGGCCGCCGAGCCTGTCAGGTGTACCCAACTGGCACTGGCCAGCAGCGACCACTTGGGCGCCAGCGGGATCTGCAGGCTCTGGGTCAATGTCAGGTTCTGGAACCCGCCGCTGGCGTTGTACGGACGAATCCCCGAGGCCTGCGCCTCATGCTTATCGACCCCGAAAAACGTCTGGGTCTGGCTCTCGTCGGCAAAGTGCGCCACCAGCCCCGTGCTGCCAATGACCCCGCCGCCCAGCGGATAACCCAGTTCGCCGCCGAGCTTGCCGAGTACGCCGCTCTGTTCGTGAGCGCCGCCAACACTGCGCCCCAGTTGCGCATAGACCCGCCAGAAGTCGGCCGGTGCGTACTGGATAAACCCGCCGATCTCGGCCATGTCCGACACGTCCCGCAAGCCCCGTAGCGGACCATTGGCCGTACGTCCCGCCAGGTAGTTGAGGTAGGGGCCAGCGCTGAAACCATTGTGGTTGAGCGCACTCCAGGTCAGACCGTCGTCGGTATCCAGGCTGACATTGCCCCAGTCCAGGTCGAAGTAGGGCACCGGTACCGTGTGATAGCGGCTGCCAGTGGGTTCCCGGGCTTGGTAGCTGGCGCCAAGGCCGACCTCACCGCTAATGCCTTCAGCCAGCGCCGAGCCCGCCCAGAGGCCAAGCACACCGGCGAACAGCGCCGAACTCATCCTGCACATCATGTTATTGCCCTCTCGAAAACATACGCGCATGAACGCGCAGGCGCGGGGCGTGTGCAAGCACTCATGTTGTTTGTAGCGACCTACAAAAATTGTAGCTTCGGTGCTGCGTTTATTTCCCATGCATGCCCGCGAGCCCCAGCCCCGCTGGGTTTTGTCCACTTGGCACAGTCCCTGCTCTATCCCTGTCAACGGCGCATCAGCGCGCTAGCATCCAAGGTAAACGCAGATGAATGACTGGCATATCGTGTGTGACTTCGACGGGACCATCACACCCACCGATGTCATCGACAACGTTCTCCAACGCTTCGCCGGCCCCGAATGGGAAACCATCGAGCAGCAATGGCTGGACGGCCATATCGGTTCGCGTGAATGCCTGAGCCGCCAGTTGGCGCTGATCAAGGCGACGCCGGCCGAACTGCTGGCGTACTTCGACACGGTCGAGATCGACCCGGACTTCCCGGACTTCGTCGACCATGTGCTCGGCCTCGGTGCTTCCCTGGAAGTGGTCAGCGACGGCATCGAACAAGGCATCGCGCGGATCCTTTCGCGCAACTACGTGACCCTGCTACCGATCATCGCCAACCGCTTGCGCCAGGTTGACCAGAACAGCTGGCGCATCGACTTCCCGCACACCAGCGACGCCTGTCGCGCGGCCTCGGGCAACTGCAAATGCAAGTCCACCCCGCGCAACAAGCGGGTGCTGGTGATCGGCGACGGCAAGTCCGACATGTGTGTGTCGGCCACCGCCGACTTCGTCTTCGCCAAAGGCAGCCTGGCGCAGTACTGCCAGGCCCACGACATCCCTCATATGCGCTTCGACAGCTTTGCCGAACTGCCTGCATTACTGGCCCAACTGCCCCAGGGCATGGCCGCCAACGCCACTCACTTTACGTCTGACACTCAGGAACTCTTTCATCATGTCTGATATCCGCATCGCTACCGCCGAAGACCAGGTTCTGCTGGATAAAGAAGCCAAATACTGCTCCTACGGCGACACCGTCCACTACATCGACCCACCGCGCATCTTCAGCCGTTGCGAAGGCTCCTACGTCTGGGACACCGAAGACCAGGCCTACCTCGACCTGCAAATGTGGTACTCGGCGGTCAACTTTGGCTACGCCAACCCGCGCCTGAACAATGCGCTGAAACAGCAGATCGACACCCTGCCGCAAATCGCCAGCCAGTACCTGCACAAGGGCAAGATCGAGCTGTCGGAAATGATCGCGGTGGACGCCAAGAAGAAATTCGGTCTCGATGGCCGTGTGCACTTCAACGTCGGCGGTTCGCAGTCCATCGAGGACTCGCTGAAAGTGGTGCGTAACGCCTGCAACGGCAAGAGCCTGATGTTCGCCTTCGAAGGCGGCTACCACGGGCGCACCCTTGGCGCGTCGTCGATTACCTCCAGCTACCGCTACCGTCGTCGCTATGGCCACTTTGGCGAGCGTGCCAACTTCATCCCGTTCCCGTACCACTTCCGTGGGCCAAAGGGCATGACCAAGGAAGAATACGGCAGCCACTGCGTGCAGCAATTCGCGCGCTTGTTCGAGACCGAATACAACGGTGTGTGGGACCCGAAGGTCGGCCAGAGCGAATACGCAGCCTTCTACGTCGAGCCGATCCAGGGCACCGGCGGCTACGTGATCCCGCCGATGAACTTCTATAGCGAACTCAAGCAAGTACTCGACCAGCACGGCATCCTGATGGTGGTCGATGAAATCCAGATGGGCTTCTGGCGCACCGGCAAGTTGTGGTCGATCGAGCACTTCGATGTGCAACCGGACGTGATCGTGTTCGGTAAAGCCCTGACCAACGGCCTCAACCCATTGGGCGGCATCTGGGCCAAGGAAGAGCTGATCAACCCGAAACTGTTCCCGCCGGGTTCCACTCACTCCACCTTCGCCTCCAACCCGTTGGGCACCGCGGTGGGCCTGGAAATGTTCAAGATGACCAGCGAAGTCGACTACGGCGCGATGGTCATGGCCAAGGGCAAATACTTCCTCGAAGGCCTGCAGGACCTGCAAAAGCGCTTCCCGATCATCGGCGATGTGGATGGCCTGGGCCTGGCCCTGCGCTGCGAAATCTGCGGGCCGGACGGTTTCACCCCAGACAAGGCAGCCCTGGACTACATGGTTGAGGAAGGCATGAAAGGCGACATGCTAGTGGACGGTCAGAAACTGGGCCTGATCCTCGACGTGGGCGGCTACTACAAGAACGTGATCACCCTGGCGCCGTCACTGGAAATCAGCTACCCGGAAATCGACCTGGGCTTGAAGCTGCTGGAGCAACTGCTGACCCGAGCGATGAAGCGGTGAACCTGGCCGATATCGATCTCGGCGAAGGCAACGCCGGCTTCGTTCTCGGCAACGGTCCGGTCGGGGTCCTGTTGATCCACGGCCTGACCGGCACCCCGACCGAGTTGCGTCGGGTGGCCCAGGGCCTGGTCAAGGCGGGTAATTGCACGGTGTACGTGCCGACCCTGGCCGGGCACTGCGGGGGCAACGACGACCTGCAGGCCACCGGCTGGCGCGATTGGTACGAGGGCGTGCGCAAGACCTTTGTCGGGGTGCAGCAGCGCCATGCGCAGGTGTTCGTCGGTGGCTTGTCCATGGGCGCGGTGATGTCGATGTACCTGGCTTCGGAATTTCCGGGCCAGATCGCCGGGTTGCTGATGTACTCCACGACCCTCAAGTACGACGGCTGGAGCATCAACAAAATGGCGTTCATCACGCCGTTGCTGATCCGCATCCCGTTCGGCGTGCGCCTGTTCCGCTTTACCGAGAAGCCGCCCTACGGCATCAAGAACGAACGCCTGCGGGCCATCGTCGAGCGGCAGATGAAAGAAGGCGAGAGCAGCGAGGCCGGGCTGTTGACCATGGAAGGCGTCACCGTGCGCGAGTTGCACTGGATGAACGCCGTGGTGAAAAAACGCATGCCGTCGATCAAGACCCCGGCGTTGGTGCTGCACTCCATCGAGGACGACATCACCAGCCGCTGGAATGCCGACTACGTGGAGCGCCACCTCGGCGGCCCGGTGACCAAGATCCTGTTGGACAACTGCTATCACATGATCACCGTCGACCTGCAATACCGCCGGGTGATCGAGTTGAGTGCCGACTTCATCGAGCAGCACACCACCCCTGTGGACGAATACCGCCGGGCTTGACCCCGCCCCCTGTAGGAGCGGGCTTGCCCGCGAAAAACCTGAGAGCGACGCTGGGTGTCAGGTTTTTCGCGAGCAAGCTCGCTCCTACAGCGCACCCTCTGTAGGCGTCGGTTTGCCGGCGATGGACGCATGTGGCCCGGTTTACGCGGTGTTTTTAGATTAAGGAAACGCTGTGATCAGCACTAAAGCCTATTCAACCATCCAAGCCATCGACCGCAGTGCCTGGAACGACTGCTTTCCCCTGGCATTGGAAGATTGGGACTACTACGTCGCCGTGGAAAACGCCGCCATCGACGATTTCCAATGGCGCTATCTGTCCCTCTACGAAAACGGGCAACTGCTGGCCGTCGCGCCGGCGTTCATCACCCATTACCGCCTCGACACCACCGTCTCGGGCATTGGCAAACGCTTCACCCAACGCCTGGAACGCTGGTGGCCCAGCGCATTGCGCCTGGGCCTGTACGCCATCGGTTCGCCAGTGGCCGAGCAATGCCATGCCGGTGTCGCCAGCCATGTGCCGGCTGCACGACGTGCTGCCCTGCTGGCGCAACTGCTGGCCGCTGCGCGCCGGGATGCCGATGCATTCGGCATCGGCCTGCTGGCGGTCAAGGATGCTCCGACCCGGGATCAGGACTGGGCCGACAGTTGCAAGGCCGCCGGCCTGCACAGCATGCCGAGCTTGCCTACTGGGCTACTGCCGCTGCCCTACGGCTCGGTGGATGCCTACCTGGGTTCCCTGGGCAAATCCACGCGCAAGGATTTGCGGCGCAAGCTCCGTGCGCCGGGGCCACAGGTGGAGTGGCGGCGCAATGTCGATGACGTATTGCCCCAGATCATGCGCCTCTACGAAGCGACCCTGGCCCGTGCCGACCTGCAGTTCGAACGCCTGCCCGCCGGTTATTTCAGCCAGGTGCTCGCCCAGCTTGATCAACGGGCGCTGTGTGTACTTTACTGGGTGGACGAGCAACTGGTGGCGTTCAACCTGGTCCTGCTCGACCAGCACCGGCTGATCGACAAGTTCTTTGCCCACGACCTGGCCCACAGCCGCGAACACAACCTGTACTTTCGCAGTTGGCTGACCAACGTCGACTACTGCATCGAGCACAAAATTGCGTTGTATGAGTGCGGGCAGGCCGGTTATGCCAGTAAGCTGCGCCTGGGTTGTGAGTTCGCCGGCAATACGCTGTTCTTCCAGCACCGCAACCGCCTGCTCGACACCCTGCTCAAAGTGGTAAAAGTGTTTATTCGCCCGGATCGATCCGACCCTGCCATGGCTGCTGCAATAAGCGAAACCCGATGATCGCCAAAACCCGCCAGAAAGCCCGCCCGTTTGCCATTTCCCGCTGGAGCCTGCAGCGCAAGCTGGTGTTGGCGTTCTGGCTGGTGACGGTGATCCCGACGATGATTGCCGCTGAACTGGCGGCCACCACCTTGTCGCAGATTTTCGACAGTAACGTGCGCATCTGGCTGCAAGAATCGACCCGTATCGTCAAGGACGAAGTCAGCGACATCCTGCACGACAACGCCCGCGTGGCGCAGATCTTCCTGCGTTATGTGCGTCCGCCTTCCACCCATGAAGCGATGCGTCATGACCGTTTGATCGCAGACATTGCCAGCGCCACAGATATTGACGTGGTCACGCTGATTCGCAGCAGTGACAGCAAAGTGATGTTCAGCACTGTGGGCGATGATGTGGTGAAACAAATCAGCCTCGCACCCAATGCTGTATTGCAAACCGTGCAGGTCGGCGGCGTGGCCACCGGGGCCGTGATTTCCTCGTTCGAGACCAGTCAGGATGGCGTCGATTATGAACTGCTGGTGGGCACGTACCTGGACAGCAGCTTCCTCACCAGTGTCGCCGAGGTGCACTCCCTGGACTTGCGCCTGTACCTGGCCAATACCGACGGTTTCTCGGAGATTTTCTCGACCCAGCGCTTTGAAGACCACCCGACCCGCGTGCCCAAATCCGTCGAAACCCTGCTGCGCAGCACCAAGCAGCCTAGCGAGCAATTCACCAGCAACTACAGTGGCCTGTACTGGCCGATCTTCAATGACACCGGCGAGTTGCAGGGTGTGATCTTCAGCGGCCTGCTGCGCCACACCAGCCTGGTGGGGCTGGTGAACCAGAGCAATCTGTTCGTGCTGATCTTCCTGCTCAGTTCCGCCTTGTCCCTGGGGGCCGGCGTGCTGGTCTCCCGGCACCTGACCCGGCCGCTGCGTGAGTTGTCCCAGGGCGTGAGTGCGGTGATCAGCGGCAACTACCAACACCGCGTGGCCGTCACCGGCGGCGACGAGCTGGCGCAACTGAGCAGCACCTTCAACCATATGACCGAGCGCCTGGGCGAGTTGCATCACCTCGAAGCCCAACTGCGTCGGCGCGACCGCCTGCATGCCCTGGGCGAAGTGGCGATGGGCCTGGCCCATGAAATCCGCAACCCACTGGGCATTATCAAGACCGCGACGCAACTGCTGCACCGCCGCACGGACCTGCCGGAGACTGACAAGCGCCACCTGGAATACGTGGTCAGCGAAGTCAGCCGGATCAATGACCTGATCACTGACTTTCTCGACTTCGCCAAACCCAGCGAGCCACTGCGCAGCCAGCAACTGGCGCGGCCGCTGGTGGAAGAGATCCTGGGGTTCTGCGCGCCGGAGCTGGCGAGCCACGCCATCGACGCGCACCTCGACGACCAGGCGCCTGGCGCGACTCTCTATGTGGACGCCAAGCAATTCAAGCAGGCGTGCCTGAACCTGATTCTCAACGCCATCGACGCCATGCCCCAGGGCGGGCGCCTGACGTTGAGCATCAGCCGCGTCGATCAATCCACGGTGATCAGTGTCAGCGACAGCGGGCAGGGCATTCCGGCAGAGATGATCGAGCGGATCTTTACCCCCTTCGTCACCACCAAGGCCTCGGGCACGGGCCTTGGCCTGGCGAAAGTCTATTCGATCATGGAAAGTCACGACGGCCGCATCGAATGCACCAGTGAGAAGGATGCCGGCGCGACCTTCAGCCTGTACATTCCGGCCAACGGTGAAGATGACGGCGACGACGAGGACAGTCATGACGCATAACATATTGGTGGTCGACGACGAGCCCAAACTCTGCGATTTGCTGGCGTCGGCCCTGAGCCAGAACGATATCCAGGTGTTTATCGCCGGCAATGGCCTGCATGCCCTCAAGGTGTTGGAGCAGGAAGATATCGACCTGGTGATCAGCGACTGGCGCATGCCCGGCATGGACGGCCCGCAGCTCCTGGCTGAGATCAAGGTGCGTTACCCGCAGTTGCCAGTGATCGTGATGACGGCCTACAGCACAGTGAAGAATGCCGTACAGTCGATGCGCAACGGTGCCTACGACTACATTGCCAAGCCCTTCGACATCGACGAGCTGGACATCACCGTGGCCAAGGCCTTGCAGTTTCGCGACATCATGCGCGACAACGCACGGTTGCGTGCCGAGCTCGACGAGCATGCGCAATTCGACAGTCTAGTGGGCGACAGTCCGGCGTTCCGGCGAGTGCTGCAGGCGGTGGATTCGGTACGCGAAAGCAACGCGACCATTCTACTGACCGGTGAAAGCGGCACCGGCAAGGAAATGGTCGCCCGCGCCATTCACAAACATGGCAACCGTGCCGACAAACCCTTTGTGGCGGTCAACTGCGCCGCGATCCCCGAAGGTTTGCTGGAAAGCGAGATGTTTGGCCATCGCAAGGGCGCCTTTACCGGCGCCGTGGCCGACCGGGTAGGGCGTTTCATGCAGGCCGACAAGGGCACGCTGTTTCTCGATGAAGTGGGCGATATGCCCCTGGCGTTGCAGGCCAAGATCCTGCGCGCCTTGCAGGAGCGGGTGATCGAGCCGGTGGGCGATCCCCGCGAGCGTAAAGTCGATGTGCGAGTGATCGCCGCGACCAATAAGAACCTGCTGGACGCGGTGGCGAACAAGGAGTTTCGCGAAGACCTTTACTATCGCCTCAACGTCTTCCCGATCCCGTTGCCGGCGTTGCGCGAGCGCGTCGAAGACATCGCCCCGCTGGCCCGGCACTTTGCCCGTAGCCTGAGCGCCAATGCCGGTAAACGCATCACGGGCTTCAGCGCCGACGCCTTGCAGGCCATGGCCGCCTACAACTGGCCGGGCAATATCCGCGAGCTGCAAAACTGTGTGGAGCGCGCGACCATCGTGGCGGCCAGCCCGGTGATTGAAGATATCGACTTGCCAGCCTATCTGTTCGCGTCCCAACCGACGGCGGGCGATGTGACGACGATCCTCAGTGAAGGCCCGGGCGTGCCCCAGGACCTGGATGCAGCGTTGGCAGAGGTGGAGAAGGCGTACATCCTGGCGGCGTTGCAAGAGAGCAATGGCGTGCAGGCGGCAGCGGCGACGAGGATCGGGATCTCCGAGCGCAGCTTCTGGTATCGCCTGAAAAAGCTCGGGATCCAGATCGACAAGATCGTGCGCTGAAACACTGATCAAAATGTGGGAGCGGGCTTGCCCGCTCCCACATTTGATTGAGGTGAATCAGGCGTGGATGCGTACCCAGACGCTGACCAGCACCGTCGCCGCCATCAGCCAGGCTACTGCGGCGACTGCCAGCGAGGCCTCCAGGCGCATGCGGTCGACCATCACATACAGCGTCGCCAGGTACACAAAGTACGGAATGATCGACCACATGCCGAACACAATGGTGGTCTTCAGGTCGTCCACCGAGCGGCCCTTGCCGACGATGTAGTGGGCAATCAGCGCGAAGGTCGGAAACAGTGGCACCAGCCCGGCAATGTAGTAATTCTTGGTCTTGGCCAGCATCGCCAGGATCAACACCACGGCTGCACCCAGGGCAGCCTTGAAGACTAAGTCCATGTGCGACTCCTTAGTGGCTCAGGCCGTATTTCTTGACCTTGTCGAACAAGGTGGTCTTGGCCATGCCCAGTTCCAGGCTGGCCTGGGTCAGGTTGCCGCCGCTGCGTTGCAGGGCGTCGCTGAGCAGGTTACGTTCAAAGGCTTCCACTGCCTCGGTAAAGGCCAGGCCATGGTTGCCGGCACTGGTGCCGCTTTTCTTGAAGGCCGGCAGGCCCAGGGCAAACCGTTCGGCGACGTTGCGTAGTTCACGCACGTTGCCGGGCCAGTCGTGGCTCATCAGGCTGGACAGGGTCTGGTTGTCCAGCTCTGGCGCGATGCGGTCGAAACGCAGGGACGATTGCTGCAGGAAGTGTTCGAACAGTTGCAGGATGTCTTCACGGCGCTCGCGCAGCGGCGGCAGCTCCAGCGTCACCACGTTCAGGCGGTAGTACAAGTCGCTGCGGAACTGGCTGGCACGGCTCAACTCGTCGAGGTCGGACTTGGTGGCGGCGATCACCCGGCAATCCACCGCCACGCTCTGGTTCGAGCCCAGGCGCTCCAGGGTGCGTTCCTGCAGGACCCGCAGCAGTTTGATCTGCAGGTTCATCGGCATGCTTTCCACTTCGTCGAGGAACAGCGTGCCTTCATGGGCATGTTCGATCTTGCCGATACGCCGTTTGCCGGCACCGGTGAAGGCGTTGGCTTCGTGACCGAAAATCTCGCTTTCAAACAGGTTTTCCGGCAGGCCGCCGCAGTTCAGGGCGACGAACTGGTGGGCATGGCGGCGGCTGAAGTCGTGCAGGCAGCGGGCGACCAGTTCCTTGCCGGTGCCGGTCTCGCCTTCGATCAGCACGTTGGCCGAGGTGTCGGCGACGTTGGCGATCAATTCGCGCAGGTTCTGCATCGCCGGCGAGCGGCCGATGATCCGGCCTTCCAACGAGTCACGCTCGGCCAGTTGCCGGCGCAGCGCCCAGACTTCGCGGGCCAGGCCGCGCTGTTCGAGGGCGCGGCGCACCACGTCCACCAGGCGCTCCGGAGAAAAAGGTTTCTCCATGAAGTCATAGGCGCCATTGCGCATCGCACCCACGGCCATGGATATATCGCCATGGCCGGTGATCAGCACCACCGGCAGGCTTTTATCCAGGGCCTTGAGGCGGGTCAACAGCTCCAGGCCGTCGATGCCGGGCAGGCGGATATCACTGATCACAATGCCGGCGAAATTTTCGCCGACGCGCTTGAGAGCCTCTTCGGCACTGGCCACGCCGACGCTGGGGATGTCTTCCAGGGCGAGGGCTTGCTGGCAGCCGAGCAACACATGGGGATCGTCTTCGACGATCAGCACGGTGAGTTCGGTGTTGGGTTGGCTGTTCATGTCGATTCGCCGGGTTGATGGCCTGCCAGGGGCAGGCTCAGGACAAAGGCTGTACCACCAACGGCCGGATGTTCGACGGCCAGGTTGCCGCCGGTGGCCGCCGCAAGGCTGGCCGACAGGGTCAGGCCCAGGCCCAACCCTTGCTCGCCGGGTTTGGTGGTGAAAAAAGGTTCGAACAGATGCTTGCGGGTTTCGGGGGCGATGCCATGCCCGTTATCGCGCACCCGCAGGCGGTATTTGCCGTCGCTGATCTCACTTTCCAGCCACAGCTCGGGAGCGGGCTGGGCATGCATCGCATCCAGGGCGTTGCCGATCAGGTTGACCAGGATTTGTTCCAGGCGGGTCTGGTCGATCTGCAACATGGCCTGGCTGAAGCCGCGGTGTACGGTCAGTGGCAGGCTGTCGAGGCGGCTGCCCAGGACCTGGAACGCCGCGTCCACGGCCTTGCCCAGGCTGGCCTCGCCCTGATCGTCACCGCGCCGGGCAAACGAGCGCAGGCTGGCGGTGATGCGGCCCATGCGGTCGATCAGTTCGTTGATGGTCTTGAGGTTGGTGCTGGCGGTCTCCAGTGCCCCGCGCTCCAGGAAGCGCACGGTATTGCCGGACAAGGTGCGCAGGGCGGCCAGGGGCTGGTTCAGTTCATGGGCGATGCTGGTGGACATCTGGCCAATGGCCGCTAACTTGCCGGCCTGGACCAACTCGTCCTGGGCACGGCGCAGGGTCTCTTCGGCCTGGCGTCGTTCGCGGATCTGCGCCTTGAGCCGTTCGTTGCTGGCACGCAGGTCAGTGGTGCGTTCGGCGATCCGCCGTTCCAACTGGTTGTTGGCTTCCTGCAAGGCTTCGCGGGCGGCCAGGCGCGTGGCGATGACCTTGCGCCGCTCATTCCAGGCAATCAGCAGGAACGCCACCAGGGCAAAGGCCACCGCGACGAGGATGCCCTGGTTGATCGCGGCCTGGCGCAGGTCGTTGAGCGGGGTGAGCAGGGTGAAGTTCCACGGTGTGTCGTTCAGCGGCCGGGTCTGGGCCAGGTAGGTGACTTCCTGCTCGTCGGCCACCACTTCACTGTTGGCCGGGAAGGTCAGTTTTTCGCTGCCTGCAGTAAGGTGTTCACGGGCCAGGGGTTGCAGTTCGTTGAGGGTCGCCCAGTAATATTGCAGGCTGCGGGCCAGGCGCTCCTTGGTGTCGTCGCTCAGTGGGCGCACGGCCTTGAGCCGGCGTGCCGGGTCGCTGGAGAGGATGATGATGCCGTTCTCATCGCTGACAAAGGCTTCCAGGCGCGCGCGCTGCCAGCGTTCTTCCAGCGCTTCCAGGCGCACCTTGACCACTGCGACACCAATGATCTTGCCGCGCTCCTCAAGGCCATGGGCCAGGTAGTAGCCGGGTTCGCCATTGGTGCTGCCGATCCCATAGAATCGGCCCGGCTGGCCACGCACGGCATTCTGGAAATAGGCGCGGAACGACAGGTCTTCCCCCAGGTAACTGTCGACATCGCGCCAGTTACTGGTGGCCATTACCCGGCCGGTGGTGTCCATCACATAAATGGCCCGACTGCGGCTGCGCCGGTTCAGGCCTTCGAGGTATTCGTTGACCGTTTGCCGGTGTTCCGGGCTCGGGTCGGCCAGCAGTTTGGAGACGCTGGATTCCAGCTCCAGCAGGCTGGGCAGGTAGGTGTACTTGCTGATCTCACTCTCGACCGTGCGCGCATGCAACTCCAATTGGCGCTCGCCGTTCTCGCCCAGGGTGCGAATCCCGTAGTGTTCGCTGGTCCAGAAGCCGATAAAGCCCAGGCCGATCATCAACAGGATGATCAGGGGCGGCAGGAACAACTGGCGAATCAGACGAGGCTTCACGGCAAGGGATGGCGGCGCGGCGCGATAGAGGGTGGGGTCGCATTTCATCACAGATGCCTTGGGTCAGCTACAGCTTGCCTGCTCCTTGTAGGAGCGAGCTTGCTCGCGAAAAACGCCAACGATGACGCGTGCATCCTGAATGAACGCGGTGCCCTTGAGTTTTTCGCGAGCAAGCTCGCTCCTACAACAGAGGAGCGAGTTGCGGCTTTTTTAGTGCTGCAGGATTTTTTCGAGGAAGTGCTGCGCACGTTCGGAACGGGCGCTGATATCACCGAAGAACTCCTCTTTGGGGCAGTCTTCGATGATCTTGCCGGCGTCCATGAAGATCACGCGGTCGGCCACTTTACGGGCGAAGCCCATTTCGTGGGTCACGCACATCATGGTCATGCCTTCCTGGGCCAGTTGCACCATCACGTCCAGTACTTCGTTGACCATTTCCGGGTCCAGGGCCGAGGTCGGTTCGTCGAACAGCATGACGATCGGGTCCATGGCCAGTGCACGGGCAATCGCCACGCGCTGCTGCTGGCCGCCGGACAGTTGGCCCGGGTGCTTGTCCTTGTGCGCCGACAGACCCACACGTTCCAGCAATTGCAGGCCTTTCTTCTTGGCCTCTTCTTCGCTGCGACCCAACACTTTCACCTGCGCGACGGTCAGGTTCTTGATGATGGTCATGTGCGGGAACAGTTCGAAGTGCTGGAACACCATACCGACGCGCGAGCGCAGTTTTGGCAGGTTGGTCTTCGGGTCGGCAATCGAGGTGCCGTCGACCACAACGTCACCTTTCTGGAACGGTTCCAGGGCGTTGACGCACTTGATCAGGGTGGATTTGCCCGAGCCGGACGGCCCGCACACCACGATCACTTCGCCTTTTTTGACATCAGTGCTGCAATCGGTCAGCACCTGGAAGTCGCCATACCACTTGTTGATATTCTTGATAGAGATCATACGGCAAACCTTTTTTGCAGACGCTTGACCAGCAGCGAGGCGGCAAAGCTGATGATGAAGTAGACGACACCGGCGAAGATCAGGAACTCATTGGAACGCCCGATGATGTCGCCATTGGCGCGCGAAGCATTGAGGAAGTCCACCAGGCCCACGGTGTAGACCAGCGAGGTGTCCTGGAACAGGATGATGCTCTGCTGCAACAGCAGCGGGGTCATCTTGCGGAACGCCTGGGGCAGGATGATCAGGCGCATGGTCTGGCCGTAGGTCATGCCCATCGCTTGTGCTGCAGCCATCTGGCCCTTGGGGATCGACTGTACGCCGGCCCGCACGATTTCGCAGAAGTACGCCGCCTCGAACATCATGAACGCTACGACGCAGGAGGTGAATGCACCGATTGGCGTGTCTTCGCCGGTGATCCAGCGCAATACGAACGGCACCGCCAGGTAGAACCAGGTGATCACCAGCAGCAGCGGGATCGAGCGGAAGTAGTTCACATAGGCGCCAGCCACGCGCGACAGCAGTTTGCTGGAGGACAGGCGCATCAACGCCAGGATGGTGCCGAGGATGATGCCGCCGACCACGCCCATGACCATCAGCTTCAAGGTCATGACCATGCCGTTCCACAGGCCGGG
Source organism: Pseudomonas sp. FH4 (assembly GCF_000510915.2). Lineage (NCBI taxonomy): Bacteria > Pseudomonadati > Pseudomonadota > Gammaproteobacteria > Pseudomonadales > Pseudomonadaceae > Pseudomonas > Pseudomonas sp. FH4. Next base: position 8,330 of record NZ_AOHN01000016.1, on the reverse strand, counting down.
GATGGCCGGGATAATGCCGCTGAAATCGAATTCCATTATTTACCCCCCACGGAAATCAGGCCGGGCACTGCGACTTTCTTCTCGACCAGGCGCATCAGCAGCATCAGGCTCATGTTCAGGGTGAAGTAGATCAGCGTGGCCAGGGTGAAGGCTTCGAACAGGTTGGCCGAGAATTCGGCGGTCTGCTTGGTTTGCGCCAACAGTTCCATCAGGCCGATCAAGGACGCCACGGAGGAGTTCTTGAAGACGTTGAGGAACTCCGAGGTAAGCGGCGGAATGATGATCCGGTAGGCCTGGGGCAGCAGCACGTTCCAGTAGATCTGCGACAGGCTGAAGCCCATGGCGCGCGCGGCGGCTTCCTGGCCACGGGGCAGCGCCTGGATGCCGGTACGCACTTGTTCACATACGCGGGCGGCGGTGAACAGGCCCAGGCACACGACAACGCTCAGGTAGGCCGAGGTGGTCGGGTTCAAGTCTTGTTTGTACCAGTCCTGCAGGTTCTGCGGCAGCAGGTCGGGTACCAGGAAGTACCAGATGAACAGCTGAACCAGCAGTGGCACGTTACGAAAAAGTTCTACATAGCAGGTCGCGATGCCGGCCACGAGGCGGTTAGGCATCGTACGCATCACGCCTAGCATCGAGCCCAGCAGCAAGGCGACGATCCAGGCCACGATGGCGATGGCGATGGTCCAGCCCAAACCGGAGATGAACCAGTCGAGATAGGTCTCGCTGCCCACGCCGGTGGACTTGAAGAATACGCCCCAGTCCCAGTTGTAATTCATTAGGGTCTCCCCCGAAATCGATCGATGTACAAGCACCCGCTTGGGGAAAATCCATTCCCGCCTGACGGTGAACGTCAGGCACACGCGATCGGCTCGGAAACCGCCAGGTCGAGTGTTCCAAATAATGCCAGCAGGTAGTAACAGGCACCTGAGGGAGGGTTGGCTCCCTCAGGGGATAAGGTTAGTTCGGAATCAGGACTTTTTTTCAGCCGTTTTGTCGTCAGCCGCTTTGTCAGTCGGGTTGGCGATCAGGGCCTTGAGTTCGTCGCTCATCGGGAACATCAGGTTCAGGCCTTTTGGTGGGATCGGCGAGCTGAACCACTTGGTGTAGATGTTGTTGATTTCGCCGGACTTGTAGGTAGCGACGATGGCGTCATCCACAGCCTTCTTGAACGGGGCATCGCCTTTGCGAACCATGCAGCCGTAGATTTCGAAGGATTGTGGGGTGCCGGTCACGGCCCAGTCGGTTGGCTTCTTGGCCTTGGCCATTTCACCGGCCAGCAGTGCGTCGTCCATCATGAAGGCAACGGCACGGCCGCTTTCCAGCATCTGGAAGGATTCACCGTGGTCCTTGGCGGAGATGACGTTCATGCCCATTTGCTTGTCAGCGTTCATGGACTTGAGGATGCGCTCGGAGGTGGTACCGGCGGTGGTTACGACGTTCTTGCCCTTGAGGTCAGCGAAATCCTTGTAGGTCGAGTCCTTTTTGGACAGCAGACGGGTACCGATTTCGAAGATGCCGACGGAGAAGTCGACTTGCTGCTGACGCTCGACGTTGTTGGTGGTGGAACCACATTCAACGTCCACGGTGCCGTTCTGCACCAGCGGGATACGGGTTTGCGAGGTGACCAGGTTGTATTTGACCTTCAACTCGCCTTCTTTCATGCCGAGGTCTTTCTCGACAGCCTTGACGATGGCCAGTTGAATGTCGTGGGAGTAGCCCACTGGCTTGCCCGAGCCGTCTGCGATGTAGGAGAACGGGATGGAGGCGTCGCGGTGGCCCAGGGTGATGGTGCCCGACTCTTTGATTTTCTTCAGGGTGCCGGTGAGCTCAGCGGCAAAAACTGGAGTGCTAATCAGAGCGGCAGCGATAGCTGCGCCCAAAATATGGGGAACGATACGCATCAATACTTCCTCGACATTTGTTTTTTTTATGAAGCCTGGACGGCTCTTTCGATACAGCGAATGCCTGTGACGGCTCCTGAAGCATCTCAGGCAAACACGTACCAAGTGTAGAGCATGAGTCGTGCCAGACCGTTAATAAAAGTCTAACTATATGATTTATATGGTTATTAACTTTATGTGACGCTGTTTAATCGATGTTTAAGTCCGGCAAACCGAATCGGCGACAGCAGCGTGTTCGGAAAACCGAATCCATAGGTGTTGGCTTGCCGTCGATTGTCATCAGTCAGTCCGCCATCGCAGGCAAGCCAGCTCGCACATTGATCGCATTTCACATTAAGACGGCCATAAAAAACCCCTGGACCTTCCGGTGCAGGGGCTTCGTTAATCAGGCCGCTTCGATCTTGCTGCGGTTCTGCTCGACCTTGATCAGGTAGCGCTGCAGGTTCTCCTGCTCGTCGGGGGTGGTGAACAGGCCGAGTTTGGTGCGGCGCCACAGGATGTCGTAGGCCTGGGTCGCCCATTCCTCGGCGCACAGGTAGTCGACTTCCCGGGTGTAGAGGCCACCGCCCAGGTGCTCACCCATGTCTTCGAGCGATTGCACGCCTTCAAGCAGGCGCCAGGTGCGGCTGCCATAGGTCGTCGACCAGCGCCGGGCGATTTCGCTGGGGATCCACTCGAACTTGCTGCGAATATCCGTGGCCAGGGCTTCTGGTGTGGTCATGTCTTCGCCGCCGGGCAGGCTGGCCTTGGCGGTCCAGCTTGGCTTGATATGTGGGAAGTACGGGGCCAGTTGCGCCAGTGCCGATTCGGCCAATTTGCGGTAGGTGGTCAGCTTGCCGCCGAACACCGACAGGATCGGCGCTTCTTCGCCCGTGCCCGACAACGCCAGGGTGTAGTCGCGGGTAATGGCCGACGGGTTGTCGGATTCGTCGTTGCACAGCGGGCGCACGCCGGAATAGGTGTGCACGATGTCGTCGCGGCTCAACTGCTGCTTGAAGTGGGCATTGACCACATTGAGCATGTAGTCCGTTTCACCTTCGGTAATCGCCACTTTTGCCGGATCGCCGGTGTACTCACGGTCGGTGGTACCGATGATGGTCAGGTGATTGAGGTACGGAATGGTGAAGACGATGCGCCCGTCTTCGTTCTGCAGGATGTGCGCGTGGGCACCTTCGTACAGTTTCGGCACGATCAGGTGGCTGCCCTGGATCAGGCGGATGCCGTAGGGCGAATCCAGCTTCAGGTCATCCTTGATGAACTTGGCTACCCACGGGCCGGCAGCGTTCACCAGCGCCTTGGCGCGGATCGAGAACAGGCTGCCATCGGCACGTTCCAGGTGCAGATGCCACAGGCCCTTGCTGCGACGGGCGCTGACGCAACGGGTCTGGGTGTGGATATGTGCACCTTTTTCCCGGGCTGCCATGGCATTGAGCACTACCAGGCGCGCGTCATCCACCCAGCAGTCGGAGTATTCGAAGCCTTTGGTGATTGTGCTTTTCAGCGGGCTGTCGGCGCCGAACTTCAGGCTTTTGGAGCCGGCGAGTTTTTCGCGTTTGCCGAGGTGGTCATACAGGAACAGGCCGGCGCGAATCATCCAGGCCGGGCGCAGGTGCGGGCGATGGGGCAGCACAAAGCGCATCTGCTTGACGATGTGCGGGGCCTTGGCCAGCAGCACTTCGCGCTCTGCCAGGGCTTCGCGCACCAGGCGGAATTCGTAATGTTCAAGATAGCGCAGGCCGCCGTGGATCAGCTTGCTGCTGGCGGACGAAGTGTGGCTGGCCAGGTCGTCCTTTTCGCAAAGGAAAACCGACAGGCCGCGACCGGCCGCGTCTGCCGCGATGCCCACGCCATTGATCCCACCGCCAATAACGGCGACGTCATAGACTTCGGCTAGGGGTGGAGCAGGCAAGGTAGAAAGGGGCATCGGCGGGCCTCACGATGTATTTTTAATATTTGAATTCGAACATTAATGTTCATTTGCGAAAATGGTAGCTCATAAACGCAGGCGCAGCCAGTCGACTTCGATTGAAAAAACTCATCGAAGGGCCGAAAAAGGAAAATTTGTGAACATTGAGCCGGGTGCTGGCTCAAGAGAGTGGTTGCCCTACAGGCAGCCATCGCGGGCAAGCCCGCTCCCACAGTTGGAATGCGATCAACCTGTGGGAGCGGGCTTGCCCGCGATGACGGTGGTCCAGGCGCCAGAGATCTGAGGGATAGATCAGACGACTTCCAGGCGAATCTTATGCTGATTGAGCAACTGCACCAGCGCCGGCACCGGCGGCTGATCGGTGACCAGGCAATCAATCAAACTGATCGGCCCCAGGCGAATCATGGCATTGCGCCCGAATTTGCTGGAGTCCGCCGCCAGGATCACCTTGCGCGCATTGGCAATGATCGCCTGGGAAACCCGCACTTCCTGGTAGTCGAAGTCCAGCAGGCTGCCGTCCTCATCAATGCCGCTGATACCTACCAGGGCAAAGTCGACCTTGAACTGGTTGATGAAGTCCACGCTGGCCTGGCCCACCACACCGCCGTCACGGCGCACATTGCCGCCGGTCAGCAGCACATCGAAGTCGTCCTTGGCGCTGAGCATCATGGCGACGTTGAGGTTGTTGGTGATGATTTTCAGGTGGCTGTGGTTGAGCAGCGCCCGGGCGATGGATTCGGTGGTGGTGCCGATATTGATGAACAGCGAGGCGTGATCGGGGATCTGTGCGGCAATGGCTTCGCCGATACGCTGTTTTTCATCGCGCATCTGGTCGGCACGCATGGCGTACTCGGTGTTTTCGACACTGGAGTCATAGGCCGCGCCGCCGTGGTAGCGCCGCAGCAGGTTGGCATCTGCCAGTTGATTGATATCGCGGCGAATGGTTTGCGGGGTGACAACGAACAGCTGCGCCATTTCCTCGATGCTGACGTAGCCGCGTTCGCGGACCAGTTCGAGGATTTGCTGCTGACGGGGAGGCAGATTCATGGGGCGTCCTTTGGGCTGCCGTACAAAAAAGTGGCCCATGATGACGCAGGAATCTGCTCCCTGCCAGTTACAACCCTAAGTGGGTCCGGCGCTTGGCTTATTCGGCGCCTTCGTGGGGTTCCCAGTCGCGGGTGCGGCTGACCGCTTTTTTCCAGCCGGCGTAGAGTTTTTCTTTGGCTGGCTCGTCCAGTTGCGGTTCGAATTCACGCTCGATCACCGCCTTGCCACGCAGTTCTTCCAGGCTGCCCCAGAAACCACAGGCCAGGCCGGCCAGGTAAGCGGCGCCCAATGCAGTGGTTTCGCGCATTTGCGGTCGTTCGACCTGGGTGCCAAGGATGTCGGCCTGGAACTGCATCAGGAAGTTGTTGGCCACTGCGCCGCCGTCTACCCGTAGGGATTTGAGGCGTTCACCGGAATCCTGCTGCATGGCGTCGAGCACGTCGCGAGTCTGGTAGGCAATCGACTCCAGGGCTGCACGAATGATGTGATCCACGCGTACGCCACGGGTCAGGCCGAACAGCGCGCCACGGGCATACGGGTCCCAGTACGGCGCACCCAGGCCAGTGAAGGCCGGCACCAGGTACACGCCGTTGCTGTCCTTGACCTTGTTGGCGAAGTATTCGGTGTCGTGGGCATCGTTGATGATCTTCAGCTCGTCACGCAGCCATTGCACGGTGGAGCCGCCGTTGAAGACAGCGCCTTCGAGGGCATAGGCCACTTCGCCACGGGGGCCGCAAGCGATGGTGGTGAGCATGCCGTGCTTGGATTTGACTGCCTTGTCGCCGGTGTTCATCAGCAGGAAGCAGCCGGTGCCGTAGGTGTTTTTCGCCTGGCCCGGCTCGACGCACATCTGGCCGAACAGGGCGGCTTGCTGGTCACCAGCGATACCGCCGATGGCAATCCCACTTTTGGTACGGCCATAGATTTCCGAGGAGGATTTAACTTCTGGCAGCATTTCCCGTGGGATATCCAGCACCTCCAGCATCTTCGCGTCCCACTCCAGGGTGTGGATGTTGAAGAGCATGGTGCGCGAGGCGTTGGTGTAGTCGGTGATGTGGGTCTTGCCACCGGTAAATTTCCAGATCAGCCAGCTGTCGATGGTGCCGAACAGCAGCTCGCCATTGCGCGCGCGTTCACGGCTGCCTTCGACGTTATCGAGGATCCACTTCAACTTGGTGCCGGAGAAGTACGGGTCGGTGACCAGGCCGGTGGTGTCGCTGATGTATTGCTCGTGGCCGTCGCGCTTGAGCTGCTGGCAGATCTCGGTGCTGCGGCGGCATTGCCAGACGATGGCGTTATAGATCGGGCGGCCGGTGATCTTGTCCCAGACCACCGTGGTTTCACGCTGGTTGGTGATGCCGATGGCGGCGACCTGATCGTGGTGCAGGCCGGCTTGCGCCAGGGCCTCGACCATCACGGCGCTCTGGGTGGCGAAGATTTCCATCGGGTCATGCTCGACCCAGCCGGCTTGCGGGTAGTGCTGGACGAATTCACGTTGGGCGGTGCACACCACGTTGGCGTCACGATCAAAGATGATCGCCCGTGAACTGGTGGTGCCCTGATCAAGGGCAATGATGTAGTTCTTATTCTGTGTGTCGGTCATGTCGATTGCCTTGGACGGAAAAAGGGAGTGGGTGAGTAGCCTGGGCCGCAAAGGGCAGGAGGGCTCAGGCTACCGCTATCAGGATGTTCGGGTATTACCGCTGGCGGCGGTGTCGGCTGCATCAGTTGTAGCAGGTGCGGCGTTGGGCAAGTGGCGGGCAATCAGCCCGCGATAGGCCGCAGCGCCGAGGCAGGCACCGACAATCGGTGCAAAGATCGGAATCAGGAAGTACGGAATGTCGCGCCCGCCAGTGAAGGCCATTTCACCCCAACCGGCGAAAAAGGTCATCAGTTTGGGGCCGAAATCACGGGCCGGGTTCATCGCAAACCCAGTCAAAGGGCCCATGGCGCTGCCGATGACGGCGATCAACAGACCGATCAGCAGCGGGGCCAGGGGGCCGCGGGGCAGGCCATTATTGTCATCGGTCAGGGCCATGATCACGCCCATGAGGATGGCGGTGATGACCATTTCCACCAGAAACGCCTGGGCTGTATTCAGCAAGGCGTGAGGGTAGGTGGAGAACACCGAGGCCAACTCCAGGCTGGCTGCGGAGCCACGGACCATCTGGTGGGTTTGTTCGTAATCGAAAAACAGGTTGCTGTAGAGCGTGTAAACCAACGCGGCGGAACAAAAGGCGCCGGCGACCTGGGCGATGATATAGAAGGGCAGTTTGCGTTTGTCGAAGTCGGCAAAAATGCACAGCGCGATACTGACGGCTGGATTGAGATGAGCCCCGGAAATGCCGGCGCTCAGGTAGATCGCCATGCTCACGCCGATCCCCCAGATGATGCTGATTTCCCACAAGCCAAAGCTGGCACCCGCGACCTTGAGCGCAGCGACGCAGCCGGTGCCGAAGAAGATCAGCAGCGCGGTGCCGAGGAACTCGGCCATGCATTGGCTTGAAAGTGAAGGCTGTTGAAGAGCAGTTGTCATTGAAAACCTCGGTTTTTTTTCTTGTCTGGCGCGTTGTCACAACGGACAAGGCGCGATTTTCACCATGGACAGGATCCCCATCCTGTTCGTGGCTTACTGCTCGATTACTGCAGGAAGATTCGTACGGTATTCGGAAACGAAAAAATATAGACAAGAAACACTGCTGTCAAAGGTCGAAAGTGAACGGTCGGTCATTTTCTAACTATTAGTGTGATGAATGATCGCGACAGCACGACAAATGAATGGGCGGCAAGCGGGGTCAGGCTCTGCGCGGATTCGCCGCACGGCGCCCTGCACTAGAGCGTTTTGCCTGGGTTTGTCCTAGAATCGGCGGTCTGCTTTTCCACGTTTTCCCCAAGCCTGGAGCCTCCATGACACCCGCATTGGACTTGTTGAAGAAAGTTCGCGCCGAACATCGTATCCACAGTTATGAACATGACCCCAAGGCCGCCTCTTATGGCCTGGAGGCCGCGGAAAAGTTGAGCCTTGACCCGGCGCAGGTGTTCAAGACCTTGCTCGCCAGTAGCGAAAAAGGTGAGTTATTGGTGGCGGTGGTGCCAGTCGTCGGAAGTCTGGATTTGAAGGCCCTGGCTCACGCAGCAGGCGTCAAGAAAGTCGAGATGGCCGACCCGGCTGCGGCGCAGCGTTCTACCGGTTATTTGTTGGGCGGGATCAGCCCGTTGGGGCAGAAGAAACGCTTGCGCACGTTCATCGATGTGAGTGCCCAGCCTTTTGCGACAATTTTTGTCAGCGCCGGCAGGAGAGGGCTGGAGGTAGAGTTGGGAGCAGCAGTGCTGGCAGAGCACACCCAGGGTAAATTTGCGCCGATTGGCCGGGCCTGACGTCAATTTCGAAGGTATTGGCAATCTAAATGGACTGCCCCCGAAAAGTTGGACAGTTTCAGCTAGCAGCC